>JAEWYE010000026.1 GCA_023458755.1 Bacillota bacterium | reverse complement strand
GCGGAGAAGCGGGGATTCGAACCCCGGCTAGGATTACTCCTACTAACGGTTTAGCAAACCGTCCCCTTCGACCTGCTTGGGTACTTCTCCATTTATTTTAAGCTGACCCTTTATGGGTCAGCTTCTATTCAATTGGCGGAGAGAGTGAGATTCGAACTCACGGTAGGCTCACACCTACGCCGGTTTTCAAGACCGGTGCCTTAAACCAACTCGACCATCTCTCCAAATTTTCGCGTCAGCAACGAACTTAATTTTACAATGAATCCGACTATTTGTCAACACTTTAATTGTAGAAAACTTTTTAAAAAAACCGTGTGTAATTATTACCAAAGCTCACTTCTATGCTTTTCCTATTTTATTACCCGGCTACTTTTTTACTTAGTATCTTCATATCTTTAGTAAAGGAACTTCTTGGACAGTTTATGAAGAATTCCCCTAATGTCTTCTTTACACCATTAAAGTTTGAGGTTTTATAATATGAATTAGCCATATAATAGTATGCATCATCTACATAGTATTCATTCTTTTCTGAGAATTCTATTGCTCTGGAGAAATTTAGTATTGCTTCGGAATAATTTTTATTTTTATAATTTCCGTACCCTTCCCTATACAATAACAAGGATGCTTTAGAATAACTGTTTGATGCCAATTCATTATACAACTGCAAAGCACTGCTGCTGAGATAAGTAGTATTTATATTGAATTTCAGATTTACTGCGCAGGTTATATAATCTTCTTTAATATAGTCGGCTTGAGCCTTTATTAGTAAATCGGCTGCGCCGGTTGTATTATTATAATTTGTTTGAAGATCACTGCTTTTTTCTTCTTCTGTTGCAAGTTGTTGTTCGGACTGTACCAACTTGTTTCTTAAGGCATCAATTTCTGATTTAAGTCTTTTATTTTCTTTAACAGCACTGTTAAAATCGGTAACTGCATTTATTTTTGCCTTTTCCTGTGATGATAGCTTGTTTTGATACTCACTTATGTTATTTTGAAACTTAACCTGGCTATATGCGGTCAATAACAAAACTATGAATGCACCGGTAAATAAAATCAATGCATACATCCATATTTGCTTCTTTTCGTTTTTACTTTCTTTATGATTTGTAAATTTAAAGTTCATATTCAGAATGGCCTCCATATGCCTTATTGGCATAAAATACACTATATCTGAGCAGTATAGTTTCTTTCAATATTGGTTTTCTTGGCAATATCGATTGCCTGTATTTCTTCAGCTGAAAGTGTATATTTTGATTTTCCTAAAGAAACAGGCTTCGCATAGGTGGAAGAACTATCTCTTGCATATATTCCGCTGATTACTATACCGGAATCATTATTATCCAGCAGAGCTATTGAAAAACTTAGATCACTTCCTACATTATCAAATGCATTAAATCTAATTATACCTACTTTTTGAATGCATTGTAAAAGATTTCTTTCAATTTCATTGATTTTTAATTCAATATCCCTGTTTTTAGAATTAACCGTATTAACACATTCAAGACAGTTCTCCAAAAGCTCTTCCATATTTCTGTCACTTAGCCCATTCATAAATCTATTATATTTTGTCCGTATTCTATTGGTTTTTTTGATATTAGCTATAAGCATAAAACAATTAATTATTAAAATAAAGAAAGCTACTGCAAACAAAATCAAAATCTCAAATTGTAAATTCAAAATATTATTTATAAAATCCATTTTTTTATTACTCCTTATATTTCCAACTTACTAAAAAAGTCCTATTTTTTAGTATACAGTTTATTTGCCCATAATTTCGGTTTTAAGGATAATTTTGTTTCTATATACAAATATCATTTGCTACATAAAAAAAATGCACTAAAACGAATTTTAGAAGGTCGTTTTTTTACCGAGTTTTGTAAAAAAATTCTAATAACCTTTCAAGTTCGTCATTTGAAAAATATTCAATAGTAATTTTACCTTTATTATTATTTGCTTGTAATTTAACTTTAGTACCCAATATATTTTTTAACCTATCTTCGACAAACTTAAAATCAGGATTCTCAACAACTTTTTTCTTTTCACTTTTATTTTGAAATAATTTTTTTATATAATTTTCAGTTTCCCGTACGCTTAATTTATTTGCTATAATATATTCCGCTGCTTTCAGCTGAATTTCGGTATCCTGTAAAATAACCAGGGTACGAGCATGTCCACTCGTTAAGTCACCGCTTACAATATATTTTTTTACATCTTCGGAAAGACCAAGCAGCCTCAGAGAATTTGCAATAGCCGGTCTGCTTCTTCCAATAGTCTCAGCTATTTGTTCCTGAGTCATATCATACTCATTCATCAAGTGAAGGAAAGCATCTGCCTCTTCGATTGGATTTAGATCTTCTCTTTGAAGATTTTCAATCAATGCTACTTCCATTACCTGTTTATTTGTAAATTCTTTTATTAATACAGGTACCTTGCTTAAACCGGCAAGTTTGGCTGCACGCCATCTTCTCTCACCAGCAATTATTATATATATGTTATTATCTTTCTTTACTATAATTGGTTGAATTATTCCATGCTGTTTTATTGACTCTGATAATTGAACTAATTTTTCATCATCAAAATATTTACGGGGCTGCCCGGCATTGGGCTCTATTTCGTTTATTCTCAGCTCAATTATCCCTGATTCATCTTCTGTAGCTTCATTTGATATAAGTGCACCGAGACCCTTACCTAGACCCTTTTTCACCATACTTTTTATACCACCTCTTCAGAATACTCAATTACTTCTTCAGCCAACTCAATATAACATTCTGCTCCCTTTGATTTTGCATCATACAATATTATGGGCAATCCAAAACTTGGAGCTTCACTTAGTCTCACGTTTCTCGGTATTACTGTTCTATAAACTTTATTTCTGAAATATTTTTTAACTTCATCAACTACTTGAATAGATAAGTTGGTTCTGGCATCAAACATTGTTAATACAACACCTTCCACATCCAGTTCAGGATTTAGATGTTTTTGAACAAGCTTTACAGTGTTCATTAATTGGCTTAAAC
>JAEWYE010000025.1 GCA_023458755.1 Bacillota bacterium | reverse complement strand
AGGTCAGCGCCGATAGGAACTACAGCGTGGAGGTGGTCAGCCCCATCTGCCAGTATGGGGATATCGAAACGGTGCAGGAGCTGATCCGCAGGCTCCGGGAGGCCGGGGCGTTTGTAAATTCCTCCTGCGGCATCCATATTCACATCAACGCCGCACCCTTTGACGCACCTCACCTCCGTAATCTGGTCAACATCATGGCAGCCAAGGAGGATATGATTTACAAGGCGCTGAAGGTTTCGCGTGGGAGGGAAAGCCACTACTGCCAGAAGATTGACCCCGCTTTTTTAGAGCGGCTCAACCGGCAGAAGCCCGCCACCCTTGACCGTCTGAAAAACCTCTGGTATAACGGCGGCGATGGCAGCCGGGAGCATTACCACCACAGCCGCTACCACTGCCTAAACCTGCACAGCGTGTTTCAGAAAGGCACGGTGGAGTTCCGGGCATTCAACGGAGAGCTGCATGCCGGAAAAATTAAGGCATACATCCAGTTCTGTCTTGCCATGACCGCGCAGGCGCTCAACCAGCGGTCGGCAAGTTCTACGAAAACACAGTCCAGCAACGAAAAATATACCTTCCGGGTGTGGCTTTTGCGCCTCGGTATGATCGGGGACGAGTTTAAAACCGCCCGTAAGCATCTGCTGGATCATCTGGAGGGCTGCATCGCGTGGAAAGACCCGGCACAGGCTCAAAGGCAAAAGGAACGGCTGCGGGAGAAACGTGAGGCGGAGCGTCAGCAGACACAGGCTCCCCCGGAAGAAGCGGTACCGGAACCTATTATGGAAGCGGAGGATGAACAGTCCCCCGCTTTTACTATGTCCATGTAGAAGGGAGAAGCGTATGAAAAATAAACTGTATATTGCCTACGGCAGTAATCTCAATCTGCCGCAGATGGCGCATCGGTGCCCCTCCGCCAAGGTGGTGGGAGCATCCGAAATCAAGGATTATGCCCTTGTGTTCCGGGGTGGCCGAAACGGGGCTGTCGCTACCGTTGAGCCCTGCGAGGGCTCCTCTGTCCCTGTTCTGCTGTGGAAAATCACACCGAAGGATGAGGCGGCGCTGGATCTTTACGAGGGCTTTCCCCGGTTTTATGACAAAGAAATGATGGAGCTGCCTCTGGACGACCAGACGGTGTCCGCCATGGTCTATGTCATGACGCCGGGTCACCGGCTGGGGTATCCTTCGGATTATTACTACAACACCATCCGTGAGGGCTACGAAACCGCAGGCTTTGACACTGCTGTTCTGGAGCAGGCGGTGGATTATACCGAGCAGCTCATGGAGAGTGAGCCGGAGCCGGAACAGCAGAGTCTGTTCGGCTTTGGCGGTCTGAAATGGTGGTGACGGCATGGCAGATCCCGCAACCATCGCAGCTGTTGCAAAAGCCGCCGCTGCCGCGCTCTCGGATGAGCGCACCCGAAAAACCATCGGCTGGGTGATTGCCGCCGTCCTGTCCCCGCTGATTTTGGTTGTCGTGCTGGTCTGCTCCTTGCTTTCCGGCACCACCAACCACAACAACACAGCTGTGGAGCTGTGCTTTCACGGCGGTGTCATTCCGGCGAGTATGCCTGCGGAGTTCCGGGAATACATCGGGGATGTGCGCCAGAGCTTCACCCTCATAGACAGTGCCATCGACGATGTGAACGCTGAGATGGAGGGCGGCGACAGTCTTGACGATTACCGGGTCAAGGCGATTTTTTGTTCTCTGTTCTTTGGGCAGCGTGACGCTGCATCCATTTCGCGCCATGCGGCGCGGGAGTTTGCAGATTGTTTCGTGACCTATGAAGAACGCACCCGCACCGTGGAGAACAGCGACGGTACCACCTCGGAGGAAACCTACACTGTAGCTGTTCCCATCACTTCTCTGCCCGCTGTCTACAACAACATCCGCACACTATTCGGCAGAGCCGTCACTTATGAGGATCAGGCCAATGCCAATGAAATCTATTATCGCGCCCGATATGGTACCGGCGCGCCCATGGAAGATGACTATTCCGGGCTGTGGGAGGACTGGACGCCGGATCAGATAGACGGCTTTTATTCCGATTTGCCTGTCGGAGAAGCGGGTGCGGAGGCTGTCCGGCTGGGGCTTTCCCGCCTTGGCGACCCCTATTCGCAGGAGCTTCGCGGACAGGGAGATTACACTGACTGCAGCTATCTTGTGCAGTGGGTGTACAAAAAGCTGGGGGTAAATCTGCCCGGCACGGCTGCGGCACAGGGCAAATACTGCGTGGACAACGGGCTGACCATTCCCAAATCCAGCCTTGCCCCCGGTGATTTGGTGTTCTGGAGCCACAAGCCCAACGGACGCTTCATGAACATTACCCACGTTGGCATCTACGCCGGGGACGGCAAGGTGGTGGACGCATCCTCCTCGAAAGGACAGGTCGTCTACCGGGATTTATTTGATTCCGGCAAACAGGTTCTGTATGCAAGGCCCTACGCGGAAGCGCCGGAAAGCTCCGCCTCCGGCTTGATTTCTCCGCTGGGTAAGAGCTGGCGCTCCATGGTGACTTCTGAATTCGGCGGCAGGACAGACCCCATCACCGGCGCGTGGGCAGGACATTCCGGCATGGACCTCGGCGCCGCCAAGGGCACCTCCATCCGTGCGGCCAAGGCGGGAACGGTGAAAACCGTGGTCTATGGCAGCACAGGCTACGGCTATTATCTCACCATTGACCACGGCGGCGGGCTGGTCACCTTATATGGACACTGCTCCCAAATCCTTGTCCGTGAGGGGCAAACCGTGAAAGCCGGGGAAACTGTTGCCAAGGTGGGCTCCACCGGGCGCAGTACCGGAAACCATCTGCACTTCGAGGTGCGGGTGAACGGTGTAAAGCAGAATCCGAGAAATTATCTTCCATAAAAAAGAAAGAAGGGATGATTTTATGCGTGAAAACAAGATTAAGGTACTCAAAATTGAGCCGGGGCAAGCGCCCCAGGTCAAGGAAATCGGCAATGACCTTGCCAGCCTGCTGGCGGAGGTGGGCGGCCTGATTGAATGTATCAGCTTTCCAAACGGATGCGTTGCCGTCTGCAATGAGGAAGGCAAATTAAACGGAATGCCGCCCAACAGAAGGCTGGGCGCGGACATCATCTGCGGCCCGTTTTTTGTATGCGACACCACCTATGACGGTGAGTTCGCCTCTCTCAGCAAGAGCAAAGTCGCGGAATACAACCAGCTTTTTGCTGACATTCCTGAATTCACCGGGCAGGAACCGGAGCTGGAACCCGGCTTCACCTTTATGGGATTTCATTATTAAGGAGGACTCTCAGCATGAAAAAAGAAAGCATTACCGTTCAAATGGACGGAGAAAAGCTCCGTGCGGTGAAGCGCTACATGGAGAAAAAGGATGCGGATCTCACACAGGAACTTTGCGATTCTCTGCAAAAGCTCTACGAAAAATACGTTCCGTCTTCCGTCCGGGAATATATCGACGAGGGCTGTGAGGATGCTCCCTCCACTGCTTCGCCCAAAAAGCAGAAGGAAAAAGAGAAAGCCGCTACTGCCGCTGACAGCGCACAGGACAGTACGGCGCATTAAGGTGCATACCCGTCCCCCAGCGTTGCCCCCTGTTCGCCCTGTGTGCCGCTTTGACAGGCGGGGTGGCATCCATACACCCATCCCGCCCCAAACGGCAACGTGAGGGCTTTGTGCCGAGCGTTGGGAAAAGACTCTCTGCGCCACGAATCCAGCAGCTCCCCACGGTCGAAAAAAGAGCAGGATAAAGGCGGGTGGTCGCAAGCGCCCTCCCGCCGCCCACTTCGCCCAGCAGTGCTGGGCGTTTTTCGCACTTCCACATGAGGTGGTCGGATTGCGGCTTTG
>JAEWYE010000024.1 GCA_023458755.1 Bacillota bacterium | reverse complement strand
CCTCATTTACGCCTTAGAGAAATCCGGAGAGCCTTACCGTCTGGTAGCGTAATTTTCTCATAATAGCCGATGCGGCGTTCAACCGGACGCCTGCTTTGCTATACCCTTTTTGAACCATCTGCTTTTTTCCACCTTCCTCAATTTCAGGCTTGACTTTTAATAGTTAATCTTTTTATTATTTTATATACGGATTTCAACCGGATAGCGTGTGTAAGAACCTACGGAATCGTTTATATTGCTGTCCCCACTAAATCGTTAGGCTTTGCCTAACTCCACACGTTCAGTGGGGACAGATTCTCCTTATGCTCTTAACCTAAAAACACCCACGTCGGGACGTGCGCCTTTTCAGGTTAAACGTTGCCCTTGCCGGGCAGGCAATTAAGAAAAAAGCTATTAGTCTACTGTGACTGAACTGTCCGTTTCGCTGTCGGTGGATAAACTTGAAACGGATGCCGGAATAATGGAAGACTGTATCTTTCCGCTTTTGGTATCGTTCAATTTCTGATTCAGTTTATCAAGTTTAACGTTGTAATTTTTAATCTGATCATTGAACTGAGCAATAGAATCATTGAGCGATTGCATTTCGGAAGTTTTACTGCTGATGGTAGAATTGGACTTATCAATTTCTTCTTTAGTCTGATATTTCTGACCGTCTTTTAAGGTCTGTATATCAAACTGCAGCTGATCAATATTTGTTTTTGCTTTCTGAATATCTGCCTGCACGGCTTGAATCTGTTTCTTTGTGTCATCAATTTCGTTTTGCACGGACTGTATCGCATAACTTAATTCCGCTTTCGGCTGCAGGGCGTTATTCATCACAACACGGCGAATATCACAGAAAAAATTTGCTCCGCGCAAATCAGAGTTGTTTTGGTCGGTTGCCTGATTGTCTTTCACCCAAAGCGATATGTAGTCCCATTTTTGCGGAACGTCTTTAATTTGCAATACAAGAGAATTATCTTTACATAGTGCGACGCTCACATTTAGCGATAAAGTGCGGTTAGTATTTACGTGTGCAGACGGTGTGAAATTTAGACTTTGGTTATCCTCATTGTTGGTGATATCAAAGCTGATTTCCATGTAATTTTTTGCTCTGTTATACTGCCAGCTCCGCAAAGTTAGGGAAGTATTTGTAGATGTATTCAAAGCCGTTCCGATGGAAGTATCCGTGATTTTCACGTCGCTTGGAAGCCACCATTTACTCGTTCCGAAAATCAGCACAAACACAGTTAAAAGAAAAAGAAAGGTTTTATATTTCAATGTGCTGTTGATTTTCAGCCGGTTCCAAAAATCTTTTATCCGGTTCATGAATTTCAAATTAAGCACCGCCCTTAAAGAGTTTTTCTTCCTGCTCCGTAATTTGGATATGGGTATGAAGGACATCTTCGCCGGTCATTAGAAAGCATTCGCCTTGGCCAAACTTAGGAATTTGTTTCAGTTGACTTTCGGTTAAACCATCTTCAAAGATGGTACGCATCAAATTCAAACTGTTGTTTTCTTGCTGCATAATAAATTTGTACTGAGTGAGTTCAAACAGGGTTTTTAGCTTTTCAACAGCTTCACCGTCGTTATTCTGCGGCGCGAAGTCACGGATAGACTGGCTGGCAAACATCAGGCCTGTAAAGTATTTCCTGCCTTCACGCATGATCTTAATCATGTGGTCAAGAGCAAGAGGATTGCGAGTGTTTATAAATCTATGTGCTTCATCAATCATTAAAAGGAGCTTCGGAATTTGATAAACAGGAGTTCCAGATTCCCACATTTTTTTACTAGGTGCACCGATTCGAATCATATCATCCAGCATCATTGACATAACGTTGAATAGTAGTGCATTAAATATTTCTGGCTTAAAATTGCTTACGCTTTTCATGTTGTAAACAATAATTTTCTTATCAGTTAAGTTTGGCAGCGATGTGTGACCATCAAACATTTTTCCGTAAGTATGCACGAGATTGCTAAGCGTCAGTTCAATGCTTTCCAAGCGACGCCATTTGCTGGGTGACATGTTGGGATTAATTCTCCGTTCCTCTATGTCCACATACAAATCACTGCGGATCAGCGCAAGTAGATCGGAAAAAGTGGGGTATACCTGCGGAGGAAGGCCGGTAATTTTCTGTGGTTCCGTAGAATTGCTGAGCCATAAGCCTTTTACTTCATACAGTTTTCGGACATATTCTTCAAATTCATTCCGATCGTCTTCGTCTGCTGTGGGAGACAGGTATTTGTAAAAGGTATTGAGCTTCGATAGGTGGTTTGCGAAGCTGGTTTCTTCATCCTCATCTGACCGGAACACTTCCAGGTAATTGATGATTCCATCACTGCCGTTAAGCGTAACAATCTTACCGCCTAGCGCCAAAGCAAGATCAGTAAAATCATCGGTGACGTCAATAACGCGAATGTAATTACCGATGATACCATTGTTTTCCATAAGCAGTTTGAGCAAAGTGGATTTACCACTTCCCTTTTTACCGACTACCAGAGCGTCATAAGATAACCGTAAGAGCGTTTTTAGCCATTGATCAAAAATGATGTTGCCACCAGTTGACGATACACCAATATGGATACCAAAAGGATCGTCCAGCTGCTCAAAATTAAATGAATAACCGCCTGCCAATGACAGAGCTGGCAGAGGATTACCCACACGTTTATTGCGCTCTTTTATTTGTTGGTGATATGGCTGGAATAGTGCCTTGTATCCAAATTCCGTTTCATAAAGGAATACGGCTGCGCGATATTCTTCGCCTTCCAAATCTTTTATAACTGCAGATACACGTTCATCAACTTCGGCTTTTGTGCGCCCTGCAACATAGAGTCGGCATTGAATCAGTTTTATAACTTCACCTTGAGTTTTTATAGAGGTCAGCATATCTTTTAAAAGGGTGTAATTCTGGTCAGCTTCGATTCTGGTGCCGTCATCATTCGCGTGTTCATAGCGCACGGACAACTCATTCAAAGACGCTATGATAGAATCTTGTGCGTCTTCATTTTCCTCTGTAGCCACGTCCAGCACGGTATACACGCCGTCTATATTCATGAGCCGGGTCAACCAAAAATCATATGCTTCGGACGGATATTCATAAATCATTATGCAGGATACATAGCCGTCGCCGGTCTTTATGTACCGTTCATCATCCAGCCTCAGATTACCTTGCGGCTGGATTTTGGATATCAAAGCAGGATTAAATTTTTTTTGCAGCACTCCTGCAGCTTTTGGTTTTGTTTTCAACGCCTTCAATTCAATACCTCCTAAATTTTCACCATTTTATTCATGTTGTTAAGCTGAAAGATGATATTTGCTTTTTTCTCCTGACTTATACGGTCTATGTGGATTCCTGACCGGTTCAGCAAATCATAGAGGGTGCTGTAATGATTCTCGTTTTTGGCAAATATCATGATAAATGCTTCGCGATCGGTCGTGTGCTGTTCCAAATATTGCAGGCTTTCCAGCTTGGCGTTTATGATATCTTCATATCGTTCCAATTCCGGCCGCTTTTGCATGTAGGTTAAAAAAGCCTGCTGGTTTTTTGTGTTTGTGGGATAATTCATGCCGATGAATTTTATGTCTGCTTTATACCGGCGATAAAAATAAGCCAGAGTTTCAATCTGGCTTTCGATTTCTGCGTCTGAGGCATTGTATAAGCACTTGCCACGAACCTGAAATATATCAATGATTTGGTTTTCATCCGTAATAAAATAATTGTTTTGTGTGTCATAGTCCCGAATTGGAAATGCATCTAATACTGTTTTTGGAATGCGCTGCGATTGTTTTTGTTTCGCTTTTTTAGGGGGAAGGTAATCAATTTGAATCGATTTATCACGCTTTTCTTTCTTTAATTGTTTTGCTTCTGATTTGCGATCGGCGGCCAGCTGCTTTAACTCTTCACGTCGCGCGGCTGCCTGCTTTTTAAAATCGTCCTCCTGCTGTTTCAGCAGCTGGCGTTCTTCTTTATTCATCATTTTTATTTTCCTCCTGAACGTGGTTTATGGAGTAATAGGTTTCGCGGCTCCGGCCTACAAATAAAAGCAGCGCTTCCCAATTCCTTTTTCGTGGGTTGCTTCTTTTAGCCGGCTGAATCAAAAAGTAGATGATCAGAACGGCAAATAACCAATATGGAATTTGCAGCCAGGAATGTACAAAATTTTGTGCTATAAAAAATATTCCGATTAAAATGCAGCATGTAATGACATCTTTCCAGTAAATTTTAGGCTTATCAAATATTTTGTATTCTTCTTTTAAATGCTTTGGAATTATACACCTCATTTTTTAGTCCTCCATTAATGCAGTTGGTTTTTTCGTTCAGCCTCACGTTCCTGTTCCAGCCAGGATTCTTCAGGAACATGTCGCTGGTTTCTAGTTCCTTTTTTTTCAGACCGGATATCTTTTTTAGCTTGCTGTTTTGCCTCGAGTCTAGTAGCATCTGGGTTGCTATTTTGGATGTTCTGAATTCGACCTTCCATGTTCACTTTTTTATTACCGTGTGCCTGTGCACTGTTTCTGGTAAGTGAATAAGCATGGCGGGCAGATGTGGCAACGCTTGACTGCTTAACCTTTGAGGCTACTGCTGATCTGAAATGCTGGCCAAGAGTTTCAGGAGATACTTGCTCTGGAGAATCAGCACTTGCTTGATTTTCAGTATTTGTAGTTGAACTGGACGGCTGAACATCAGGACTGGAATAACTGGGCGACGCAGTATCGTTTTCTTGAGGCATGGATGACGAGGGTTCCGATTCATCATGGAAGCTACTGTTGTTGGACACGGTTGAGGAACCGCCTAGACCTTGACCAGCATTACTTGTACCGATGTGGGATTTGGAATTAGGGGATGAGGTTGTAGCGGAGCCAGTGGATGCGGCTGCAGTTTTGGTACCGCTTATTCCTGCCTTTGTGCCTGCTTGCGTTGCAGCTGATTTGACCGATTGAACCCGTTTACTGGTGTCTTTCATACCGCCGATTGCACCTGCTGCAGCACCGCCAACGGAACCAGCCACGATACCTGCCTTACCCGCGATACTTTTGGTTGCTCCTATGAGGCCTTTTGTCTTTAACGCGTTTAGGGCTTGACCGCCACCTAAAGCGGCGACGCCACCGGTAACCAATCCACCTGCTGCTTTAAGGCCGTACATGGTACGCATGGCGCTATGTATACCGGCATCCACACCCAATATCTGTTCAAACAGATTCGGGCCGTCTATGACCGCCCAGGCAAGCGCAAGCATGAGAATTAATTTTAGAATGATGTTGCTTACATTCTGTATGAAACCCATTCCGATGATATATACCTGCAGCATAAAAAATACTCCAAACAATGTACCGAACGTTGCCAAAAGAGACTGAATACATTTTTTCAGCCGTTGTGCTGTTACTACATCAAGAAGCCCACAGATTTGTGTCATAACTTGATGAATTGCTAGTTCATACAATAATCGAGCTATTTTCAAACTGCTCAGTGCTAATGATACTGCAGTGATTAATAAGGTAACAATGATGTTGAACCAATCTATATTCCAGCGATAATAATATTCAGACATCATCGGAATGGTTATAAATCCAAAGGTTCCATTTCCTAGCTCTTGTAGGGTTTGCTTTCCGTTCTGATCGGTGACCACTTTGTTTTTCCATGCATCCGGATATTTCATGTTATCCGGATTAACAATTTCAACCGGATCAATGGATGTTATTTTACTGCCGTTCGCTTTTGGCATGGCATAGTAGCTTTTGTATGGTAGTGTGGTGCTTTTAAAACCAGCCTGATCATACCGGGTGGTATCTGTTATGTTTTCCAATAAAATTTTATCGCCCATATTTTGCATTTTGCCATCGGAATCGCTGTTAATATAAGTAATCGCCTGAGTAGTAAAGTTGTAGGCTTGGGTTAATAAAGACGGCAGAGCGATTGCGATAATAACGCCGACAATAAAATTACCAACGATTGTAGTTGTCTGTTGCGGCTTTATCATCGTTTGTATTCCAATAAAGACAATTACAACACCAATTAATGCTACTGCAATCGGTAAGACCTTATTCTCCAGGTTTACCATCCCGGAACTCACAAAAAAGCCGCCGAGAACATCATTCACCTGGTATACGATTTTTTCCAATTCGACTACCATCCAATGAAGGCCAATGACAATGTACCAGGCTAATTGACGTAGAATATTACTAAAAAGACTATTTTGTTCGCGCGGAAAGTTTTGAATAATTGAAGTTGTATCTGCCGATGCAGTTAAAGAAAAAATAGGTATGGAAAGCAAGAAGCCGGCAATCGAAATTGCCAGCTTCTTATGTTTTTCCTTTTTAATTGCTATCAAGTGATTTCTCTCCCCTCCGTGATGACATTATAGATATCATCATAAGTTTGCTGTGTAATCTGGCCGTTATCAAGAAGTTCCTGCAGAAACATATCAAAATCGGCTGTAGTCAGTTCTGTATCTAAATCAATATCGGAATTTGACAGAAAGTTCAGGATACTTTCT
The DNA here is from genome assembly GCA_023458755.1 of Bacillota bacterium. Classification (GTDB taxonomy): domain Bacteria; phylum Bacillota; class Clostridia; order Oscillospirales; family Acutalibacteraceae; genus JAEWYE01. Next base: position 37,585 of record JAEWYE010000024.1, on the reverse strand, counting down.
TTCTGCCGTTTCGATAACGAGCTGAAAAAAGGTTTGCTTTCATTAAATTGCTGCTCTTCCATGATTGGTTTTTCTGATTCTTTCCCCGGTTTAGCCGGTAAGCCAGGAATATATGTGATGTCTTCAAGAGCAACATCTTTGTGTATGCAGTTTTCAGATAAATTCAGCGATTCAAAGGATTTTTGCGTATCGAAGACATCTGCCAAATATTCATAGCGATATTTCATAATGGTTTCATTGTGGTTAAAAATGGGATTCGGCCGGATTTTGTTGTGCTTTAGATCTTCACGTTTGGTAACACGAACAACAACGTTTTCACCGGGAATAAACTCCATCAGTTCATTTGGATTCAATAGCGGCTGCGTATCAACGTGTTCGGTAATGTTTTTATCTAACGATAAATTGCTGTCACCACTGCGGGATGATACCATGATTGTTTTGTTGCCGATTAGTTTTGAATACTTTTCTGCAGTATCAAGTTCGATAGTAAGCAAATAAATCTGGTTGCCGCAGTTGCCAATAATAGTTTTGCCGTCTTCTTGTCCGTACAGTTTATAAATCTGTGAATAAGCCTGCACGATCAGGTCAAAGCGGATATTACGGCCTAGACATACGGTCACAATGTGAGACATATCCGGAATAGGTGTAATATTACCGAATTCATCCAAAAGAAAGACAACTTCGCGATAACATTTGCCTCCATCTGATAGTGAACTGGTTTTTGAAAGAATATAGTATAATTGGCTTATGAACATCGTAATCAAAAAGTGATTCGAAGTATCATAGTCAGGCATTACCATAAATACCGCGGTTGGTTGTTCTTTATTAAATCCAATGTCAACCAGATTAATATTGTTTTTGCTTGTCATTTTTGCGATATTGTCCATAGTAAACTTAATCAGCACGGCAAGAGTATTTGCATAAATATTGCCTTTGGTCTTTCCGGTCGCGGCGGCTACAGACGCATACTGGATTCTTGCAATATCATTTAACTCTCTGCCGGCAAAGAAGTAATCTAACTGGCTTTTTTGCTGTTCTTCGTCTTCACTGTCTGGTTCACCAAGGTCAACCAACAGGCGCGTAACTGAATACATATTGATTTTGTCATACCAGGCTTCTTTCTCTTTTGCATCTGTGCAATGATCAGCTGCAGCGCAGCAGTCTATCGTTACAGCAAGGATAAGTGCATTAGTCAGAGCCATACTCCAATTATTCCATGTTTTATCCTTTGCCGTGGGGTCATTAAACATAATATTTGAAAGTGTGTTGGCAAGCAGTTGCGCCTCGGCTTTATCACCTTTTAAATATGCCTCTTTTACAAGTTGCAGCGGGTTATAGGATAGGCCGGCAAAATGCAATAAGTCAAAAACCAGAACATTATAACCGCGCTTTTCCAGTTCTTCTTTGGATGCGCCGGCAAGTTCGCCTTTTGGATCGGCCGCAATTATGCTTGCTTTATATTTCATTTCTTTCGCTCGACTGTATATATCAATAGCCGGCACCACAAATAATTCACCCTTGCCGCTTCGTGTCGTACCGATAATCAGATTGTTGACCGGACTGTCATCAATGAAAATTTTGTCTTTATAACGTGATATTGGAAAACCGCCCTTACCTTCATATTCCTTTTTTGTATCCGGAACACTTCGATACTCTTCGGTTAGATTCTCGGTAGGTGTCCAGTGTCTGCTTCCTTTTACTTCATTGTCAGAAAGAGGCGTGAAATTTGTTTTCATCAAAATTCCCAGTCGTACCGCAAATGCTAAAGATAAAAGTGCACCAAAGAGATATACCCAAATGAATTTTATATTAAATATAAATGGGCTTGGCCAAATCCATTTGTTTATAACACCTTTGTGCTTTAAACCAAATAATAAATAATCATAACCCTGTACAGCCAATGTAGTCGCAAAGTTAATTACTACCATCAATATAAGAAAAACCAAAATGCCAATTGTTAAAACTACTCGTGTATTAGATAAAAAACGTTGTAGCCTCATTCGGAAATTTTCAGATTTATTCATAATTTCACCACCCATAAAAAATAAGTAAGTCGGACAAAATGTCCGACTTACTATCCTTTCCACCCTTATTTTAATGTTAAAATTGAATCAGGCCTGAGATAAATGTTTTAATTACGGTACATCCGGCGACAAGAACCATGCCGACAATAACGCAAATAATTCTGAACTTGCTTACTTCTACTGCATTACGACCACCGCTCATAAGCTGTATGGCAGCAATTAAAAGAAAAATGCCAGCTAACAGACCGCCGATAATTTGACCTGCTGTCATAAAATTGTTGATTGTTTCTGAAAGGCCGGCGGGCATTGAAACGGCTAATTGAACTGGTGCTAATAGTTGATTCATAATATTTCCTCCAATTATGTAAATTTTTTATTGGTGAACATTTTTGAGTGCGGCCAAAACGGTTTCTGAATTTTCGGCCAAACATTCTAGGTGCTTTTGGTAAAGCCAATCGTCATAGCTCTGTCCTTTTTGAGCTAAGATAGCTTCCACCATACCTTTGATTTCTTTTGCTTTTTTATCTGCCATTATCGTTCAACTTCCTTTACTTTGTTTTTTTTAGGGGCTGTGGGAGTGCATTTCCCTTCACAAAATTTGCAAAGATGTTCGTTGATGTCCTTTTCTTTCGGTCTCAGATAACTTACATTTATCTGGGGGTAATTTGCTTTTAGGTGATCGTAAATTTTACGATTGGCCTTTTGACCGGCTTCGTCGTTATCGTTTGCTAGAACGACATTCTTTATGTTGGGGTGTTGCTTTAAGCGGTTGTACAAAGCAATATCTTTGCCAGTGCCGCATGTAGCAAGGTAGCTGGCCTTGTTACAATCTTGCCCCTGATGCTTGCGCAGACACATGATTGAAAGTGCATCAATAGGAGCTTCACAAACATAGAGCTTGTCTGCCTTATTGTCTACCATGAATCCGATATCCTGCCGGCTACCGGCAACGTCACGTTTAAAATCAGAATTTGTAAGCGTGGTATGCCGGGTAGCATATGCTGGCTTCCCTCCTTCATCCGTTCCAACAAATACAACGTTGTGTTTGTTATCCTCATAAATGAGGCCATCCTTCATGCAGCGTTGAACAATGTCTGCATCCAGGCAGCGTGTTTTTGTAAGATAGGCAAATGCACGAGCAAATTTGCCGTCTGCCTTTTCCGGAAGTTCGAAGGGCTTCTGTTCTTTCGGAGCTGCAGGCTGTACAGGGGGAGGCGGCGGCAAAGCGTCAAACCGATTACCGAGATATTTATCTTTCAGGGACTGAATAGCTTCTTTTTCATTCATTCCGCCGAAGTGCTTTACAAAGTCTATGGTTGAACCGCCGACATTCGTTGAAAAACGATGAAAGCTGTTAGTATCTTCATAAAAACGCACACTGTCATGTTCTTTTAAAGTGTAGAGTGTGCCGATCTTCTGCGGGGTGAAGCCCATGTCTTCCGCAACCTTCAAAATGGGTACGTTGTGCTTTATGTATTCCAGCACGGCGGCGTCCTGCTCTTTGAAATCTGTACGGCTTTTCAATGCAGACGGTGAAGTCGGTTGTTTTGCTGTAGGCTCTGTTGTAGGTTCCGACTGCTGTACATCTTCCGTCACCATTGGCTCATAGGTATACCCGACTTCAGACAGAATTTCTTCAATCCGTTCCACATGAAGTCCGGATTCTACCAAGTCCCGATAATCAAATCCGCTTAGCGTATGCCGATAGATGCCGTCTCGGTAATCGTTGTTCTCATAAACTGACCACAGCACCAATGCTTCCGGTGCTTTTGGGTTGAAGCCAACAGCATAACCCGGTACTTCGTCAAGAATATAGTACCCAGCGTTTGTTTTCATTGTTGGGTACAAGTCTTTCAGTTGCTGTTCCATCAGATGCTCTTGTGTCGGTACATTTTCTTTCTTAGCTGCAGCAGCTCGTTCTTCGATGATAGTGTCATACTGAGATAAATCCTGTTCAGACAGATGATCCGCTACACCGTAATCTCTTGCCATTTCAAAACCGTTAATAATTTCTTCTTTCTGCTCCGGTGTTAAAGCTTCTAAAGCGGATTTGGTATCCTGAGCTTTTTCGGCCTGTGCCATTGCTTGCTCAATCATCGGGTCAATTTCATTACGAAGATTGAAGTAAGCAGCGTTCACATTTTTCAGGACTTCATCCAGCTTAAAGTCTTTTATATTGTCTTTGCATTTATTGAAATGCTGGACAAAATGGTTTTTTCGTGAATCAGTCAAATCAATGCCTAATTCTTTCTGCAGCATGATGGATATGCAGTCGGCTTCCAACTCAACAACGCTGGCCGGTTTGTTTTCATCAACACCGTGAAGTAAAGCGTGGCCTAGTTCGTGCGTAAGGGTGGAAAGTTTCTCGGTGTCATTCAGCTTATCACTGATTTCGATTCCTCCTGTTAGCGGGAAAAATTGTCCACGTAGAGCAATAGACTGCAGGTCTTTTTCGAGAACCGGATGTTCTTTGCTTTCTGCATAAGCCTTGACAACATCATAAAGTTTTGCATGTTGCTCGGATGAGTATCCCATATGAAACAACTTAGGGTAATCTTCCGGCGGACAGTCCGTTTGAGAAATATCAAAAACATTGCCAACGGTGAAACGTGTTGTCAGAAAAGGTTTAAGTCTGCCGGAGTTTATTTGCTCCTGCTCTTCCGGCGTGGCATCTGACACTTTTTTAAATTGTTTTTTGCCGTTCTGCTCTCCAATTTGGAAAAGCTGAGTTTTTATAGGAACAAAAATCTTGATACCTTTTTGTCCTTTTCTAACATGGTAACCTTGCTCATTCCATTTTTGGTAGCTGCCGACATATGTAGCAGCCGGATTCTGTTCGTAAATGAGCTGAGTATTGTTGATGGAATAGTTGTAGAATCTGTTTTTAAACTCAAGCATTTCAGCTATCAATTCCGGATTTCGCTCATAGCTGTCCATCACGCTTTGCAACGTGGATTTCATGTTTTGATATTGTTGTGCCTGGTAAGCTGCAGCCTGTGCTTTGTCATATGGCATGATTTTCTACCCCCTCAATGCTTCACTGATTTTTCTTTTTATCTGCTCGTTGGCTTGATCTAGTGGTATCAAAACTTCAACAGTGGCCACGGTTCCGAGCTCAAATGCTGTCGGATCATCCACGGAAAAGAAAAAAAGACGACCGTTATCATCTTGAAAAATGACTTCAGCATCGGTGTGAAACACTGCAGTTGCAACATTATCCACAACCGCGCCATCCACATATTTTTCTAAATCTTCTTTAACCATAATTTTTAACTCCTCTCAATTTTTAAATAAAAAGGCGTGATGAATGAATCCGAAATGGATCTGTTTTTCATCACGCCTGGGGGGCAAATTATTCAGGGATGCTGCCGGCAATGTCATCCTCGCTGAAAGAATCGTAAAGACTTTCATCATCCGGTGCCGGAGCTTCTGCAGGTGGCTCCTGAGCAAGCTCTTTTTTCTTACTGTCACAGAATTCAAACTGTTTAACCGTGATATAAGGTTCAAAGGCTCGTCCCTTCTCCTTGTCATAAGGTGGAATTGTTAATTCTCCGCTTACAAAAATCTTTTGCCCTTTATGGACATGATTGAAAATAAAATCTCCCATTCCGCGCCATGCCGCAACTTTTACAAAATCAACCTTGTCTTTTCGCTGCTGGCAGGCCAACCGGAATTCGCAAACGGAATATGTTTTATTGTCCCTTTTGATCTCCCGAAGCTGTGGTTCCGCTACAAGTCTGCCGATTGCTGTTGCTACTAACATTTTGCTCGCTCCTTTATTTTATATTGTATTTGCTTGCCACCGTTACGGTGGCATTTATCGCCGTAACTTCAATGCCGAAAAAGTAGATAGGTTCATTGAGCTTAAAGGCAACATTGGAATCAATGGTATTACTGACCGAATAGTTCAGAGTTACATCAGATATCTGAAACCCTTTTCGATTCTGGTCATATCCGGTAAAATCATTATTAATATCCAATGCGTCCTTCAAACGTTGGGTATACAGGTCTTTGTCCAGCACTACGGTATAATCTGTTCCATTTTTAATGGATTCTACCGCATTGCGCCCTTGTGTAGTGGTGTAGGTGTCAAGAACTTGCTCGGCGGTATTTTGGATATGTGCTGTAGTGATTTTAAGTTTTGTAAATGTAAGCACGCAGTAATAAACCATAAGTACAACCAGCATCATTACAATGCCGAATATCAAAGCGTCACCACGGTTGCTGTGTAAGAGGGTTCGTGTTTTTTTAAGCAATGTTATTCCTCCTACTTCCAATATTGCTGAGATTCGGCTGTTTTCGTAACCTGCAGCGTAATCGGAATTGAAATACCAACAGCTGAAATATGAGTATCTAAGGAAAGCTGCAGAGTAATTACATTGCCGTATTGTACGGTTTTATCATCCGGATTAAAAAAATCTGCTGAATAGGTGGCAGTTGGCTTTATACCAGTGGATGCAGCAAGCTGATCGTAACGATCAGTTAATTTATCTCCGGAGCAGCGGCCGGTATTTGCAGCTGTCTTAATCAACTCATTACCGAAGTCATTTAGCGTTCCATATTCATTGAAGGTCTTTAAGCCGGCCGTAAGTGCAAGGAACAGCATGATAATAGCCAACATGGATATGGTGGCCGCAACAAATTGACTTACACCGCCGCGATTGCTTTTTAAAATGTGCTGTAATTTTTGCATGTTCTTATCCTCCCATCATGGAGAATGCAGACTGTACAGAGATAATTAAAATGACAAATATTGAAACCATCGCAACACCGAAAAGCAGATAAGACATTCGCGCGATTTTTGGCTCTTTTTTTAGTGCCTGTTCTTTTAGTCTCTGCTGGCCAACCTCAGTCAACTTGTAGCTGAGGTTATCAAAGTATGCGGTCATATCCTCCCCCCTGGAAGCTGAAAGTAAACCGCGAACAAGCTCGCCCATCAGCGGCGAATTGATTCTGGCTTCCAAATGCTGCAATGCTCGTTCCTGGTTACCGGTACGCATATCGGCTACCGTGAAAGCAAGTTCATCGGTCAACGCACTGTGGTAATTTGCCTTGTACGTGTCTATCATATTAATCAGATTGTGACTGCTTTTAAGGGTATGTGCCATATATGCGACAAAGCGCGGCAGTTCCTTTTCAATATCAATTTTGCGCTTATCCCCGGCCTTAAATGCCGAATGGTATCGGCTATAAAATATGTAACAAGTGAATGCGGCCGGAATCAGCGCTATAAGATGATTGATAAAAAACAGTGGAATCGCAAATAAAAGAAAAAGCAGCGAATGAACGATCGCTGCTGCCAGATATTCTTTTGGGGTTACTTCAATATTTGCCGCCTGCAAAACTTTTTTCAATTCGGCTTGTTTCAAAATGCTCATTGGAATATGTTTTGTTGCAGACTTTGAGAAAACATCCAGCATAGTTGAAAAGGTATGCTGCTTGTGTGCGTTTTTTTTCTTAAAGGCGCGATTCGCTTTGAAAGATGGTAGTCGGAGCACATTAGCAAAAATGCAGTAAAGGATGATTGTCAGTAAAATAAATACCAGAAAAAGCAAAGGGTTCATACAGTTTCCTCCCTTCTGTCAAATGTCGAATTTAATGTCTTGTGTTTCTATCGACACCCGGATAACGGCAACAATAATCAGCAATACATTTATTGCTATAATGATATTTTTAATCGTTGTCGGCAATGTGATATCCATACTGTTCGGTAGTACCTCGATACCGATTACCAGCAATCCGACTGTCAGAGCAAGCAGTTGCCAGAAGGTGCGAACGGATTTGTAAAGTATATTTTTTAAATCCGATGTCACAATGTTTATTTCTGTCAGTTTGCTTACAATTGGGCGCAGCGTGTATTTCAAGCCACGATTATTCACACAGCGCTTTAAGGCGTCACACCATTCTAAAAACACTGAATGATTGATTTTCCGTTTCATTTCATCAATGGCATTTTCAAGACTGGGGTCGATATAGGTAACTGTTTGAACAAATTCCTGAAATGTCTGCTTAATAGGCATATTGATATTTTCCAGGTTTTCTTCTACTGCCGTTAGAACATTTTCAGTACGCTCATACGATATGGAAATTAGCGACAGCGCAGTTTCTAATTCTTCTACGACAAGTTTGTTGTATTTTATGTGCTGAAATCGGATATAGGTAAACGGAATTGCAGCGAATCCGACAGCCAAAACAGGTGATAAAAAGTAGTTGTCAAAACTGATTCCAACTGTAAACCCAATTACGAATAGTGCCATTGAAACAGCTAAAAGAAAATAGAATTTATTTTCTTGCCCGATTGCAGCCATCATGGTTTTTGTTCGCTGAATGCTGCCAATCAGCTTTTTTTCTTTATGTGTCGCCATTTGCTTTAGAGAACTGCTGTGGAAAGACTGTAAAAGCGCGCTTAAATCATCCATCCTTACATGTATGCCGGCACAGAGAGCAATAACGGCAGCAATAAAAGCTACACCTAAATATATCTGCATAGGATTCCTTTCCTAAGTCGGACATTTTGTCCGACTTATATTTTGATCTGCTCGATTTCATCCTTGCTGATGCCGTACATTTTCATGCGGGTCAGCAAGGATTCCGACAAGTCATTAACTTGGACGTGCTTGCCTCGGATGTGTGCTCCGGATTCATCAATAAAGTTATCCTCAATTTGATATTCCCATAGTGTGCGGTAATTAATATTGCCGTTTTCCACGACGCATTCGGATATGTTCATAATTCGGCGTTTGTTGTCCTCTAAGGTGTGGATGAATACCACCAACGGGAAAGCCTCACAGGCCTGCTCAAGGGCAGTATGAAAGTCAATCGGGTACTTTTTGCGGCACAGATTGGCAACTCTTTTATGCGCTTGTTGCGGGCTGCCGGCATGGGCGGTTGAAATTATCACATTGCCGGATAAACTGGCTTCCTGTGCTGCATACGCTTCTGTATTACGCATTTCCGCAACGGATGCAACATCCGGATTTAGTCTGAGCATTTTTTCTACCAGTTTTTCCTGTGTTATGTTTTGTTCTTCGACTTGGCTTTCTTTGGTGAGCAAGTGTACAACATTATTTGTGACATTACCATCTGAATCGGTTTTTACTAAATTGGTTTCTCTGGCTCCCTGCTCAATCGTGATAATCTGCGTGTCATCTGGTAAAGTGGACAACAAATAAGACATTAAGGTTGTTTTACCGGTGTTTACCTTGCCAACTAGCAGGGTGGATACGCCGCGCCGTAATGCTGTACGCAATAAATCCAGTTCTTTTTTTACCGCAAATTCACCTACAAGGTATTCCTTTTCGGTGAATACACGTTTGCTGAGCTTGCGTATATAGCAGCATACGCCGATGTTATTGTCAACGATCGGCGCCTGCAGGACGGTTATGCGGATATTATTATTTATACTGCCCTCTGCCATAGGGATTGCTTCATCCAGCGTTTGGCCGGAGCTTTGTAGCAACCGCCGAAAAATATCAATTGCATGCTGCGGAGAATTAAAACCATCAATTTTCTTGGATTGTCCGTTTATAAACTTAACCCGGATATCATTCCAGGCGTTTATGTTGATACCTTCAACGAATACATCTTGAAGCGGGGCGGTTAAAACAGAATAGCCCTGCAGGTCGTTATACAACTTTTCAGTCAGTTCATCGTTTGTAAATCCGTCCAGCTTTAGATTATTGTCAGTTAAGTATTTTGCTATGTAGGGGATAAGCAGATTCTTGCTTTCAACCTTCTCACCGTTTGCAGATTGGTTGAGTTTCCAAAATACATCGTTTTGATCCTTTTGAAGTTCATCTAGTATTTTGGGGTATTTCTCATTGTACCCTCTGCGTGTATAGTTCATCATAAAATTTCACCTGCAACTTTATAAAGTACCTTCCGGTATCGCCGGGGTGCTGTAATGTCCGATATGTTGACACCGTTGTATACGCTCGTAAGACTTTTGCTGTATGGAAGAATGTGTTTAACGGTCGTGCTAAATGTGGCAAGAATATCCGATAAAGGATTGTAAACGCTGTTGTTGAACAAGATCGGAATTACGCTTCCATTTTCCGATTTATAATAATCACGGTAATGGAAACCCTTTTCATCAGCTGTGGTAATACACAGCTGAACCGGATTTTTTGATAATACATATTGATCAATCACGTTCCGTGCCGTGGAGGTATCAACTACAACATAATCCGCAATGGCATAAAATTTATGGAATACATTGTGAAGATTTGTTGTTGTAATTGCCGGATATGTCAAATGACTTTCACCCGGGGCGTAACTGTATAATAGCAAGTCGTCATCGATCACGTTAGAATTATTGAAAATGTCCGCTTTCGTAACAGCCGCAAGCGATAATAGATTTCCCAGCGAACGGTTTGGTTCCAGCTTCCTTGTTGGGAACAGCATCTTACATGCCGGCTGCAGGCTGTCTGTTGAAACAATGAGCACCTTTTTCTTTTGTTTTGCCAGCACTTGAGCAAAATAATAGGAAAATACAGTTTTACCAGAATTACCGGTTACTGCTATCAGTTTTTCCATTTTTGAGTACCTCACTTTGCATGTCCAGAAACTTTTTAGCGTTGTTTGAATCACCTCGATAAACTAAGGCAAGGTGAATTTCAGCGTTATCCTCATAATTTGCCAGCTGCACCGCTTGTTCCGAAGTTACCAGCAATGTTACAGTCTTTAAGGTGTCCTGTTCCTCTTTATTTTTTACGGTGGATTGTTTGTCCACACCTTTTCCGGTTGTTACGGCAAGAACTTCAACATATGTCAACTGTGGGGGTATAGCTGTAACACCTTTCTGACTGGCGATTACTGAAACAATATCACCGCTTACCAGCTTATCCGATAAAGCGTCCGAAAAATCTTTAATACTGATAGAAAATGCAACCTTGCTGCCATCCAGTTTTGTCAGTTTATCATCTACATTCAGGACGGTGTTTGATATTTTGTCGGGAAGGATGTAATCACCTTTCACAAAATCAGCTGCAGCGTATTTCCCGATGACATCATCTTTTGATTTGATTACGCCGGGTTCCAGATTATAGCCTCCAACAGTAATGGTATCAACCATATCTTTTGTTATCTGGTCACCTTTTGCGATCGAAGATATTACCCGAACAACCGTAACCTTTTTTGCTTCGCTTTTAACAGTTGAAGCATATACCATTATGCAAACCAGGGCGATTATGGCGCATATGACTACGATAAAAATTCGGTTTTTAAAAATCTTTGTCATAATTTTTTTCCTTTCTTATATGAATGTTGCTATTACACAACCGATTGAGAGAAACGGTAATAAAGGGATCTCTGTGTTCTTCATAGATTTGTGCAGCATTTTTAACAATATTGGTACAATGAGTAAACACAGGATGCCACCGAAAAACAATGCGATTAGTCCTCTTGTACCAGTAAGAATGAATCCGCATAACGCTCCAAATTTAATGTCGCCGCCGCCGAACCTTGCTGGAAAAATCAATCCGGTTATCAGCAATGGAATGAACGTGATAACAAGTCCTCCCAGTGCCGATAACGCCGGATGGTACAGCCCAAGCAAGATAAGCAGCAGGTAAATAGGCACCGGAACCGTGTGTGTTTTTATATCAATGACGGATGCTAATAGCAATACAATGAAAAAAGCGGCATAGAACATGTAATTAACCCTTAAAATTAAACAGGCCTTCTGTTGCTGTTTTGATTCCAGCCAAAACGGTATCTTGCAAATACGTTTTAAGACCTGGCAAGAATACAACGGCACCAATTACAATTACGACGATAATAAGCACAATGACCGCAACCATTTCGGAACTGCCTTTTTGATCTTTGAGAGCAGCTGCCCCCCTCTGCTTCAATTCTTTTGTCCGGAGCCAGGATTTTGTTTTGAACATCTTTCTCATGATAAAACCTCTTTCTTAATTAATAATAAAAGCCCGCTATCTGAATGATAACGAGCTTATGGCTGATATTAAGTCGGACATTTTGTCCGACTATGAATTTACACTATGGAAATGCTTTTGTATTCTTTTAATAAATGTTATAATAGCATTATCTTTTTGTGCGTGCTGTTTATGCACATCTTTACTTAGTAATTCTTGAATTGTCTGCTTATCTTCATCATCTCCTAACGTAGTTCTTGTAGTTCCTATAATTGAATCACTCTTAGCAATTCCGATGGCTTTTCCGCAGTGTTTACAGCGAATCTTTTGTCCAATGCAGGAAGTACCACTACCGTATATAAAATCTGAATTTTCCCAAGTTAGTTTGTTTTCTGAATCGCCAATTAAAGAGTTCTCCTTTTCACGTATTAAACAGCTGCATAAATCTGAAACTTCAATCTGGATTCCATAATATCCAGTTTGACAGTTACGATTATAAACAATCGCACGTTTTATCATAAGTACGCTCCTAACTATTATAAATAAGGTGATTAAATTATGATTGCTGAATTAATTAAGCATAAACAATATTTAGAAAGTTATTACCATAAATCATTTACTAACAGAATAAAAGAGATTATTAGTAATCGGCGTAATTATAATAATAAACTTTTTAAAATACTTAACAATCAAATTCTAAATCAACAACAGTTTGATTTAGAAACAAAGAATTCTATGTTTGCTTTTATCAATTGGCTGAAAAGGCAACATAATTTTGTTGTTATATATAAATATCCCCATGAGCTTAATTTCCGTATGGTTAAAACCGATTTTTCTTTGTTGGCTCAAGTAGCATTATCTTTTAGTACACTGGCTGAATTTCCTCAACAATCTGTGCTGGAACTTCATTATTTAGTAGCGGTAAAAGATGGGCTTGGCGTTGGCAGTGAATTTTTACATAATTTCGTCAGTTTCAGTAATGAAATAAATATGCCAATCATCTTATACTGTGAAGAAAACCTCGTAAATTATTACAAAAAGCGTGGATTTACTGAAAACGGTCGAAATTTTCAAGGCTATTATTTAATGGTACATTACCCACTCAAAAACAGCTAAGTCGGACATTTTGTCCGACTTAGCTAAACTATCAAGCATGAATATCAAAAGGGTTAATAATTTCATTACATGGTTGTTGCTCCGCTAACTGTTTCCGTAGTTCTTCATACTCACTTTTCGGATCAATTATGACAATGTTTTGCGGTAATGGCTGCCCTTCCATAAAATTTTTCATACTCATGTTCGTACCTGTTCCTTTTTTGCAAAATTCCATGATGTTGTGCTCACTCCTTAAATAGAAAGAAATAATCAAGCCCGCTATCTGAATGATAACGAGCTTTTTGCTGATATTAAGTCGGACATTTTGTCCGAGTTTGGTGGATTTCAGAATGTGTTCATGTTGAACACATTTAATCGGTATGGTTGATATACCAATCGTCATACATACTTCCACCGATGACAACCGGCTGCAGAGTGTTTTGTAAGCTTACCATCCCGGCCGGCGTCCAGCAATCAAAAAGATACGTCTTAACAGTGTAATTACCGTCTGGATACCACAAAGGGGTGTAGTGTATGCGCCGGCCGTCTTTTTCGCCCTGCTTGGTTATCGAAAATGGATTCTGTTCAAATTGCAGGGTGTTGACCGCCGTGAGCTGCAGCGTTCGGTATTTGGATTCGGCAAGTTCATACGCGAATTCAGGAAAATATGCATTACCGTTTTGCGGAAGCACATACGCACCAGAATCCGGTAGAATAGCTCCGTTAAAAGCCGCTATATTGGATTTAGCTGTTAAGCTCACCCCGTATCCAGATTTCATGTGCCATAAACCGTATTCCTGGTAATGTGATAAGGAATTAACATCCGGAATCAGCTGCTGATCGGTGGCCAGTGTGAATCCAAACGTCTTTTTTACAAAGGCATTGTTTTCATATACCCATTGCTGCCACGTTGCACTTGGTGTAACGTTTGTTGCATAATTGCCGGTCGGAATGTCTGCGCTGTCATCCGGCTTATTGAAATAATCCGGTTTGTTTTCAAACTTGGTGTTTGGGGTTTGAGAATCCAAAAGGGATGTAGCGGTTTTCGCTTGATTATCGGTATTATTGGCCTTGTTGGATTCCACAACTCCAGAAGGGGTGTCAACTGTGCAGGTAAAATGAATGTTTGCAGCACCGGCAGGAATTTTAACTTTAAAATACACAAGGTTTTCATTGAACCGGGGAACGACGACTGTCTTCTGCTGTGTCCCAATCGTTACTTTTGCACCGCTGCCATTTAAGTAATAAGCGGTAAAGGTCACATTTAGGGGTGTGGCGGATGTGTGATCTGCTATGCTGTTATTATGTATAAGGTAGCTGGCTATGATTTCGGTGTTATCCCGGTAGCTTGCATTCGGTGGTATGAATGTTGGATAGACATCAGACAGAGGAGGGTCACTCACAGATAAGGAAATAATCTGACCATTACTTGAAACAGTAAAAGAATATTTTGTGCTATCCAGTGCGTAATACTGGGGAGCTTGGCTCTCTTGGAAGTAATAACTGCCGTAAGGCAGATCTGGACTGTAAATCCATTGCCCGGAATTGGATGACAGCTCAACGCCGGTATATGTCCCATTCGATTTATAAATTCGGTACTTAGCACCGGTGATGTAACCACCTTGATATTTATCCGACTTTACGAATTTTACGCGCCCTTTTTTCAAGGTGTTAGTAAAATCAACTGTAGTTGTTTGGCCAGGCAAAACAGAAATTGATTGTGCTGCCGGTTGGTTATACTGAATTGGTGTGTTGCTTTCCTGAATGGTATATGTACCGGCGTTTAAACTTGACACAGTAATTGTCCCATCAGTACCGGTCGTTACCGTTTTGTTCACACCATTTCCAGAGATTAGGAATATTCGGCCGGCAACTACTCCATCCTCTGAATGCTTTACTATTTTAATATTACCTACGGATTCGGTTTGTATGCGGATGTAAGCCGTCACTGGGTCGGGAATCCCACAAGAGGTGCAAACGGTTTGGTGACCGGATGACGACCATACAACCGGAGCTGAACCGGAAGTACCAAACGATAATTGCTTGGAGGATTGTACGGTTACCGGGCTAGTTTGACTTATGATATATGGCGTGGATATTTTTAATGCCTTATCGCTTAATTTTGTAAAGGTAATATTACTTGCTGATAACGGCATATCCGGCAAAGTTGCCAGTGCATTTGTATCCGTAAGTGTTGTTTCATATAAACCGGATGAAGGGTTGTATTTTAAGGTTATTATTGGAGCTGTACTTGCTAATCCAGACATAAAACTTGGAATGATTTTATGTTTACTTAACACGGCATCTAAATAATTATATTCCTGCGATAACGCAGCTCCATATCCGGAACGGGGCGAAACATTGTTAATTAATACCCGGTTATTACAGACATTAGTCACAGGATCTCTGTACCCTAATACATATTCCCAAACAGCAATTTGTGTAATTTGCCATTCTACATACCCGGCCGCGCCTTTTGATATTACTGGGTTATTCGGATAGCCAAAATATAATGTCAGATTGATACCACGTTGTTTTTGTCTTCCAAGTGCATTCCAATAGCTTGTATTACCGCTGGAATACGTGGTACCACTATGCTGGATAGGCGCACCTGGTTCAATACAATATGCCGGCGTTCCTAATGTTTTGTTATATATACGGGTTATTTGTTCGCCTGCGGTAAATGAATCTGCGTGGCCATTTACGGGATTTGTAAAGTTAATTGTATTTTTCCACGTAAAATTATCATCGTATAAGGATATGCTTGATGTTGCGGCAAAGGTATTTAAAGAAAAATAGCCAATCTGTATTACCATAAAAAATAACAGACTGACTATTGTCTTTTGCAATATTGACTTTTTCATGGATGGCTCCTTTCGTTTGGTCGGACAAAATGTCCGACTTGATGTGTATAAAAAATACGGTTGAAATTAATCAACCGTATAAAACAAATATATAATAATCACCGGGACTACCCGAAATTGGAAGTAAAACAACGTTAAAACTTATATCAGAATTCTTTGCGGTGGGTTCTGTAACTTTAATTCCCGCTATAGTATTGTCAATATCATCTTTACAGAACTGAGCAAATAAAGTGGAGTTGTCTACATCTCTTGTATCCATTCCTGGGTCATAACCAGCATTCGTGGAAAAATCGGATTTTACCCAAAGGGAAGTATTTAATATCAAGCCTTTCGATTCTCCGTAAGCTATCATATCGTTGCGAATTTTGGTAGCGTCAAACGGGCGGTCATATGCTGTCTTTGGTTTACTTGCTTGGCTTGTTGTGTTTGTCGTTGAGGAATTCGGTTTTGTGGGTGCAGTGGAAGCAGTCTGTTTCGGCGGCGTGTATGTGCTGGCAGTTGATTTACCGCTTGTACTTCCTGTACTGTGCGATACCATGCTGCTTTTTGAAACGGTGGTTGTGGTGGTGTTTGCACTTCCGGACTTCGTACTGACAGATGGGCTATAACTTTTTGAATTAGAGATTATTCTAGTTGAGTAAGTCGTTCCACCACTCGAAGCGGATTGTGGTTCTTGCTTTGTTGATGAATTATTGCTTGTCTGACTGCTCAATGTAGTGCTTAAATCGGAAAGAGAATCAATCTCACTACTCTGTGATTTATCGACATTCGGAGCAACAGTAGGTGTTTGTTTTTTTGAACAAGCAGTCATACTTATTGTCATTGCTGAAATCAAAAGTACAGCTATAAGTTTGGTTATGCTTTTCATTTCTACCACTCCATTTCCTTTGTTTTCTATATCTATTATACACCTAAATGAATAAATAATCAACGTATTTTATATAAAATAATAAAAATATTTTTATATTAGAATATTTATTTTTTATCTGTGGCAGACATTCAAATTTATCATTAAGCCTTAATCAGAACTATTTTGATTTTCTGACCAGAGCTGCAATCGTTCACCGTGTCAATAAGCAGGTTCGATTCTCCGGAAGCGTATCTATGTAAATTTTCGTAACAATTCATCCATCCACGCAAAATATCAGGAGTTACATACACCGTTGCAATACGATCATCAGCACCCATTTTGATTCTCCGTCCTCAGTTTGTTTGCACACCGGCTGCACAAATCTTTTTCTACCCAATAACAGCCACCGGGGCAGGCATGATTCCAGTCACATCCGCAGACACGACATTTTCGGGTAAAAAACTCCGAATCGAATTGTTCAAGTGCTAACCGAAGTTGGGAATTTTCAAACTCTAGTTCTAGTGGATTTATCCTTTCGTTCGGACTACCCGATATATTGCATTCCTCTTTTGCTAGTTCATCAAGAGGGATACCTATTACGTTAGCAACATCACAAATGGTTTTAAAACTGGGACTTTTGTTATAACCGTTTTCGATGCCGTGTAGGGTTGATACTGCATGTCCGCTTTGACGGGCGACCTCAGATAAAGACATATGCTTTTTTGTTCTTTCTTCGCGAATTTTGTCTTTTAACATTATGTACATTCCTTTCGGTGTGTGATAAAATTTACATATTAACATTTAAGAAAGGGGTCTAGTTATGGGTTATTGTGCATTCGATGTTGATCTTAATGATTATATAGACGCTGATAAAGCTGTCAAGAAATACAAAGGTGCATATCTTTGTCCCAATGAGAAGTGCCGTCAAAAAAAGGTGCTTGTTACCTTAAGAGAAGGAAATCATGGCTCCTATTTTGCATCCTATGACAAAAGCCAACATTGTGATGAGTGTACGTTCACTAGTGATAAGGATGAGGGTGAACCATATCGCCACAAAATTTGCCAGGAATTCACTATGGAAGGATTGCAAGTTCAATTTCGTAATCCAGAACTGGCGGAACAAATAATTCGAAAACCTTCAAAAAAGCATCCGTCTTCAAATGAAGATGAAGATAAGCCCCTTTATATTAACTCCATAGATAAACTATATAGGTTATGCAAATATAATGATGTAAATTGTCAGTTGACAACACAATATAAAGTTTCTGATATTTGTGTAGATCAAAGGACAACGGTCAATTTTAAAAAACTGCTTGGAAAAACAATTCTATTTGTGGGACAGACTAGTTGTTGTTCATATCCTGAAAAGAAAATTGTTATAACTTGCAAGGGATTAGATACTTCAAGGCACGTCACAGTTTCTTTAATCCTCGAGCCAAACGAGTATTGGAAACTTTATAATGAGAAATTAGGAAAAATTCACAATAAAGGTCTAGGAGTAAATATCGTTTGCGTTGCGTCATTTCATGCAAAAAAAAGCACGTATACTAAAAAGAATGCAAACGAGCCACAAGAATACACAGAATACTTTAGTTACGTACAACTCAAAGATATTAAGGTGTTGGATAGAGCAAAAAAGCAAGAGTGACTTATTTGAAATATTTCCATGGCTCTGATTCTAAAAATCGAACATTCTCAATTATAGGACTTTTTATAGGGTAGCTGTAGAATGAGCCGCTTGCAATGGCAATTAGTTGATGACAATCGCCCATATTAAAGTGATTTTCAATCTGATAGGAATATGAACTTAGTGCGTCTTTAATTTTGCTTTCTATTTCGGCATCCTCGAGTTGATCCCAAAAGTAGTTCAGATCGTCATGCGTGTTAATGATGTCTATAATTTTTTCTTGGAGAATATCTACAATAAAGATTTCTAATTCTTGGTTTCCTATCGCATTTAGAGGCTTTTGATATTCGGAGCTATGACATACATATTCAAAAACAACATTGTCTGGATTTTCAAGTATCATATCATTCCAGTCCTTTCTCAGCAGTTACAGTAACTGGAATCTTTGCAGTAGCTTTTCCGTCGGAGGTTGAAACAGTGATCGTACAGCAGCCAGTATTTATTCCGGTAACCATACCTGTTTTGTCGACCTTCGCAATGTGATCGTCGCTTGTAGACCAGGTAACATCTTTATATGTTGCGTTTGCCGGCTTGAATTGAATGTTAATCCCATAACCTTCGCCCACGGCGATTTTGATATTGTTTTCTGTGTTAATGCTTTGCACCGGTATCACCGAAGCAGTCTGCTTGTGGTTTTGCACCTGGGAAGAAGTATCGGAAGGTGGGTTACTATCATTCGGTCTGCTCGTTGGATTGCTTACTAGGCCGGCGTGTAAATTACCGTTCAATTCAAATTCCTGTGCGCTTGGTTTTGAATTTGCTGTGCTGCTCTTTGGGTTCGACTGAATGATAATATTTTTTACTTTCACATCCGGCTCACTGCTGGATGCAGCGGAGCTTGTCGGCTTGCTTGTGGTGGAATCTGTTTGCTGGTGTGTTAACAGAACAGCTGTTGTGCCAGCCACAAGCAAAACAGCGACAGCAGCAACGATTATTATTGGCCGTGGCGTCCATGTTTCCATATATTTTTCTCCTTTGCTTTAGGTAGTCCGATTCGGACTACTTCTCATAAGTCGGACAAAATGTCCGGCTTAATCATCACCAAAATCACGGTTATATTCTTCCGGGGTGATGATCTGAATATCTTCTGGTTTAAACATTTTTTCCAGGCCGGTGATTTTTTGAAGTTCTTCCTTATGTATTTTTGAAATGATCTCGTCATACGTTTGCTCATACCCAGGTTTAAATGTGCCTAAGGATAGCTTTAATCCAGCGTAATCCTTTTTCCCATCCTCACCAACAGCCAACCCAAAGACTTTCATGTAAATTGCGCATTCTGTCATGTTTTGCCTCCTCTTGATATAAAGGTATCACTGTCCCTTATACGGGACAATAAAAGTAGGTAGTCCGAATTGGACTACCTAACTATTTTCAGCCTTCTTCCTCAAAATCCCCGCACATTGGTTGCATAAATCATTCTCCACCCAATAACAACCACCGGGGCAACAATCTTTATTATCGTCGTTTTGATTCTGCTCTTCGAAATTAGTGTCGCTTTTTTCACGCTCTCTACTTAAAGCCATTTCCCTTTCTATTGAAACATATCGATCGAATTCTTCTTTTTGTTTACCTATTTGCTTGCAGCATGATTCAAGAATGCTCTGGGTAGCAATTAACCCCAGAACAAGTTCAGTGTAGCTGCATGGTCGGTCTTGATCATAAATTAAAGGCTCAAAAAATTTCTGTAAATTATAGTATGCAGCACAAATATCATTATTCTTTGAATACCTAATGGCCGTCTGAATGTGGTCTAGCTGGTTGTTGCTTAATTCTTCATTAGCATATGTCTTTAAAACAATTTCAGACCTTAACTGGAGCAGAACTTTTTCCACAAAATCCATCTCACTAATGGTGTAGTTCTGCTTAAATATTTCATGTGCTCCTTCGAATTGACTAAGAATAGTTGATAGATGCTCATGAGTTAAGCCATTTTCATTTTCTTTCTTTCTAAACATGGAAACACCTCTTTCATTAATTACAGTTATTTTCAATAAAATTAAACTCTCGTAGGTAGGTAGTCCGATTCGGACTACCTACCTATTTCTCAGTCTGGTTACGATAAAATACTGGAATACAGGGGCAAAAACGTTTATGCGTCTTTGCATCCGTAGGAAGATTGTCAGTAAAAAGATTTGCACATAGCATAATGTTTACTATTTTCCAGTTCTTCAGGTGAAACCGATTCACCTGAATTCTCACACTCACGCATAG
The DNA here is from genome assembly GCA_023458755.1 of Bacillota bacterium. Taxonomy (GTDB): domain Bacteria; phylum Bacillota; class Clostridia; order Oscillospirales; family Acutalibacteraceae; genus JAEWYE01. Next base: position 16,979 of record JAEWYE010000024.1, on the reverse strand, counting down.
AACGGTATCCTTGTAAATGTGCTTGTCCCAGTGAGCCTAAGTATGTAAAGCCCTTCTCGGTTACCTCAGACTTTTGTAAAATATAACCCTCATTCATCCGCAATTCTTTCTTTTCAGATCGGTCACGGATTATTGTTTTTACACTCATAGACATCTACCTTCTTTCCAAAAGCGTAACCAGTTCCGCTGTTATTTTGGTAGTCCGATTCGGACTACCTTTTTTTGAAATGTGTTCATGTTGAACACATTTTTGACTAAAATAAGTAATTGTCCTAAACAGGAATTTTGTATAATCAGGTACCGCTTACAGCACCTAAAAAAGTCAAACCCGAAAATCAAGTGAATTTTAAAATTAGATGATTTTCAGGTTGAAATTAAGGTAGGCAAGAACCACAAGATATTGTACTTTAAGCCATGAAGGTCAAACTTTAATTATTACCGTTTCTCTTATTATTTCTGTGTTTTTCTATTTTGGTTGTTATAGAGTATCTTGGCTCGTTTTTCTTTGCGAGTTGTAAAGGTGAAATAAACACCAGAAGAGCTAAAAATAAACATATTACAGCCATTGCAAAACACAATGCAATAATCACAATATCTTTTGCTATTTGTGGATCAAGACCGTAAACGTTAATCCAACTTACAACCCAGTTTAAAAAATTATCCATTTTTATTATTTCTCTCCCTCTTTCTTTCCATCTATGCAGCTCCGATCTTCTTTCTGTACGCGCCTAAGATAACAGATTCCATTACAGCGCGAACTTTGCAGTTCAATGGGACAATATATTCTCGGTGATTGTTTTGCGCTATTTCCGGTTTTGGAAATTCGGCACAAAGCCGATCGGCAGTCTGGATAATCTTAATGTCATTAATAATCAACTCGTCATCCAACGTAATACTGGCCATAGCCTTTAATCTTTTCTTGTCAGGGACAGGTTTAATTTTTACTTTGGTTATCTTCATGAGTTATTCCTCCCTTTTTGAATATCAGACAATGTGTTGTGTGATCCGGAAGTAGCTTAAAGGGTCAGTTTTATTAATTCCTGTTCTCTCAGGAAGTTAATGAAAGCGCTGCGCCAATATGAGTTGATGCTTTTGACTTCACTCATATTCTTATCGCGCATGTGCTCTAAAAACTCCCTGATGGTGCAGCTGTCCACCTTCGTTATGTATGGCATTAATGCCTGGCGACTTTGATTTATACCGTTGATGCTGGTGTATGGCATAACCATCATTTCCGTCATGTAATTTATGATGGTATCAATACCTAAAACGTTGTCAGGCCAATTGTCACAGAAAAAATCGTATTCAATTTGCTCTTTAAAATTGTTCCGTATTTCGTCAGTCAGTCTATCATGCTCAGAGGGACTGACTGACTTAGTATTATTTTGCTCAGTATTACTTTGCTCAGTATTACGTATATTCCCCCCCTTTGGCATAGTATGCGCTTCGCATATGGTGCCATTGGCATAGGGTGCGAAATGGGGGTTATGCGAATTGGCATATACCCCCTTTTGGGGGGTATGCGAAAAGAGAGGGCGTGTTTTCATCCGCTTCGTCCAACAGTTCATACTCATATTCAAAAGTATCGTTTTTCCCGCTTGGCATACGATATTGTTTTAAATATCCGGCGTCTTTTAACTCTTTCCATGCAGTGTTGAATGCTTTTTCACCCTCGCGACATTGTTTTATCAAAGACCATTTATAAAGATCATAATTTGGCATGGTGATGTAACTCTGGATAAGTGAATACAGGCCTTTTGCTTTTAGTGAAAGTCTTGCATCCTGTAAAGCGGAATTGGATATTTGAGCGAATTTGACTTTCCGGTGACGGAATTTACCGTTTTGGTTTTCTGCCATCTTTTTTACTCCTTACTCATAATCGTCGTTAAGGTAGACTATTTCAGTCTACCTTATAAATAGGAGGCGTTAGCTTCCATCATATAAGCTTCATTATAAAAAATGAAGGTAATCCGATTCGGATTACCTATACCTAATTTATGAATAAAATCGAGGATCCATTTTTAGGGCATTTCTGTAGTTATCATTTTATAAACATAATACACTCCGGTAAACACAGCAATACCACATGCTATAGAAAACGCAAAATAGAGCCAACTAGGGGTTATGTTTATAGCTTGACGAAGTGTTACGCCGATGCCACCAATGATTATACTTACTAGAGCCATGACGCTATAATATTTCTGACCTCTGCGGAAGCCGGTCTTTCCATGTTTGGATGGATCATATGATAATCTCCACTCAATGATTATGAACACATAAATGATTAATAATAAATATTGCATGTTATCTTCCTCTTATGAACAATTAAGAGCAAGTCGGACAAAATGTCCGACTTGCTTTTCATAACACCACTCATTTGATTTGTGTGTATGCCATGCGTAACTTTTTAAGATGCTCTAGCACATTCGCACAACTAATGTCATTAATAGGACTAATACCTTCGTTGGCATTAAGAAGTTGGAAATAGCAGTCGCGATATGATGTGTCGTTTTCGCTATACTCCATGCTGACTATTCTTTTGCAATCTGGTAACACAATTTCCCTTACGGTTAATTGTATTTCGGGAACTTCAACCAAAAGTGGCCATTCCGGCCAACTATCAAGGAATTCATCGCGCATCTGATTATTTGTCATCTCAAGGATTTGTTCTTTTGAAATCTGTTTATTGACACCTAAAGGCTGATTGAATGGTGTGTCCATCTGTGGCTCGGATTTATCATCTGCATTCTCCGTTGGTGGAACGGAAGGGGGAAAAGTCGGTTCCTTGACGCTGGGATTGTTTTTTGTTTGCAGAGGGCTGCCTGGATTGTCTTGCCTGTCTATCAGCGACTTCGGTTCCATTTGATATTCATTGCCACTTTCAAAGCGTGTTGTAGTAGCCGATGCCCCGGTTGTTTTGGATTCTGGTTCCTGCTCCTGTTTAAATGGTAAAGATGTGTCATAATCATCTTCGTCAGATGTGTCATTCTCAGCAGTCGGTTCAGATTCCGGAACGTCCGCCTTACCGACTTCCACATATCCGCGCATAGCTGCATATTCAATCAATGCGCTTTCAGCTTGTGCAGGTGTATCAAATGCATCCGGAATTGTTCCTAGGCGCAAAGCATCACTGTTACCAAGAGTAAAGTAAGCGGCATATTTTTTCGGATTCTCTTTATCCTCTTGAATGAAGAATACTTTATCACGGTAGGAAAATCGTTTTAGGCTACTCAAGTCTTTCGGTTGTTCCGGTAATATCCTACCTGCAAAAAAATCATTAAGCCACAAGGTCGTAAACTCTATTTCTGAACCAGAATCCCGCAATTCTTTTGCTTGGGAAACGGAAACATCTTGCTTTGGATCAGCGCACAGATAAGAAAAAAGACTGTCCATATTTGATGGGGAAAGGTAGGACAGCTCATAACCAACCATAACCGGAAGCTGATCATCGTCTACCATTTTTAATAAATCCGGAATAAGATCGGTGAGCTTGATATAACGCTGAATTTTCTTAACGTTTTCATTATTTCCTTCGGCAACGGCCGCAGTGCTTTTTCTCTGCCCTTTTGCTTCGTAACTTTCTTTCTGCAGTTTATAAGCAAAAGCCAATTCACTTGGCAGCAGCTTTTGACGTTGATTCAAATTGCTGTTAACCAGAATAAGGTTTGCGGTGGCGTCATCACATTCAATGAAAATGCAAGCTACCTTTAAGCCAGCCAACTCACATGCTTTCTTTCGATTCCTGCCGGCTAGGATAAACTTTTTTCCATTCAACTGTCGAACGGTGCAGGGGTTAATCTGTCCGTTTTCTTTTATATCTTCGGCCAGCTCTGCCAACCGGTATGGGGGATAGGGGTGAAACGGTTGATTTTCAATTTCGATCAGCTCACTTGGCTCAACCATAACCACCTTTTTTTCATCCGGATTTATAGGTGCTGCAGCTCCGAATAGAGTGCCAGCATATGCTTCCTCAAGCGAAGGGAGTTTTTGAACTGGAATTGCCATAGTTATTTACCCCCTTCAATAATTTGCTGGACAGCGGCCATATAAGCCTGGCCAACTTTGCTGCTTTTGCGGCCGACGAGACTTGAACGTGTTTCCGTACTGTTTCTGGCTTCCTGCAGCATTGGGATAGGCTCTTTAAATACCAGGTTACCATAACTGTCTTCGAGCGTGCTATACACTTCGTTGCTCATATTTGTCCTGGCATTGAACATGGTTACCAACATGCCTTGTATGTACGGCCGGATGTCTTTTGCCTGCTTAATTGCAACAAGCCGTTGAAGCATTGCCGGGACGCCCTCATAGGCCAGCAGCTCCGCTTGCACCGGGAGAAGCAACTTATCACTGCACTGTAGCGCATTGGATACAAGCAGATTGTCAACAGCAGTGGGGCAGTCAAATAAAATGTAATCATACTTTTTAAAGAAATCATCACGGAAAATGCGGCTAAAAACGGTATTGCTTTCTCCATCAGCTCCGAGTATTGCATAAATACCGCCCAGCATTTTATTGGCCGGAATGTAATCTAGGTTTTCTTTTTCATTGTGGCGTATAAAATCGACATAATTATTGGAATGAATATGCGATACTTCTTGATAGATAAGTTCGCTGATTGTTGGCCGTCCATCAGGCTGAAATTCCAGCCAGCGGGAAAGATGGTTCTGCTGATCTAAATCAACAAGTAGGACATTTTGTCCGACTTTCTGCAAGCCTGCACCAATATTTAATACGGTAGTGGTTTTTCCAACGCCGCCCTTTTCTATAGCAACTGCGATTATTTTACTCATTGTCATTACCTCGTTTCTCAATATCAACATATTTCCGTACATATTTGCTGTTGCTGTTCTTGTACGGCTTCGATTCGTCCATAACAAAAAATAACTTTCTGAGAAAACTCAGAAAGCTGTCTACTTCACCCGGTAAGCCGGTTATTCTAATTTTAATCATAGCAATTTACCGATTACCTTTCAGGCTCATTGTGTTTTGATTGTTTTCTTGATTTGGATTTAGAGGATTGAATGAGTAAATCATTAAATGGTGTGTGTTCTTTCTCAGGTAACTGGGCAAAGATCATTGCAGGAATCTGTTGTATACACTCTTCATGTACTGTTCCATCAGATCGCCTACCGGTATCGTAGCGCAATTGGTTTTCACCGTCTGGTTGATAAGCCATCCATGTACCATCTTTTCGATCCCATTGGAACACGGAAAAACCGGCTGTTTTATCGGGGTTATTATTGACACCATGAGTTACTTCTTTTATCCACCAGTCCAATTGCGTTTCGTCTATTGGATAAACTTCTGATTCAGGAATGTAATTCCCGCGATGGTCAAAGACACGTATATTGAATAAGTCATGTCCCTGCAGCAGCTTTCCTTCAAAGTTCTCAAAGGCTGCTTTTTCTAATATTGCATCTGAGTGGAGATTGTTGCTGTTGTTAACCTCTGATTTGCCTTCTTGTATTATCGTCTGTACATGAAAATGGTTCCAACCGTCATCCTGAGCTTCGCGTTTCAGACGGCGTAATGCGGTATCGTTTTCCGGATGCTCCATAGTTTCACAATATATCTCTCGATTTTTCCATTCCGTATATGGCGATGCATACTCTAGGGTATCGCCGTAAAAATATTCTGTTGTTTCTTTATTACTGTTTTCATGTGTAACTCTTAGTGCTATCATTTTGTCAGTAAATTTGCCTTGTCTGATATCATCTGTATTCACTTCAATACGCAGGTTGCCAAAATGCATCTCATACCAGGGATAATCAGAATTTTGGTTCATATCATCTGGTGCGGTAAGAGCTGCAGCGCTAATGCCGAGTTCTCGCTTGATAAGATCACGTGCGCTGGAAATTGTAAACCGTTTCATAATTCATACACTCCTTTTTCTTATTTGTTGAGTTTGCAATGCGGACAGTAATTTGTCACAAGATGATTGATCTTTATGGTCATTGACATACGCTCCTTTCATAAGTCGGACATTTTGTCCGAGTAAAAGTGTATAAAAAAGGGACTAACAAACCGTCAGCCCTTTTATAACAATATATTTAGAATAATGGGTCAGGCTAAAGCTTGACTACGAATCAAAAGGTCGCGGGTTCGAATCCCTCCGGGCGCACCAAAAACAAAAGGCAAAAAAGATTTATTGCTTAAAAAGCCAGTAAATCCAAGCCTTTCGAGGGCTTCCACGAAGAAAAGTGGAAGCCCTTTTCTTGTAGATTTATTAGGGTAAAAGCTTCACTCAGACAGGACTCAAACCTACAAGTAAAAACATTCATGAGTGGCGCCCTTTTTAATACAGAGTGAAATGAAAAAGGGCACTACTCAAAATACAATCAAAATGAACAAGCTGAAACTAAAAAGGGCGCTAATTTTTAAGGCTGATTGAAAGCCGATAAAGTTAGCGCCCTTTTTTATATACTCAATCACTAAAATAAGAGAACAATCATTGAAGCCGGAGAATCGGAGTGCGGAAACGCACTTTCATTCTCCGGCCTTTTTTGTTTTCTGGAAAGGAAAAGTTATGCTGGTACATTATAAAAGAAATAAACAAACCGCCTGCTACGATTCAAACAATCTCGTCACCGTAGGCAAAATACCATCGGCTGAACGGCCACGCGGCCCATTCCAAAGCTGCGGCAGCTGCCCGTACCCTTCCCACGGTTTCTTCTGCTATAGCTCGGAGGGAGATTGCCTCAGAACCGATATGCAGAAAATTGCAAAGCGAAGAAAGGAAGGTGCAAAATGAAACATGGAAACCGATTTAACAAAACGGATTAAGGCACTGACCCATCATTACCTCCCAAGGCTGCATACCGAAAAGCGAACCATCCGGTGGGCGGATGAGGTATGGACGCCGTCAGGGATTGTAGACAGCATCCGGTTTGAGGACTATTACGAGGATGAGGAATACCTCTGCAGGCTTCTGGATGCGGAACGTTTTTCCGAAAAGGAACCGTGCTTGACAGCGCATCGGCACGAACCCGGCAGATGCTTTCGGGACGGCAGTACAGATAAGAATGCACAGAAATGCCATGGCTGCGTCCTGCGGCGCCATAACTGGCGAATTGGGATGATGGTCACCTGTTTTGAAGTCAAGATAACCTATCAGGATTTCAAAAGCGGGAACGGCCATAACTTTCATGGAAATGAAAATTACTACTGCGTGCCCAAAGCCCTTGCCGCCAGAATCGCCGGGGAGATCCCCGACCACATCGGAATCCTTGCATATTTTGAGGGAGAACGCCAATACGGACTCCGGCAGTTCAAACCGGCTGTATGGCAGGATGTATCGGATCAAACCAAGGTACTTCTGCTGTACAACGCCATGAAAAAGTGGTGCGACGGAGCTGTTTTTGTGTAATCACAAACCAATATTTACAGGGAGGTATTCAAATGAGCGTTAACGCCAGAGAAGAAGAATATGAACACATAGAACTGTTTGGAAAGCCAGCACTTTTCACCAATTCCCGCATCGACCGAACCACGGTGCCGGAAGGCTTTTACTGCTACGATTTGCGCGGCTCCGACTATGATCCAGGCAGGCCGGTGACCATAGAAAATCAGGTTACCGTCAACCACACAGGAGCCGTTTTGACACCGGAGCCGGTCACCATCCCCAAGGAGGGCTTCCGCAGGCTGCGGGACAACATCAATTTTCTCGGTGAGTCCCTGACTCTCTCGGACTTCTGTGAGGAGCACAAAATCACTCTCGCATCCGAATTATCCAATCATGATGAGTCAGGCATGAAGATGGGAGGAATGACACTTGGATAAAGGAAAAATCTTTGAAGTAGAACTCAGCCGGTGGAACCCTTCCGGTGTAAATCCGTCGGCACAAATCGCACTCCCCGCCACACCCTATGAGCTGGCGGATGCGTTGGAAAAAGCAAGAATTACCGGAGATACCGTCTATTCCGCGGAGGTTTTAAGCTGCAAGCTGGACTATCTGCCGCAGTTTATCGCCCCCGATATCAATCTGTATGAGCTGAACCACCTCGCCCAGCGGCTGTCTTCACTAAGTGCATGGGAACTGGACTGCTTCGAGGGCATGGTGATGATGGATGCCGTCCAGACCCAATACGCTCCCATTTCAGTGGAACGGCTCATCAATATGACACACAGCACCGAGCATTGCCAGATTGCCTATGAAGCTCATGACGATCCGTCTCTCGGCAAATTTTATGCGGATAATGACTTTGTACCGGCACTGGAAAAGGTATCGGATGAAGTCTACGAATATCTGGACTTCGCCAAAATCGGCAGAGAGATGCGCGAGGGTGAGGGCGGCGTGTTCACGCCCCATGGCTATGTAGTGCAGAACGGCGAGATTGCCTCCGAATATCACAGCGGCGATACCAGAACCCTTGACAAGCCGGATTATGCCGTGCTTCTCCAAGTAACCAAGAGGCATTTTAACGATCCCGCCTATGGCAATGATACAGCTGTCTTCCTCAAGCTCCCTGCCGGGGATGCGGCGCTTTTGCAGGCGGTTGATGCTGTCGGAGCGGCCTCCCCGGAGGAATGTGCATTTTCGGCGGAGGACTGCATAGCGCCAAGCCTCACCGAAAAAATCAGCGACGCTTTGTATGCATCCGAGAGTGACTGCTATGGTCTGGTGAATGAGCTGGCAGAGCAGCTCCGGCAGCTTGAAACGGACAACCATCTGCTGACCTACAAAGCAATGCTGGCGGAAGCTCCCGGTGATATATCTTTGGAAGAAGCCCTCGCCCTTGCGTCCATGACGGAGGAATTTGAGCTTTTGACTGATACTGCCTCTCCCGCTGAGTACGCAAAAGTGGAAATCCAGCGAATGCTTTCTTTGGCAGGCGATAACGGACTGAGCCTGTTCTGTAATCTGGATAACTACGGGCGGTATCTTTTGGAGCAGCGCGGCGTTGCTGAAACATCCTATGGAATGCTGGAGCCGCAGAACGGCATGACGGTGGATCAATGCCTGAACCGTTCCGGTCAGAGCCTCGGCATGGAAATGAAATAAGCGAAATTTTGTTGGCATTTGGTATAGCTTTTTCTCCGAAGCTGTGGCATTGTGTTGTGCTGAAGGGAGGCGAAGAAGATGGACGAGAAGCTCATGGACTTGCTGGATATGGCTCTGGCGGAGCGGTTTCAGCTTGCGTATTCCGCCATGCGGGAATCAGAACCCCGGTCGGAAGAACTGGCACGGGAACTGCTCGAACTCAGCGCGAGCATTCAGAACAGTGCTGAGATTACACAGCACACAAAAGACCGGATCGATAATTACCTGACCGAAAATTCAGATATGGAGGTGAAATTTCAAAAGCACCTGTACATTCAGGGCGCCAAGGACTGCGTAGCAGTGTTAAGAGAGCTTGGCGTAATCAAGTAGCGCAGGCAGAGATGCCTGTGCTTTTTTAGACCCCACATCAAAGCAGGGCCGTTTCCCCACACAGGAGGCGACCCTGTTTTTTTGCGCCCTTTTTTGCCTTTCCGGGGAAACGGCCGGAAAGGAGAAGCCATGCAGAAAGAACAGCTTGCAAAGCATCTGCACCGGTATCACCACGGTGCGGAAAACGCCGTCATCAGCCGTGAGCTGGAACACACCTTCCGCGTTTCCGGCAAGGAGCTGCGGGATCAGGTCAATACCCTGCGCCGGGAGGGTGTTCCCATTGCCAGCGACCAGAACGGGTATTTTTATGCGAAAACCGAAGCGGAGGTGCGCCTGACCATCCGGCATATGAGAAACCGCATCAGTGGGATCAGCGCCGCTATCACCGGTCTGCGCCGCTCCCTTACGGCCTTTGACGATACGCAGCTGCGCCTGCCGCTGGAAGGAGGTGATGAATCCTGAACAGCTTCATGTCCTGGATCGGCGGCAAGAAATCTTTGCGGGAGCTGATCGTCACCCTTTTCCCACTCTATTATGAGCGGTACATTGAGGTGTTCGGCGGAGGCGGCTGGGTGCTGTTTCACAAGCTGCCCGGCAACGATTTTGAGGTCTACAATGACTTCAACGGCCTGCTGGTCAACCTCTACCGCTGTGTGCGGGAGAAGCCGCAGGAGCTGATGGCGGCACTTGCCTACTGCCTCAACTCCCGCGCGGATTTCGAGCTTATCAAAAACGCCCTCGCCCGTGACAGCCCCGCGTCGGATGTGCAAAAAGCGGCATGGTTTTACCAGCTCATCCGCTACAGCTATGCGTCGGGGCTGACCAGCTACGGCAGCCAGCCCCACGATATCCGCAGCAATTTCCCTCTCATTGAGCAGGCCCACCGGCGGCTTGCCAAGGTGGTCGTGGAAAACAAGGACTTTGAGAAGCTCATCGGGCAGTATGACCGCCCTGTCAGCTTTTTCTACTGCGACCCGCCGTATTTTGAAACCGAAAGCTACTACAAAAACGTGGGCGAGGACGGCTTCACGGAAAAAGACCATATCCGTCTGCGGGATGCCCTGCTGCGGATCGACGGTAAATTCCTGCTGTCCTACAATGACTGCGAGTTTATCCGCAGTCTCTATGAAGCACCGGGCATCCAGACGGAAGCCTTTACCCGTATAAACAACATCAAGCAGCGGTATGACAATGGGGCGCAGTTTCCTGAAATCCTCATTGCCAATTACGATCTGCACGAGCGCGAGAAAAACGTGCCGTCACAGCTGAATCTGTTCGGAGAAGGAGGTTTCATGGAATAGCCCCAAATGCCCTTTGGCACAGTATTGCCCAAATCACAAGTTACCTATTTAAAAGGAGGAATCCCGTATGAAAAAGAATCAAATGCCCCAAATCGGCCTCCCGGCCGACGCCTGTGAACGATCCGGATTCACCGACAAGGATACGCTGGAGCTTCACGCCGGACAGAGCGCCCTTGTATTTATGAAGGACAAAATGACGGCGCTGGAGGTGGCGAACGCCATCCAGAGCCTCAGTGCCCTTGCCGCCGATCTGACCGTCGTCCTCGCTTCCGCCTGCGGTCTTTGCAGCAACTGCGGTGACGAGTGCGGGGACGGTTGCCCCGCCGAATGGGTGGCCGGGTGCTCTCTCTGCCATGATCTGCTGGATGAAAGCCAGAGTATCTGCATCCCCGGCTATCTGCTGGAGGAATCAGGTATCCCCGCGGATGCCAAGCTGGAAGCCTATACGGACGAGGACAGCGGCGAAATCACGGTGACAGAGGCCGATATCCAGCAGGACATTACCGATGTGCCGCCCGGCATTCTCGCCGTGCTGGCCCAAAGCGGCGTGTGCCTTGCGGAGCTGGATGAGCTGATTATGCTGGACAGCGTCATCTACGGCAACTAACCTGTCTTGGATTCCCAATACATGATCCGGGAGGTGAGCATATGCCGGGAATCACCCTGAAAAACGGCCTCATTTCCTACTATGGGAACCCGGCCGGATATACAGAAAAAGAAAAAGCGGTGGTGGACAGCATCTTCCAAAATGACGAGCTGACCAACTGGCTCAAAAGCCGCAGCCTGACCCCCCAGTGGACGGACGGCGTGATGGAGCGCCTTGCCGCAGGGGAACGGATGGGCGGCATGGAGTCTGCCGCACCGCTCAAAAATGTCCGCATCTGGCAGTTGAAGCCGGATACGGATGTGTATATGAAATTTATCTCCTATGAGGAAACGGTGCGGCAGTTCGGGGAGCCGTCCCCGGAGCATTACCGGGTCGCCTATGATGGGCAGCTGGACACCAACGACCTCGAAGCCATCTACACAAGGTGCAACATGAATCACCCGCCCGGCTATGACGGGCACTCCCTGTCCATGTCCGATGTGGTGGAGCTGTATGACGCAGAGGGCAGCGAATTTCACTACTGTGACCGCTTCGGATTCCAGAAAATCAGCTTCGGGGAACCGGAGCAAACCCAAACCATGGGCATGAGTATGTAGGCAGCCATCGGCTGTCTTTTTTCATGCCCTCACCAATAGAACGGAGGAAAAATATATGGTTCAGCTTATGAAAAAGGCGAAAGCCGCAATTTCACACAAGGCCGCGGCGGTGAAAAATACCGCCGCAGGTCTCACATTGCGCAGCAGACACATCCTTTCCCAAAACGCCGGGGACGGCTACATTGACACCGCAATCAAAATCCTGATTGCGGTGGTGCTGGGCGCATTGCTCCTCGCGGGGCTGTATGCCCTGTTCGGGGAAACGGTGCTCCCCACCCTGACCCAGCGCATCAAGGAAATGTTCAACTACGCCGGTTAATGTGACCGGAAATCTTGTGAAGGAGGAAAAAACCATGCCTAAGAACACGACACCGGCTGCACCCAAGTACGATGTGAAAATCCACTCCATCCGTCCGGAAGGCAGCTGCAAAGCCACCGCCTCGGTCAATGTCTACGGCGATTTCGCCGTGCGGGGCATCAAAATTATGGAGGGCTCCAAGGGGCTGTTTATCTCCATGCCCAGCTACAAGGCCGGAAACGGCGAATACAAGGATATCTGCTTTCCCTGCACCAAAGACGCCAAAGCGGAATTCGACAAGGCGGTCCTCGGTGCCTACCAGCAGGCGCTGACTCAGGGGCAGACCGCCACACAGAAACAGGAATCCCCCGCCCAGCAGGAGCAAGGCCAGCCTGTCATGGGCGGGATGTAGGAGGTGCCTATGAAGAAGAATATGAAAAAGCCGCTGGGTCTTGTGCTTGCCGTCTGCCTTTTGCTTTCACTGCTGGCGGGCAGCGCCTACGCAGTAAACCGGTATTTTGAGGATGCCAAAGGCCATTGGGCGGAGGAAGCCATTCAAATCCTGACGGAAAAAGGCGTCATCAGCGGCTATCCCGACGGATTGGCGCACCCGGACGACATCATCACCAGAGGGGAATTTGCAGCGCTCGTTGCCCGAACCATGGAACTACCGGAACCGGAGGAAAGCGAGGTCACCCTGCGCTTCACCGACATTGCCGGACACTGGTCGGAGCAGGATATTGAAGCGCTCATCATCGCGGGAATCATCCAAAAGGACGATTTCGGCACAGAATTTCAGCCGGACGAGCCTATCACCCGTATGGAAATGATCCGTATGCTGGTGCGGGCCATCGGCAAGGGGGAACATGACGCCTCCTGCCCCTGCGTCACCGGCTTTTCCGATGACGGCACACTTTCCGAGGCGGATAAGTCCAGTATCTGCACCGGCAAGGAATACGGCATTGTAGACGGCTACCCGGACGGAACAGTCAAGCCGGACGGCGAGGCCACCCGCGCCGAAGCCTTTGAAATGCTGGTGGATACGGAAAAGGCAAAGGAGCAGATTGAAAAGGAAGAACCGCCCAAGCCGACCGTTCCTACCCAACCAACCGTTCCCGCCAAGCCTACGGATAAACCCACCGATGGGAATTCCGACGGAAGCAGCTCCAGCGGTGGTGACAGCTCTGGCGGCGGCAGCTCCCATGTTCCTGCCCCGCAGTTCAGCTTCACCTTGCCGAAAACTGCCTATACCGCCGATGAAATTGAGATCAAGCCGGAAAGCCGATATGTAAGCAATTTGACATGGACAGCCCTGAAAAACGGCCTGCCCGTGGAGCTTTTTGATCTGACAGACGGTACCCTCGACAAAAACGGCGGCAAGCTGAAATTCACGCAGACCGGCAGCATCACCCTGATTGCTACGGCAAAAAACAGCCGGGGCGTTACGGTGACCCATGAGCAGACCATCAGCATCTACCCTGTGGTGACGGCGGCGTTCTCACTACCCGAAGCCACGCATACCGACAAATCCGTGGCGGTGGAGCTTTCCACTGAAAACCGTGGCGGCAATGCGGTGGTGTGGTCCCTTGAAAAGGACGGCGCTGCCGTGGATATCGAAACGGCCCTCTCCGGCGAGTTGACCGCTACCGGCGGTACGGTGCTGTTCAAAGAGAAAGGCGTCTACAAATTAACTGCCTCCATCATAGACGAGCTGGGCAAGGTTACCACCGCACAGAGCGGCATCACCGTGTATCCGGTGGCGGAGGTCATGCTGACACTTCCAGCTGTTTCCCATACAGATAAAAGCATTACCCTCAAAACAGAAACAAAAGAAGCGGACGGCCTCACAGTGACCTACACCCTGACCCGAAACGGCGAGCCTGCCGAAACCGGCGCCTTTATTGAGGGGACGCTCTCCGACGGCAGTATTCGCTTTAAGGAAAAAGGCGTGTATGCGCTGACTGCCTTTGTCACCGACGCCACCGGCAGAGTGTTTTCGGATACCGCCAATATCACCGTCTACCCGGTAGGCTCCGCGGGTTTTTATCTGCCGGAAATCTTCCACACCAACAATACCGTGATGGTGGAGGCCGTGTTCGGGGAAATCGGCAGCCATACCGCCAAATGGACGCTGCTCCGTGATGGCAAGGAAGTATCCCTCACCGATGCCGCCGAGGGTACGCTGGGCAACAGCGGCGGTGAACTGCAGTTTCATGCCAAGGGCAGCTATGTTCTGAAAGCGGAATTCACCGACGACGGCGGCAGAACCTACCGCTATGAGCAGGGCTTCAAGGTGTATCCTGTGCCTGCCGTCCGCTACAGTCTGCCAGAATATGTCCACACCGATACGGATATTACGGTCAAAACCGAAACAGCCGATCTGGACGGTCTAACAATCGAATGGCTGGTGGACAACACCTACGGGTTCCAAGACTGGCCGACCTATGTTGACGGAATCCTCACAAACGACGGCGGCACAATCCGCTTCAAACGAGCCGGTGTCTATGAACTGACCGTCAGAGTTACCGATGAAACCGGCCGGGTGTTTTTGTACGAAAGTAAGGAAAAGTGCGAGGTTCTGCCCGTACTGACCATCGGCTTTGAGCTTCCTGCCTTTGCCTACACCGACACCGCCATTGATCTCAGAACCCACGGCAACAATCAGGTTCTGCCGGTGGAGTGGTCTGCGACAAAAGACGGCAAGAGCCTCCCACTCTCCGAAGCATTCAGCGGCGGACTCAACGCGCAGGGCGGCAAAATCACCTTCAAGAATGACGGCGAATATATTCTCACCGCTACCATGACCGATTACCTGAAACGCAGCTATTCCCACAGCGAAAGCATCCGCATCCTGCCGGTAGTGCAGTACGCATTTACCATGCCGCAGACCGTTCACTACGGCACGGAGTTTGAGGTTGCCGCAAAGAATGTTCAGTATCTTGGTCGCTATACCGTAGCTTGGACACTGGAAAAGGACGGCAATCCCGCACAGTATCAGGGAACCCTCGGCAATGACGGCGGGAAAATCGCCATCCGTGATACCGGCACATTTACCCTGACCGCCTCTGTTAACGACAGCGAAGGACGAGTCACCACCCATTCGGAGAACATCACGGTCACCAACACGGCGCCGAATGCTCCTGTGGTAGAAGCGGTTCCCACCCGTACCGCCAAGGACGGTATGTTTCTTGTAAACATCACCGCCAGTGCCACAGACCCCGATGGGGATGCGGTAACCTTGGAGTATGCGGATACCGCATCCGACAGCTACTATTCCGTGGGCACCCACACCATCCGTGTCCGAGCAAAGGATATCGCGGGGGTATATTCCCCATGGGTAGAAAAGACCTTCACCGTGACCAATGCCGCACCCACTGTAACCCTGACCGCCGAACCGACCCGCACGGTGAAAGACGGCAAATTTCTTGTCAATATCAGCGCCAAGGCAGCGGATGCGGATGGCGACGCCACCACACTGGAATGGGATAACAAGGCATCAGGCGGTTACTATTCGCCCGGCACCCATACCATAAAAGTCCGTGCAAAGGATATTGCCGGAGCGTATTCCCCGTGGACAGAAAAGACCTTCAACATCACCAGCTCCGCACCCACGGTCACCTTGACTGCAACCCCCACCCGCACAGCGAAAAGCGGCAAATTCCTTGTGAATATCAGTGCGGCAGCCGCTGATGCGGACGGCGATGCCACCACGCTGGAGTGGGATAACAAGGCAGCGGACGGTTACTATGCCATTGGTACCCATACCATTCGTGTTCGCGCCAGGGATGCAACCGGTCTGTATTCGCAGTGGGTATCCAAGACCTTTACTGTGGCAAACTCTGCGCCGACAGCGCCGGTCATTACCCGAACGCCGAACGGCAACAGTGTGGCACCCGGAACGCCGGTCACGATTACGGCCACCAGCTCCGACCCGGACGGCGATTCCGTCACACTGATTTGGGAGGGCAGAAATTCCGAAACACAGACCTATCCCCGTGGAAAGAATGTGGTCCGTGTCAAAGCCGTGGATTCCGCAGGCGCCGAGTCCCCGTGGGCCGCTATCGTTTTCTTTGTGGCGGATTCCAACGGCGGCGGTGGCATGACGCTCACAGGCCCGGATTCCGTGATCATGGAAAACGGTATCGAAGGCGCCACCATTACGGAATACACCTTTACGGTGCCGCCCGTCAGCGGACACAGCGGCTCGGATTTCGGCAGAGTACGCGGCTACAACAAGCTGACCGGCCAGTGGGATCAGCTGGACTACGGCACCACCTCCAACGGCATCACCTTTACCCGTACCCTCGGCGCAGGCGTGTATACGCAGCTGGAGTTTTATTATTACACCAATCACTCGTGCATGTACAACAAATCCAACATCACCTACTCGGTGACGTACAACTTTGAATAAGGGGGAACATCCATGAAGCATCTCATTTGCAAGCTGAAAAGCAAGGCGGTCATTGCGACCGCCAGAACCCGCTGCGTCCTTTCCGGCAGCCGCGGGGACGGCTACATTGACACTGCCATCAAAATCCTGATTGCCGTGGTCTTGGGCGCTCTGCTCCTTGCGGGGCTGTATGCTCTGTTCGGGGAAACGGTGCTGCCCACCCTTGTGCAGCGCATTAAGGAAATGTTCAACTATGCAGGCTGATAGCATCGCACAGGCGGTGCTTTTTTTCTGTCTGCTGCTGGCGGCTTCTGTGTGGGATCTCCGCAAGCGGATTATCCCGGACAGCATCTGCCTCCTGATTGCACTGACGGGGCTGATTGATTTCAGCCCCGTCAATCTTTTAGGCGTCCTTGC
>JAEWYE010000023.1 GCA_023458755.1 Bacillota bacterium | reverse complement strand
ACCAGAATCCCAGAGGAACCCGTATCTTTGGGCCGGTTGCACGCGAGCTGCGCGACAAGGATTATATGAAGATCCTGTCCCTGGCTCCCGAAGTGATTTGAGGAGGACGCCTGATATGTCTATGAATGTCAAAAAGGGCGACACCGTGGTCGTTCTCTCCGGCAAGGACCGGGGCAAGCAGGGCAAGGTTATGGGTAGCGTGCCCAAGACCGGCAAGGTCGTCGTGGAGGGCATCAACATGGTGACCTGCCACGTCAAGCCTCGCAAGCAGGGCGAAACTGGCGGCATCGTCAAGCGTGAGGCGGCAATCGCCTCCAGCAAGGTGCAGGTGGTGTGCCCCAAGTGCAACAAGGGCACCCGCGTTGCCCACAAGATCGAAAACGGCAAGAGCGTCCGCGTGTGCAAGCACTGCGGCGCCGCGCTGTGAGAAAGGGGAGTAGACGAGTATGGCAAGACTGAAGGAAAAGTACAACGCCGAAGTCGCTCCCGCGCTCATGAAGCAGTTTAGCTACAAGAGCGTCATGCAGATTCCCAAGATCGACAAGGTCGTTGTGAACGTGGGCTGCGGCGAGGCCCGTGAGAATTCCAAGGTTCTGGAAAACGTGGTGGGCGACCTGTCCAAGATTACCGGCCAGAAACCCATTATCACCAAGGCCCGCAAGTCCATCGCAAACTTCAAGCTCCGTGAGGAAATGCCCATCGGCGCAAAGGTCACCCTTCGCGGCGCTAAGATGTGGGAGTTCCTGGACCGCCTGTTTAACGTGGCCCTGCCCCGCGTCCGTGATTTCCAGGGTATCAACCCCAACTCCTTTGATGGCCGCGGCAACTATGCCCTGGGCGTCAAGGAGCAGCTGATCTTCCCGGAGATCGAGTATGACAAGATCGATAAGATCCGCGGTATGGATGTGGTTATCTGCACCACCGCACGGACTGACGAGGAAGCCCGCGCCCTGCTGGAGCAGGTGGGCGCTCCCTTCGCCAAATAAGAAAGGAAGAGAAGAATGGCTAAGAAGTCTATGATTTTGAAGCAGCAGGCTCCCGCGAAGTTCTCTTCCCGGAAGTATAACCGCTGCAAACTCTGCGGTCGCCCCCATGCCTATCTCCGGGACTACGGCATCTGCCGTATCTGCTTCCGTGAGTTGGCTTATAAGGGCGAGATTCCCGGCGTTCGGAAGGCGTCTTTCTAAGACTGCCCCGGCAAGACTTTGTAACTTCGGGCGAAAACGCCCTGGTTAAAGGATGGCGAAAGGTCACTGTGAATTGGGCACCACGCCATGGCGGAATGCTCCATTCATAGTGATACCTCGCTGCCTAAACGGTCAAGGACCGTAACTCTAAAATAGGAGGATTTATCCATGCATATCACAGATCCGGTTGCGGATATGCTGACCCGCATCCGCAATGCCAACAGTGCAAAGCACGACACCGTTGATGTCCCTGCCTCCAACATGAAAAAGAGCATTGCTCAGATTCTGCTGGACGAGGGCTACATCAAGAACTTCCAGGTGGTGGAAGACGGCCTTCAGGGCATGCTTCACATCACCCTGAAGTACAACGCCGGCAAGGAGAAGGTCATTACCGGCCTTCGCCGTGTCAGCAAGCCCGGCCTGCGCGTCTATGTGGGCGCCGAAGAGCTGCCCCGTGTGCTCCGCGGCCTGGGTATCGCGATCATTTCCACGTCTAAGGGCGTCATGACCGACAAGAAGGCTCGCGAAGCCCATGTCGGCGGCGAAGTCCTGGCGTTCGTCTGGTAAGGAGGGTATTGAATCATGTCTAGAATCGGCAGAATGCCCATTACCGTTCCCGCCGGCGTTACCGTCAACGTTGCCGAAGGTAATGTGGTCACCGTCAAGGGCCCCAAGGGTGAACTTACCCGGGCTCTGCGTCCCGAAATGATCATCAAGCAGGACGGCAACACGATCACCGTGGACCGTCCCTCCGAGGATAAGCTGCACAAGTCCCTGCATGGCCTGACCCGCACCCTGCTTCACAATATGGTGGAGGGCGTGACCAATGAGTTCACCAAGGAGCTCGAGGTCAACGGCGTGGGCTACCGTGTCGTCAAGGAGGGCAAAAACCTGGTCATGAACCTTGGTTTTTCCCATCAGGTAATCGTTTCCGAGATCGAGGGCATCACAATTGATGTTCCCGCTCCCAATAAAATTATCATTCGCGGCTGCGACAAGCAGGCTGTGGGTCAGTTTGCCGCAGAGGTTCGCGAGAAGCGTCCTCCCGAGCCTTATAAGGGCAAGGGTATCAAGTATGCTGGCGAGGTCATCCGCCGCAAGGTCGGTAAGACCGGCGCCAAGAAGTAAGGAGGTGTGCCGAAATGATTAAAAGACCGAATACCAACGCCCAGCGCCTGAAGCGCCACAAGAGAGTGCGCTCCAAGATCTCCGGCACTGCCGCTGCTCCCCGTCTGAACGTGTTCCGCAGCGAGGCTAATATCTATGCCCAGATTATCGACGATGTGAAGGGCGAGACCCTGGTTGCCGCTTCTTCCCTGGATAAAGAGATCGCCGGTTACGGCGGCAATATCGCCGCCGCCTCCGCCGTGGGCAAGCTCGTTGCTGAGCGCGCCAAGGCGAAGGGAATTGAAAACGTGGTCTTTGACCGCGGCGGTTATCTGTACCACGGCCGTGTTCAGGCACTGGCCGACGGCGCCCGTGAGGGCGGCCTGAAGTTTTAATCGGAGGAGGTAAACAACATGCCTAGATTTGAAAGAGAGCCCAGCGAGTATGCCGAGAAGGTTGTTGCCCTCAACCGAGTTTCCAAAACCGTTAAGGGCGGCCGCGTGATGAAGTTCTCCGCTCTGGTCGTCGTGGGCGATCAGAAGGGTAAGGTTGGCTATGGCCTGGGCAAGGCCGCCGAGGTTCCCGAGGCCATTCGCAAGGGCCTGGAGTCTGCCAAGAAGAACATGATTACTGTGACTCTGTCCGGTTCTACAATCCCTCACGAGGTGATCGGTGAAGCCGGCGCGGGCCGCGTGCTGATGAAGCCCGCTGCTCCCGGTACCGGCGTGATTGCCGGCGGCGCTGTCCGTGCCGTCGTCGAGGCGGCCGGAATCAAGGACATCCGTACCAAATGCCTGCGTTCTAACAATGCCAACAACGTGGTGGCCGCCGCTTTCGAGGGCCTGAAGTCCATGCGCGGACCCGAAGAAGTGGCCCGCATCCGCGGCAAGAGCGTCAGCGAGATTTTGGGTTAAGGAGGGGCTTAAAATGGCAAACTTAAATATTAAGCTCGTCAAGAGCCTGAGCGGTCGTCTGGAAAAGCAGATTTTAACCGCGAATTCCCTGGGCCTGCGCAAGATCGGTGACATCACCGTGCAGCCCGACAACGATCAGACCCGCGGCAAGATCGCCAAGATCGGCTATCTGCTGCAGGTCACTGAAGTGAAATAAGGAGGCACGGAAACATGAAACTCAA
>JAEWYE010000022.1 GCA_023458755.1 Bacillota bacterium | reverse complement strand
TTCATATCCTCTGCAATCTCTACGATATGCTTATCGGGGTCATATACCCGAATGTCGCGCTGCCCCCACGGGTATTCCTTTATTTCGTGCACCCATTGTAAGCCGGATATGCTTTTCATTTCGGCATACACTTTGTCTAAATCTTCTACTTCAAAATAGACTTGAAAGTTGTGTGACTGCTCTTTTACGCTATCGACTGCCACACCAACAAGCTCGGCGTATCCTTGTTGCAGAGAAAAGCCCTCAAAGGTTACATGCACACCAATATCCATGACCGAATTTTGATGAAGCACATTTTCATAAAAATGCTTAGAAGCGGATATATCTTTAACCGCTAAAAGACAACCATGATATTTCATTTTTCAATCCTCCTTTGAGGATATTGTATCGTATATCTCTGTTCCGTCATAGTTAAAATCCGACATTGTTTTCATATACTTTTGAGGGGTAAAACCGCTGATAGCCTTGAAGTCTTTATCAAAATGGGCTTGGTCGAAATATCCGGCTTGTTGCGACAATGCCGCAAAAAAGCAAGGCGATTTTTGAATGTGCTTTAATACATAATTAAAGCGAGTTAAGCGTATAAAGTCCTTAACATTCATTCCAATTTGTGTGTGGAACAAGCGGTTTAGCTGCCGTTCACTATAACAAGATAGTCTGGCAATCTCTTTCACTTGTAGCTGTCCATGATTATCAGAAATTGCTTTGGTTGCCAATAGCAAAGCATCTGAAACAACATGCTTTTCCATACGTTTGTATAAAACTTCCTCGCAAGCGTACGCTAAGTCGGTTACAGTTTTTGATACTGCAAAAGCATGATGCAATAAACTGAACAACTCGTTGTCGATGTCCACAAGCGAAAGGCGTTTATCTGCAAATTTCGCTTGGTTTTGGCGTGTGATTTGATACAACCCATAGGGCGAAAGCTGGATAAGCATTAAAACATTATAACTATTTGGCTCCGTGCCTAACAATATGGGGGTGAGGGACGCTCCCCATAGTTCAGCAATGACTGTATTTCCATCGAAAGCAAGCGACAATGTTCCGCAAGCGTTAGGCATAAGCGTATATTGTGCCATGAACGTATCATTTTCTGGAAATACGATATTGTAATATAGAATATATTTTCTCAGCCCTGCATGTGAGGGAAACATATTGAATTGCTTGTCATTTTTGGTAATCAACTTGTTCCCTCCTTGCCTTTCAAAGTGAAATTTTCATTATGTTTATCCGCCTAATGCGTACTAATCAAATACGAATTTACTCCCAGAGCGTTAAGTTTCCTCACTACCGTTTCAAAAAAGTTTTACTCGGTGAATATAAAAATAAGTTTACCATAGCAAAATGGAAGTTTCAATTAATTATAGACAATAGTTTCGCCCTTTTAGGGAGCGAAGCGACCACGCCCCCACCGCTTGCCGGTGGGGGCTACTTAATGCCAAAATCTCAGATTTTGGAGTTAAGGCAGGAATAGGCGGGTTCCACCCGCCAAGAAAACAGCTTACAGGCAAAGCCTGTAACGGGGTTCCCTACCATATAGAAGTGTTCCAGATGGAACACATGGAAAGGAGGATGTTATGCCTGAAAAAAGCCTGAAACGGTCTATCAATTTTTCTCCCAAAACCTTAAAGGCATTAGATACTCTTGCGGCCAAAAACAACACCACGACTTCGGAGTTGGTTCGCCAGTTTGTAGAGAAAGGGTTGTCCATTGAGGGATATAGTCAAGACATTGATTTCATTGCAAAGATTATCAGGCAGGAGCTGATGGCGGTTTACCACCTTGAGGACATCCGGGCTGTGGTAGAGCAGCAGACAAACCGCATCGCTAAAATGCACATGAAGTCTGGCAAGATTGATGCCGCTGCCTTTTTCCTACTTATTAAGGTTTTGATGAACATAGCCCATGACGGCACCGAGGATCAGTTCGACCAGATGTTGAATGAGGCTATCACGCTGGGCGTGGACTATATGCAGAGAAAGGATTTTCAAATCAACAGCTTTTTGCAGGATACGGATAATTTGCGTAGGCTTGCAGATAAACTGTGACAGAATGAGTAATAAAAATATCATTTCACCGCCTGAATATTGGGCAGGAAAGGAGTTGTCTATGGATTATCAGGAATTTAAAGATCAAATATCTAAGCAGATTAAAGAATATTTTCCACCCAGCTATCAAAATGCCAAGGTTGAAATCAACCAGATACCCAAAAACAATAATCAAGTTTTAGACGGACTTTTAATACTGCGTGAGGGAGATACGCTTGTTCCACAAATCTATCTCAATGGATATTTTGAACTATATGAAAACGGTGTTAGCATATCAGAAATAATGATGGATATATCTGCCCGTTATTTTCAGAACCTGACCCCTGCTTTTGAAAACATGCCGACAAATGTGACCGATTATGCACAGGTAAAAAATTTGCTTACACTTCATTTAATTAATAAGGATATGAATGAGGATATGCTAAAAAATGTTCCCCACAAAGATTTCATGGATACTGACTTAACGGCTGTTGTCAAAATACCTCTCAAATCCAAAGAGCATGAATCAGCGACCATGCAAGTATCGAATGAACTGTTGAAGTATTGGGGATTGGATATAGAAACTATATATCAGGATGCACTTGCTAACACGGTAAGGGAGCAACCGGCACAGATTATATCACTTAGTGAACTCATGTATGAAATGATGTTTGATAGGCTCTTGTCTGGCAAGGAAGCAATATGGGAGGAACCAGAAAGTTGTGAAATGAAACCATATGAACAGTATGTTCTTACAAATCCATCAAAGATGTTCGGTGCGGCCACCTTGTTATATCCAAGTGTATTGCAGCAGCTTTCAGATAATATGAAAGCCAATTTCTTTATCCTGCCCAGCAGTATTCATGAACTGCTATTATTGAAAGACAACGGTGAACTTAGTGCTGCGGAGTTACAGGCTATGGTAATGGATGTTAACCAGGAGACTGTGCCGTTCCAAGATCAATTATCTGATTGCGTTTATTACTATGATGGTAAGGAACATACCCTCTCTATGGCAACTACGAAAGAAGAAACTGCTGAATTAGGGAAAAGATTACAGCAATCAATAGATTTTACAATAAAGAAGAACGAGCCTGATATGGGACAGGAGTTATAAAATATGCTAATTTCCCTAAAAGCTAATAGGAGTAATAGGAGGTTTTCCGTGGATCAGCAGGCCCTTTTTGAAAATAGACCATTCTGGAGCGGTAGTGTAAATTTATATGATGGAAGAATTGAGGAAGTCCACAGCTATCAGGAAGCCCAGGCAGCAGATTTTCATCACTCTCTTTATTTTTCACATCCGCAGATTGAAAAAATATCCAGTGGTGAATGTGCTTTTTTCTGGATAAACAATGACGGAGCGATTGAGGGCTTATGGAGAAATGAAATCAATGATGAAATTATAAAAAAAATAGTGGAACAGCTTACATTTCATGAAAAAACAAAAAAGGACAGGAGGGATACTTTGTCAGTAAATATTTATATACTTTCAGCTTGCGATGCATGGACAGGAACAGACAGTATGCGTACATTAGGTGTTACCACTGATGAAACTATGCTTTACGCTATGCTTGCCGCCAAAATAAAAGCCGGGGATATAGAATACGGCGGCTTTGACGGCGAAGAAGCGTGGCACTGTTTTCAAAAGGACTTCAAGAATGAGGAGGTCAATTTTAACAAGCTCAAATACGGCTTTGTGCAGTTTTATGAGGATATGCAAATTACAGAACCGGTTTCTCTTGCGGGTTTTCCCGAAGTGGCGGCTGCCTATGCGGAACTTACAGGAGCCAAAGCCAAGACGGAGCTTGAAAAGCTGGGGTTGGACAGCCGTAGTTTAGTCTACTCTACGGTGGAGGTCCGTTCCGATTTCGGTTATATCTGTTTTCTGATGCCGGGTATCTGCGACCGTGACAGTTTGGAATCAAACGAACATTTTCAGGAGTTTATGGTAGGCATCACCGATTCAAATGTCAATACAAGTGTTTACACCTATTCTGTTGGAAATGGAGAAAGTGAATACCCTGACGAGGACGAACTTGCCATCATTGAACGGTACACAGAAGAATTGGATGAAGAATACGGTATTGATTCTATTCAAAGTGATTTTATCAGCTTCTATTATGAAGCGGAACAGGAGTATTAAGCCTATGACCCAAGCAGAAAGGTATTTAAAACTGGCTGCATTAACAAAAAGAGCGGATATCATAGATTCTTCTTATCATGCGGCTTTTTATTTGCTCTCCTATGATAAGGAATTGTGGGAAACTGCCTGCCGGTATGTCACCGTAGACGGTATCAATTTTACTGGTCTTAAACGGGCAGTCCGTGAGTTTGACGAACGTACCCGCCATGTGGAGGATGTTGCCCACAACCTGTTTTCGTGGAACAGCAAGTGTCATGCAACGCCTTTTGAGATTTCAAGACTGGGCTATCCTTATATGGAATTGGTCTGCAATGCTTTCTACATTGCTGCCGGTGAGGTAAAGACCGTCATTCAGCAACAGGAAAGTGAACCGCCACAGCTCGTACTGGACGCTTCTCGTTATCAGAGAACCGGCCGTATATACCGTCAGTTTGAACAGCTTTCGTATGCTTTCGCTGCGGATATGGCACAGGATGAGGCCGCAGAGCCGGAAAGGTAAGGTGATTCTTATGGTTACTGGAGTGATCCGTTATCAATGTGGTACGTTAGTGGTGGAGTTTCCCTGCAAAGCCTATGAGCTGGCAACACATTTAGGCAGTATCGGCATTCACACTCCTGCATCGGAGCTTTTGGTTCACGGTATGGAGCAGATTGAAGTAAAGCTGGCTGCAAATGAACCGGTTGGCGAACTGATTTTGTCAAAGCTCCGTGACAATGATACATTGTCAGGCGTGAACCTGGCCTGTCAGGAAGTAAGCCGGGTTTGCCCCTTTGGGTATGAGGAGTTTTTGGATATGCTGTGCGAAAGACCACCGGAGGCATACAATCGTTATGCATTCTATAAATCCTTTGAAACCCTGCCGCCGAGCACGGCGGAGGGCGTGAGATTTATTCTGGAGGAAACAAGACGATACCGTACCACCATGGAGAATTATGCCCTTGTGTGCAAAGCTGCCGAGGACGAGGAATACAGTCAGCCAGAGGATAGTAATTGGGAGAGATAGTCCTTTCGGACGGAGGTGAGCCGCTATTTCTATCTTAGTCTATAAGCAAAGGTTCATAAATCCCAATTATAAAAGTACATCTGGCAAGAATTATGCTCATGTGCGCTACATTTCTACCCGTCCCAGAGTTGCGAAAAATGAGGGCATGAACCATGGCCTGTTTGGGAAACTCTCCCCTGGTACTATTACTGAGTTTGAGGACTGGCAGGACGTGGCAAGGTTGGTATATGCCAATTCTAAAAAACATATCACCATGTACCGCAGCGTAATTTCTTTTGATGAGAAAACGGCTGATGAATTGAACCTGACCGACCAAAAGGCATGGCAAAGATATATTGAAAGTCACATCATGACGATTGCTGAGAAAAACAATATCTGGCGTGAACATTTACAATGGGCGTGTGCGCTTCATAAAGAAAAGCATCATCCCCATATTCATGTGGTGTTTTGGGATACCTCGTCACGGGTAAAAAACCCCTTTACCCCTCCTGCTGTTCCAAATGCCATTAGAAAGCAGCTTATTAAAGACACCTTTGTGGAGCGCATCCGTGCATATGGGGAGCAGAAAAATAAATCAGCCGCCGAGCTTCGCAGTATCAGCAATGAGCTGGTAGATGAGTTTGAGCAGCATCTACGGCGACTGGATAAGAACCGATACAAGCGGCTCCGTGATGGCTACGACGAAGAAAACGAGTTGTCCGGTAACTTTGATTTTGGCGATGCGGTGCTGAATGAAATTGCCGATCGTGTATTCCTGCTTAAATCCGCGCTCCCACCGACTGGTCGCATTGTCTATCAGTTTCTGACGCCGGAAGTTAAAGCCGAGGTGGATAAGCTGGTGGCGTATCTTCTGGAGAATGTCTCCGCACTTAATGAGCAGAAAGAACGCTACATAGACAGCAAAATGAAGATGGCTCTGCTGTACGGCAGCAGTGATGAATACCTTGGTGGTCTGCGGAAACGATTTGGCGGGGAAGCAGATAAAATCATTGCAAATCGTGTGTTGGGCATGGTAAAGGCTCTGAATCGGTTGGATTACGAGGTTAAGTCTGAGGAATACAAAAGCGCCCGCCGTTCCTTTTTTGCCGAGCAGATGCTGATGGAGGCGCTGGATATGCTTTCCAGCCTGACCCGTGATAACGACAGATGCTTTGATGATTGGGAGAAGCAAAATGGCCGAGAACTATCAAAAGACACCAAGAAAGAGCTATTTTTGAAATTACAGGATAAAGGCTATGAACATTAACCATCAGGGAGGAATGTTGATTGAAAACAAGAAATGAGTTTTTTGAGGATTTTTTTGCGCGTTTGACCCGAACAGGTTTCCGTGTGGAAATTACTAGGGAAAGTGATGTGGCCGCCGAGGTCTATGATGAAAGCTCCCTATTCTGTGCGGTTACACAGGATGGGGAGCTTATTTTTGAAACCTACGGTGACGATAAGGTCCGGGCTTTGGAGCAGGCGGCCGAAGAAACACGCACCAATCTTTCATGCTGTATGCAGCCGCCCTTTGCGGACATGGATCGGATAGAAGCCGTCCTGCTGACAGGCGGCTCCTATATTAAGGTCTTTGAGAGTGCTAGTGTGGTATTGCTCTGCCGCCGCACAACGCTGTTTGGGTATGAGTTTGTTACCTGTCAGAAAGCCGTGCCGAAACACAACACAAAACGCTTTTACAAGGAGCATTTCTTTTATGACCCGGTACTGGCACAAGACGATTTTCTGGAACGCAGCGGCTTAAAAATACCGACTCCGCTTTCCTTTTCTCACGATGAGCTTCATGTGCTGGTATCCTATTGTGCGAGGTGCGTCATGCTGGATAATGAGATGGACAGCGGGCAGGAAAACCGTATCCGTGAACTGATGGCAAAGATTGAGGAAAGCTTGCCAGGGCAGCCTGACCTTTCTCCCAGCCATTACTTTCAAAATGAAATGTAAGGAGAACGCCTATGAAAACCAAAACTGAATTTTATCAAAGCTATTTTGAAGCCCTGCAAAAGAAAGGCTTCATCGTACAGCCATCCACCTCGCCTGACTATGTGGCGGATATTTACCACCGGGATAAGCTGATTGCTTTTTTCACCAAGAATGATATGGTGATGAAAAATCCCTTTGTCGAGGTGCAGGATAAACTTATGGACAGAATACAGACACTTGCCAAGTCCACGGCGGTGGCTTGCGGGATCTGTTCGGATAAGCCTTTTGACGAGGAAACCACCGTAAAGCTGCCCAACAATCTGTATAGAATCAATGAACATAACGGCGTGGTGCTGGCCTGCAAGCAACATCCTCTATTCGAGTATGTGCTGTCCACCTACCGTTGTGATGAAAATAAAAACCCTATCCAGCGTCAGTATTTCTACAACAAAGAGGACGCATTTGAGAGCTTCGCCACAAGAAGCGGCCTGATTGATGAAAAGCGGCTTTTTTCTGAAACGGATTTGAAAGTCATCTACGCGGGACTTGTCAAAATGCGTACCATCGACAACGATATGACGCAGGAGGATTTTAACTCTGTGGAACGGCTGGTGGATAAAATTGAGGACATTTTACCAGAATTGCAAAAAAAAGAAAAAGCACTGGATTTCTCATGGCTCTTTGGAAGTATGGAGCGTGGAATCGAACGGGAATAAAAAAGTGGCTGCCTTATTAGGGCAGCCGGTTTGCCATAAGCTTTGCAATATGGAGAACAGCCTCCGCTTTTTCTTCATTTAGCATACGAACACTTTCTATAAGTTCCCGTTCGTATGCAGTGGGATACAGCGTATCTTCGTTTTCATTAAAGAACTCCGCAAGCGTTGTGCCAAGGCGCTTCAATAGTGTTTCAAGCACAAGAACGGACGGCTGACTTTCTCCCTTTTCAATTTTACGTATGTAATTTTGTGATATGTCAGTATCTTTTGACAGCTTATAAACACTAATCTCCCTTTGCGTTCGGAGCTTATTAAGTTTTTGTGGTAAATCCATTGTTATCCTCCTTATCCTATACTGTTTCTATTATGGTGGATAACACAACAAAATATAAGACAACAATAGTGGTTGATTATAGTTATATATAGT
Source organism: Bacillota bacterium (assembly GCA_023458755.1). Taxonomy (GTDB): domain Bacteria; phylum Bacillota; class Clostridia; order Oscillospirales; family Acutalibacteraceae; genus JAEWYE01. The sequence goes on along the minus strand of JAEWYE010000022.1, from coordinate 41,845 downwards.
TGTATTATGTAAATGCATTCCAAATACTAATCGAATAGGAGAGTGATTTTATGAATCATCCAAGTGGAGAGTCGATTTGGGGTAACATCAATACTGCCCTTGAAATCGCACTGAATATTTATGTCATTGTGTCAACAGACGAAAACGGTATCGAACGTGAGGGTGTTATGGTTCCGAAAGATAAGGCAAAAGAAGTATTATCGGATAAAGCCATTTCCATGGCACAGCAGGATGGGGACTGGCTCTGCTACGGCGAGGACACTAAGGCTATTCCCGTGTATGAAATGCTTCAGCGCCGTGTGGCCGCCTGCAAGAGAATGAAAGCCAAGGCAATGGAAATGATGGAGGAAATCAGGCGTGACGGCAAACTGCGTCTGACCGATTACTTTGGCAAGTGTACCCCGCCTGCCGAGCAAGGAAAAGATAACACCTCGCCTGTTCAGGTGCGAAACGGCATATATTTCGTACAGTCAGACGGGAAGGATTTCCTTGCTGTTCATGAAGCGGTGGCCGATAATTTCATGTCTGATATAGCTGTAGCATTTGGAAAACGTCAGGGCGAATATCTGCTTTATGACCTGACTACTGCCGCTGTTCCTCTTTTTGAATTGCGCCAGCTTTATGAGGAAGTTAATGATTTAATTGTTTCCGAGGACAGCCTGTTATCTACGCTGAACACAAACTTCAAAACCTACGTTTTATACTATAACGATCTGATTAAGGAGGAGGCGAAAATTCCACCTGTGAACGCCCCTGTCAGCCTGTTCCTGCAAAAGCAGCTTGATCGATCAGCCAATGAACCGGAATGTGCGGATTTTAGGGAAGATACCGCAAAGGAGTCCCACGACCATGGCGAGGACGCCGAGGACTTCGGATATGAGCCATAAAGGAGGGATGAATGGTTAAAAAGAAATTTGAAAAGAGTAACTTTCCGGCAGTAGCAGTTTTGCTGTTTTTAGTAGGGATTATGGTATTTCGTGCACAGTGCAATTCTCCCTCTAATTTGGTAAAGCGTACCTTACAGAATAGTTATTATGCTAAGGTAACAGATATTTATTTGGAGAAAACAGGAAATAATACTTACCGCCTAATCAATGCTCCTATTGATTCCGTATCAGGCGTCCAGCTGGAGAATTGGAGAGTGGAGTATTTCGGAACCGGTTTTCTGGCTTTTGCTGAACCCTTGGATGTACCAACATATGATGAGATAAAGCTAAATGTAAATATCCGTCTTACGAATGAGCAGTATCAACAGCTTCAGTTACTGGCAGATGAGCAAAAAATTTCTCCGGAACAAGTCGCAAGAGATATACTTTGGCAGAAACTGAATTGTCAATAGAAAAAATTCTACATGGCACCTCACGCTTTTGAAGCGTGGGGTGTATTTTTTTGTTTCTCAGGAGGTGAAGAATTTGAAAATGGTGTATATCGCAAGTCCCCTACGCGGGGATTATAACACCAACATAAAGAAAGCTGTGGAATACTGCCGTCTTGCCGGAGAACAAGGCGTACTTCCTCTTGCACCCCACATCATTTTCAGCCAATGGTGTAATGATACAATTCCCGAACAGCGTGAACAGGGATTACAGTTTGGTCTTGCTCTGTTGGAAAAGGCCGATGAACTTTGGGTTATGGGAACCGAATTTACTCAAGGGATGCAAGGCGAGGTTGCATTTGCGCTGGAACACAAGATACCAATGTTTCTCGTAACCCATCCTTATGACCCGGCTTACTATCCGGTCAGTGCAGATGAAAAACGGCTTTTGACCTCATTTGACTGTATCCCTGAAAGCAGCCGGAAAAATTATGAAGGGCAGTTTGTCATACTTCGGCACGAACACCTAAAGCCAGAGTACCGCATCCCCCGCAATCAGATATGGGCTGTCACACATGGTCCCGGCTGCCGCCCGAATTATGCCCATAGTGATACCATTCACCTAAAACACCCCATAGACGGTGATCACATGGCTGTAGGACGAGGTGAGGTATGGGGGATTGTCACGCCGGAGGCTCTGGCATGGGTAAACAATGCCTACCCAGAGTTTGACACCGCTCTGCTGCCTGGTTTTGTGTCGGAGGGAGAGCCTTGCCGATGAAGAAAAAGGAAAAGCTCATTTTAGGTTCTATCATTATCGGTATTGGCACAATTTTTAATCTGTTTTTTACTGCGGCTCTGCATGGGCTGCTGTCGCGTCGAATCAGTACCCTGACTTTACTCCCGTTATGGGACTGTATTACAGGGCTGTTCACCCAGCACCGGCAGCTTTTGTTGTTCCTTTCTTTTGAGGGATTCTTGTGCCTGTGCTGTATCCTGTTTTGGGTACAGAATAACCGTCCTTATCAAAGCGAGCTTGTACGGGTGGCCGAGGACATTTATACGCCTGCCCCGGTAGGGCAGTATCAGCACGGTTCGTCCCGGTGGCTGCGGGAAACGGAAAAAGGAAAGGTGTTTGGAACACAGGTTATCAATCCGACGAATCCCATCATTCGCAACTTGTTGGACACCGGATTTGATGATCTGCCGTTTATGAAGAAAAATGAAAAAGAAGTAATGCACTTAGAGCAAGCGGAAACAGGACAAGGTACGGCGATACAGGACAACCCCGCCATGCCGCCCGTTCCCATAAATCCCAAGGAAGAGAAGGAGAGTTTTATACAGGATGAGAGTTTTGAATCTGTGGATTATGATCTTTCGGATGCGCATTTAACAAAGACGCTGTCACAGGAAGCATCGGACGCACCACAGGGAACGCAGGAGCTGGAGAAAGAAAAAGCAGACCCATACAAGCTGTTTGATGAGGGTGGTATTGTGGTAGGAACGGAGAAAATAGGCAGTAAAGAGCTTAGAGAGCCGTCCGAACGGCTTTATTATATTCCCGATGATACTCATACCTTAACCATCGGCGCCACACGTTCAGGCAAGACCCGGTGCCTTGTCATCCAGTCTATCTGTCTGCTGGGGCTTGCAGGGGAAAGCCTTGTCATCAGCGACCCCAAGGCCGAACTGTTCCATTACACCTCGGTATTTCTTAAAAAGCTGGGCTATGAGGTAATCTGTCTGGATTTTAAGAACCCCGAAAAAAGCACCCGTTACAACCTACTTCAGCCAGTTATTGACGCAGCAAACAAGGGAGATATGGAACGGGCGGAAATGTATGCATGGGATATTACCAATATCCTTGTGGGAGATGATGTATCCAATGAAAAGATTTGGGAAAATGGTGAGAAATCCACAATAGCGGCGGCGATCCTTTGCGTGGTGGTGGATAACAAAAAGCGACCGGAGTATCAAAATCTGACTAATGTGTACTGGTTTATTGCGGAAATGAGTAAATCCGTGGGCGGCAAAACCCCTATGAGCGAGTACATGAAGAAACTTCCCAGCACCCATCCGGCACGAGCACTCATGTCCATTGCCGAGGTTGCGCCAAGCCGCACTAAGGGCAGCTTTGATACCTCGGCGCTGACTACCCTGCGTTTGTTTACCAGCCGTTCAGTTTATTTTGTCACCCATAAGAGCGACTACAACATATCGGAGATTGGGCAGAAAAAGCAGACCCTATTTATGATTTTGCCGGACGAAAAAGCTACCTATTATCCCATCGCCAGTCTGATGGTATCCCAGCTTTATGAGTTGTTAGTGCGCCAATCCGATCAGAGGGGTGGCAGGTTGGAACGCCGGGTCAACTTTGTGCTTGATGAATTCGGAAATTTTACAAAGCTCAGTGATTTCCCCAATAAATTGACCGTAGCAGGCGGACGCGGGTGCAGGTTCAATTTGTTTCTGCAATCCTTTGAACAACTTTCCCTAAAATACGACAAAGAAACGGCGGCTATCGTCAAATCAAACTGTCAGACGTGGATATATCTGCAAGCGGACGATAAGGAAACCTTGCAGGACATATGCGACAAGCTGGGCAAGTACACCACTAGCGCCTATCAGCTTTCCAGCCAGCATGGGCGGTATGTCAATCCGTCCAGCTCCCACAGTATCAGCCTTGTGGCAAGGGAGCTTTTGACTACGGATGAAATCCGCAGGATACAACGACCCTCACAAATAGTCATCAGCCGTTCCCATCCGGCTATGATGAACGCTCCCGACCTATCACAATGGTATTTTAATCAGATGTGTGGATTGGGCGGCAAGGAGCATAACCGCAAGGTCCGTGAGGCCAGGGAAGCGGCCCGGCCGGTTCTATCCCAAATGACAGGTGATATTCCGCTATGGAATATTTGGGTGTACTACGCCAAGGACTTGCAGATGAAGGAGGCCCAGCAGAAGTCACAGGCATTCGCATCTCAGATGGGTGCAATTTTTTCAGAAAAAGGGTTTCGGAAAGGAGGTTCCAAACACAGTGAAAACGAAGATGAAACAGATGATTAGAAAAATCGGAGTCAAAGGCAAGGCGGTGAGTGTTGGATTGCTCACCGCTTTTCTTATGCTTCAAAACGACACGGTAGCCTATGCTGCCGATGGTGGAATCGGCAGTAGCCAGATTGCCAAGGGTACAGAAAAGCTCATTCAGGACGCCACCACATGGCTGATGATTCTGGCTCCCGTGGTGGCAGGATTGCTCATTATCTATTTCTGTATCCGCCGAAGCGCCGCAGATGAGATGGATCAGAAGAAATGGAACAACCGCATTGTGGCGGCTATTGTATCCTGCATCGGGGCGGTGCTGGGCAGCGCCACCCTCAATATTATCATCGGCTACTACCAGTAAGACGGTGAACACTTTCCGGCTTTATCACACCTCAAAATTATTAATCAAAAGGAGAATAAATATGATGAAAGATTTTATGAACAAGATCATTTCCAAAGTAAGAAATGCCGCAATGGCAGGCATTTGGAAACTCCAGCAGCTAGGCACAAAGTCTGGTGCAGTTCTTGCCCAGCAGTCCGGTGAGGGCTTCGTTGATACCGCCCTCAAAATTTTGATTTCTGTGGTGATCGGTGCCCTTCTTCTGGCAGGGCTTTATATGCTGTTCAATGACACAGTACTGTTTTCTTCACGAAGTAAACACGATAGGAAGTGCTACGCTTAAACTCTCCTAATTGTTATGTGTGAACCAAGTCAAACATTTAAATATGAAAGGAAGATCATAATGAAAAAACTTATTCATTCCATCAAAGCCAAGTCTGCTGATTTCGCATTGAGGAGCCGACAGATACTCTCCAGCCAATGCGGGGAAGGTTTTATTGACACCGCCGTGAAGATTTTAATATCGGTTGTAATCGGTGCACTTCTCCTTGCCGGACTGTATGCATTGTTCGGCGAGACGATCATGCCGCTGTTAAAATCCCGTATTACCGAAATGTTCAATTACGGAGGTTAAAGCCTCTTTCTTCTCGCAAAGATCCGACATGGTATACTTTTTCTGTCCGGGAGCAAATAAACCGCCCGGACAGAAAGAGGTCATGTCATGACAGAGGATAAGAAAAGATTCAGGCTCGTGCGGTTTGCATTTGAAGCACAGTCCGGGGGACTGCTTTATCGGCATATGATCACCGATGGTCAGATTCCAATGCTCGAAATCAATCAGTGGATTGAGAGCAGAAGTCTCAGAAATGCCAATACCGGCAAGGAGTATGCAAAAAAACTGGTGGTGTACTTAAATTATCTCCACAGCATTGGCGTGGAGTATGATGTTGCCACAAACAGCCATGTGAAACGATTTATCAGTTGTATTCTCTATGGAGGTTTGGAGGAGCTCAAACTGAAGCATCTGGAAACGGAGGTGGTCTGCGCCTCGACGGGCAGGTATCTGACCGTCATAACAGAGCTGTATAAATGGCTTGCAGACAATTATGAAACCAACGTTGTTTTTCAAACCAAGACGGATGTTTACAGGGCGAAAAAATCCTTTCTGTATGGGCAGATTTATTCCTATGATTACAGGTACATCCTTGAACGCAGCTTCCCACGTCAAAAGTCCCGCAGGGAATATATCAAGTGGTACTCGGATGAACAACGGGAGGCCTTATGCGCCCATTTTGAAACCCTGCGGGATGAAGCTGTGTTTCGCATCACGCTGGAAGGCTTCCGCATTGATGAGGTGCTTAGCATACGTCTTCACCACTATAACCCAGTGGAAAGGATGATCCAGCCGTCACGTTCCAAGGGCAAGCCAAACGCACGGTCCGGCCATGAAAATCAACTGAGGGTTGTTGTTCTGCCGGAAACACTCTGTGAGCTGCTGAATCGCTATATCCAGACGGAAAGAATGCTTGCGGAAAATGAGAGCGGCATTATCAGCGATTTCCTGTTCCTTAATCTGCAGCAAGGAAAATCACAAGGCAGGCCGCTATGCTATGGTAATTACTATGCCATCTTAAAAAGATGTGCAGAGAGAGCCGGCCTTGACCCGAAAAGAATACGGACACACAGCGGCCGCAGCACAAAGGCAATGGAATATCTGGAGCATCAGGCACTTCATCCAGAGGACGGCATAACCGACGCCATTATTATGGAGAGCTTTGGCTGGCGCTCCGCCGATTCCATTTCCCATTACCGGGATCATAACAATCAGGTGATCGCCAAGGCGGTTATGGAAAAGCTGCATCGAAAGAAAGGCGGAGCCAATGACCCAGTTGATTGAAATCAAGACCTGCACTGCACTTTGGAGCGTTGACGGTGTCCCCTTGCGGCTTCAGAGACGGAAGAACATCAATGACAGGCTGACACAGCAGACCATAGAGCGGTATCGGGAATTTATACAAGATGAAGCCTACAAAAGCTCCCCGCAGGTGCTCTGTGAGATTGCCGAAATACTGACGGACAGCAGCATTGTGCGGATTGGAATGGCGGTGTATCAGGAGCAGTTCTTAAAGATGTTTGAGCATTATACAAGGCTCTATGTAAAGGAATGGGAGCAGTCCGAAAAATGCTTCTCTTCTAACAAAGTATCCATGTTTCCGGTTTTTGAATTCATGCTCCGAAACCGGTTGGTTGATCAGCCGGAAAGCCCCATTACCATTTTGAAAGCCGTGGCGTGTGACAACAAGATCTTTCTGGACACTTTCGAGAAATGCTTTTCAGCTTTTTGGGCGGAAAAAATCGGCGAGAGAATTGATCAACAAGAAGATCTTTCCGCCATTCGTGAGAAAATCGGTGCACAAAGTACAACAGAGTACCTCTGCCTTTTGCCGGAACAGAAGGTCAGGGAGTATCTTTGCGCTATCTCTGGTAAATTCACAGATGAGCGCAGGCTCATCACAACGCAAAGCTTCTGCAAGGAAGTGCTTGGCAACGATATTTACGTCTCTTCCCCGCGTTTTTATCCGGGCTTTGCCAGTCTGGCTGCGGAGACTGTGAAGAAGGAGTTTGCCCTCCAATGCAGGAAGTTTATTGCAGAGAATCATTTGGAGCTAACGATGTCCAGTGACAAATGGAAGCTGTTTCACAAGCACGGTCCCTCCCTGTGTTGGGATACCGTTGATTTCACCGGTATCCATTCGCCCTCCCTGCGGCTTGAAATCAAATATTTCATGAAGCACAGATACTACAGCATCACTGCCAATAAAGACCGATCTATGACCACTTTGGCATACGCAGCCAATCTGCTGACACAAAACAATCCGGGCATTCATTTTTTTGCAGATGTGGACGATGTGGATGTCCGTTCCCTCTATATGAGCATGGAACGGCGCTGGAAGCAAGCGGAAGAAGGAAATGCTGTATCAAGTATTATGCGTGTGTTCAGTATCTTATCGGTACTGATGGCGTATCTCATGAGTGAACAAAGGGATAAAGCCATGCGCAGCCCCATTCCCCACGACAACCCATTCTCACGGTACCGGTTTCCCAATGCCAGGGAGTACAAGGTTCGGACGGCGGTTATACCGGAGAGTGTTGCAGAGCAGCTTGACGAACATCTGGATGAGATTCCATCAGTATATGCCCTGCTTTACCGGATCTTTTCTGCAACAGGTATGCGCATGAAGGAGGTTCTGTTTTTGGAAACGGGCTGTTTGGAGCCTGCAAAATATGAGGATGTGATGCAGCTTCGGTATCGCCAGTACAAAACACTGACCGCAAGACGAAAAGCTGGTGTGTCAGACTATCACAGGATATTGATTTCAAAAGCACTGGCGGAGGAAATCGCCGGACACATTGAAAAAACGGAAGAATGGAGAAAAGAGCTTGGCGTGCCCTATGTGTTTGTAAACAAGCGCCCGAACTTCCGTGCCAGTATGTTGAATATGTGGAATTACCTGATGGTAATGAATGGGCTGATCAAGAAATATGATCTCTGTGATGAAAACGGACAGCCTTGGCATCTTACCAGCAAGCAGCAGAGAAAAACGCTTGCGGTTACACTGATTGAGAACGGCGCTTCCGTGGATGAGCTTGCTTACTGGCTTGGGCATCTCAGCAGAAGCTCCGCTGCGGCCTATTATGCCGAGGTCAGGAAAATGAGGCTGGCAGAGTTAAACACAGAATTCTTCCGAAAAAAATTTGATATGATACTCTCGGAAAATCAGCTTGCAGAATACACCGAGGAGGAACGCAGACTCCTGTACATGGACTTCTGCCTGGAACAGCGGCGGGTGGAATTCGGTTTTTGCTTGAAAAAGCTGGCCGATGGAGGCTGTACCAGCAGAAGCAGCCTGATTAATTGTGTGAATTGCAATAATCTTTGCACCGGGATTAAATACCTTCCATACTGGAAAAACCTGCTGGAGGAACAAGCGGAGACAGTGCGAAATCTGCTCACCGCTTATGCCGGGGCCGGGATTACGGATTATGCCCAGTTCAGGGAATACAGGCAGGCGGTATTCCTTAAGGACTGTTATGAAAGCATTGTGGCAGCCATCGAAGGAGGTGCATCGGTATGATGAAGCTTCCGAAATATGAAAGTATGGAAATTTACGAAGCCAGCCAACAAAAGCGGTATCTTGCCTTGCTGCCACAATTAGGCAGCCATGTCCGGTTTGAGGATGACACATGGATCTGTGACAAGCGAATCCGCAGTGCCACAGAACCCCCGAACTACAGCCACATTTATTATTCCGCAGTGCCGGACGGCTGCAAAGAGCTTGTGAAATACTATGTGATTTTGCGTCTGCTGCAGGGCGATACCGTCAGAACGGTTAAGTCAAGAATCAGCCGGCTGGTACCATTGTTAAGATTTCTGGAAAGCAGAAGTAAAGAAGCTTTGCTCTCAGGGTGTGATGTGAGAGTCGCATCCAGGTTCAAGGAGCATCTGGAGGCTTCAAGCCTTGCTTACAGCACAATCCGGGATGTCTGGAGAGAGGCAGGTTCCTTGCTCCGTACCATGAATGGCTTTGACGGCGTGGTCTGCAAAAATCCGTTTACCCAAAACCCCTTTGCTCCGGCAAAAAAGCTTGACTACAAATACATTCCGGAGAGCGTTGCCGAGAAACTGGATGATGTTTTCCGGCGGGATGAGATTGCTTTGCATATCCGGTGTGTCTACTGGCTGCTGCGGCTGATACCGTCAAGAATATCCGAAGTGTTGGGAATGTCCATTGACTGCATAAAGCCCTACAATGGGAAATATGTAATTTTTATCCCGGCATGGAAACAGAACGGCGGAAATATGGAGCCGATTTTTCGTTCCATTCATGTAGAAGATATCGGGATTGCAGGTTACCTTCTGGAGCTGATTCGGGAACAGCAAGCGGTGGCTTTGGAGCTGCAGGAATATCTGCCGGAGGAAAAGAGGGGAAATCTTTTTGTTTACCGCAGGGTGTTGCACTACAAGAAGGGCGGCACTTCCCAGCCGGGCAGAATTCAAAGTGTCTTTCAGAGCGTGGCAGAGTATCACTTCAAACGAATCTGCATGCAGTACGAGATCCGGGATGAAAGCGGAAAGATTTACAACCTGACCTCCCATCAATTTCGCCACAACGGCATTACTGACCGGCTGGAGGCAGGCTTTACATTGGAGCAGATAGCCGATATGACAGGCCATCACGGCAACGCCATGATATGGAATTCCTATGCCCACCTTGATTTGAAGCCCAAGACCATCCTGCAAAAGCAGAAGTATGTGCTGGCTGAGCCTGACTCCAACGAAAATCCGTACATTCTCTTTGGCGGACGGATTCTGGGCATGGAAGAGATGATTGAAAAAAGACTGCTGAAAAATCTTCGCGCCCACAGGGTTGCAGGTGGAATCTGCGGCGATGTTACCGGCTGTAAAAGTGATATGTGGGATTGCCTGGAGTGTGAGCATTTCATACCGGACAAAGAACAGCTTTCCTATTTTAAGGAGCAGGGTGATTCGTGGAGGGCAAAAGCAGACCGTTTTTCAGAATTTCCGGTCATTCATGCCAATGCACTGAGAAATGCAGGGCTGTTTGAACGTATCACAGCCAAACTGACAGGAGGTGAGAACATTGAATAACAAGGTGCCAAAGGAACTTCAAGCCAAGCAGGAACAGCAACGTCAATCCACCATCAACACCGTGTCGAGGGCGGTTTCGGACTTGAGAGCCGAAGGTCATCAACTGACGATCAAAAATTTAATGGAGTATACAGGGCTGTCCCGATCCGTCTTTGCCAAGAAGCATATCCGGGACGTTTTGGTCAGTCAAGGGATTGTGACAGCAAAGGTAGGCGGTTTTTCTCAGATAAAGAATAAAGCCTCTTACGAATATTCGTTGAAACAAAAGCTTGAGAAGAAGGAACAACAGATTTTTAGGCTTAGGGAAGAAAATGCTGCCTTAAAGAATGAATGCGAATTGCTACGTGGCAGATTATATCTCTTGATGCATAGTCAGTCGTCGGAGTAAAAAACATAAGTAATAAAACAAATAAATGGATTTTAATAAAAAATCAACATCTAATTTCAGTATGATATAAAATTAGGTGTTGATTTTTTCTTGAAATTGGATATAATATAATTAGAAAGATCCAATAGAAAGTCAATATGAGGAGATTATTATGCTGATACAATTTAACTTTAAAAATTTCAAATCATTTCGTGATGAGGTGTCTCTAGACCTGTCAGCGACTAAAATAACAGAACACGAAGACCATGTAGTAGATATTGCTAATGACAAGCTGCTAAAGGTGGCGGCTATTTATGGTGCCAATGCAAGCGGAAAGTCAAATATATATGATGCTTTTAATTATATGAGTTATTACGTGATAGAGTCTTTCAAGTTCGGTGGAGAGGAAGAGAGTCGCCGGAAAACAGAAGAAGAGTACCTTAAGGTTACGCCATTCTTGTTTGATGAGATAAGACGTGATGAAGAGACCACCTTTGAGGTGTTTTATGTCGATAACTCTGAAAAAACAGGGAAAATATACCAGTATGGTTTTTCGTTGCAGAAGGATGAGGTTATAGAGGAATGGCTGTATTCCAAAGCCAAAACAGCAAGAAACAGCTATAGGACTATTTTTTACAGGAAAAAAGGCGAAGAATTAGAAATGAATGGATTTTCCAAAAGTCATGTGGAGAATATCAAAGCATCATTAAATAAAGAGTCACTGATTGTTTCACTTGGAGCAAAGCTTCGCGTTGCCAAATTAAAAAAGGTCAGGGACTGGTTCTTAAATAATGAAATCATAGATTTTGGCGATCCAGCAGAAAACTTTTTGCGGTCTAGGGTTCTTCCAGATGGCTTCACAGATAGTAAGGAAGTGCAGGAAAATGTCGTGAAATATTTTGCTTCCTTTGACGAAGCCATACAGGATTTTGATGTAGAGGTATTACCACAGGATAATGAAAAGGATTCGAGCAAGGGTTATAAGATTGATGCTCTTCACAGGATGGTAGACAGTCAGAAGTTGGCGTCTATCCCACTGAAACAGGAATCCAGCGGAACTTTGAAGATGTTTGCTCTATATCCTTCATTGAAGGATGTGCTGGATAATGGCGGAACATTATTTATTGATGAACTGAACGCCAGGTTGCATCCACTGTTAGTACGGAATATTATTCTGACCTTTTTGTCACCGGAGATCAATACACAAAATGCCCAGTTAATTTTTACCACTCACGACATCTGGCAGTTTTCCAATGAATTGCTGCGTAGGGATGAAATCTGGATGGTCAATAAAAACAGAGATGGAGTTTCAGAATTATATTCCCTGGCTGAATTTAAAGATGATGAAGGGAACAAGGTACGCAGGGACGAGGCGTTGGCCAAGAATTATCTGACAGGCAATTATGGTGCCATTCCGGCATTGAGACCAATGAAGATGCTGGCAGGGAGGAATGCGGATGGCGAATAAAAATGGAGGAAAGCCCAGTGACCGCAGGGCCGGAAAAAGAAGAGACCGGAACCAGCGTGTGGGAACAAGAGTACCAGAGTTGGGATATTATTTGATTGTGACAGATACAGATGAAACAGAGAAGAATTACTTTGATGGTCTAAGGGACAGCATACCGACAGAACTGAAAGACCGTCTTGTCATAAAGGTTGAAAAGGCTAAGACTGTGGAGCTTGTAGAACGGGCGTTGGAGCTTACCAATAAGGAACCGCAGTACCGAATCCCCTGGATTGTCTTTGACAGAGATCAGGTAAAGGATTTTGATGATATTATTCGGACGGCAGAAAAAAATGGTGTTGGTGCAGGCTGGTCCAATCCTTGCTTTGAGATTTGGATGTATGCTTATTTTGGAGAGATGCCGGTAATTGGGGAATCATATATATGCTGTGATCGGTTTGCGGAAAAGTTTGAAAAGGTTACAGGACAAAGGTATTTAAAGAAGGATAAGGATATTTACCGGAAACTGGTGCAGCATGGAGAAGAAGGAAAGGCGATTCAGATAGCGGAACGATGTTATAAGAAGTGTGTGGATGATGGGAAGGAAAGGCCATCAGAGATGTGGCCAGCTTGTATGGTGCAACGGTTGGTGGAAGAGATTCAGGAGAAGGTACAATCATAGAGGAGGATAAGTTTGGTACAGAATAATAAAATATTTTTTTCAGAAGAATTTATGCTACAGGATAAGATGGATGATTTGGGGATTTTTGATCCAATTATCAATGGGGATAGCAATTATTTTATAAATATAAAAAGATTGAGAGAAACTTATATACCAGAATTTGAGGGAGCATATGAAAAAATAAATAAATTTTTTCATGATATTGGGCAATTATTACTTGCTGCAAACGGAGATGTTACCCATAAGGCATATAAAACAGCAGTAGAACTGTTTGACTTCTCAGAAGTAGATGGGATAAATTTAGGAACATCAAAAGGTGGACCAGGAAAAGGATTCGGAAAGATACTTCGAAAGCAGATAATAAAAGATGCATCGGATATAATTTTAACATGCTCTAATCAACCTGAAATTTTTCATTTATTAAGCTTATTTGAAGATAATGTTGGACCGGACAGAGTAAGTGATATGATAGCAACGCTTGTTTATGATGAAATAGTTGCGTATACAATAAGAGCATATAAAGAATTAGATATTACCAGTTATAATTATCAAAGATATGAGTTTAGCAACGGAATCATGACTAATCCCTATAAAAAGGGTAAGAAATTACTTCTGGTTCCCATTAATATTTTGCATGAAATTCCGATAGCTAAAGATTGGGATGATATAGATAGAGTATGCAGTGAAAACAGAGCAATTAAAGAAGAAATAAATGAGATGGTTAGATTAGAATGGTATAAAATGACTACTGGCCAAAGAAAAAGCGAAATTAAGAAGCAAATATTCTTAAATGATAAAGCATTAGATAAAATTATTGAGGCTTATAATAGTACCACGCTTGATGAATGTGATGTAATGGGAGACAGTGAATATTTTATTGAAAAAGTGGTTCATAAATATAGGGATAATTACCCAATTGTTATCCCTAATGATAAAGATACATATGAAGCGACCATTGAGATATGTAATCATTTTAAAAGATTAATAGAGGAATGTAAAGGCTATGAATTATTGTATAATGGAAAAGTTTCTAGGAATGAAAAAACAGTGCAGAAAGCATTACACATGACAGCATATTACTATTGTTTGGCTAATGATTTTGACCTGAATGCAGAACCGAATGCCGGCAGAGGACCTGTTGATTTTAAAATAAGTAGAGGTAATGATAAGACGGTAATTGAAATAAAGTTGACATCAAATCAAGATACTGTCCACGGCTTTGAAACGCAAATAGAGGAATATGCTAAGGCAGAAAATACAGATAAAAAAGTATTTTTAATGATTGATAATGGTCATAAGGATCGAGCTGAGAAAGTGATGAAACTCTTTGAGGAAAAAACTGATAATGGAGAAAAACCAGCTACAGTTATATTGATTAATGCTGAACCTAAAGAGTCTGCAAGTAAATATAAACCTGAATTTCTGTAAAATACATAACAATAATGCTGCAAAGTTGCATAAATACTAAAAAATTGTCTTGTTAAGTGTAATCGTAAATCCATGTTTAGACAATATAAGTGCAGGGAGATAAAAATTATTAAATACTATTAAGTATTAAAGGGGATAAATGGGTAAAAAAATTAATGGAGTTGCATTTATAAAAACTAAAGAATATGCATTTTGTCATGTTGAATATCTTTCTGATGAATTGAAAAGTATTATTAGAGGACGGCTTGCAAGTATTTGCTATGGTTCAGCTAAGACTAATACTGGAAGAATAATGTATTCTTATAAAGCTACAATTAAGGAATTTCTTAACCGTTACGAAAAAAAGACAACTAAAATAAAGAAAGGGCTAATTGGAGAATTATTTACTCATATTATTATTAGTGAAATGTTTTTAGAATATAGTATAATCTCTCCATATTTCAATTTAGAAGAAAGAAGTATTAAAAAAGGATTTGATGTTGTATTAACATCAAAAAAAGCGCATGACCTGTTTATTACTGAGGTAAAGGCAGGAGAAAAACATAAGGGAAAGACTTCTGATGAAACTATGAACGATTTAATTAGTTTAGCAAAGAATGATTTAATGTTAAGACTTAATGATGAAAACATTTCCTTATGGCATAATGCAATTAATGGAGCACAAAGCGTTTTAGACAGAAACGATGATTATAAAGAAGCAATTATTGACGTTTTAGAAGATATGGGGGATAAGTCTTCTATTGGGATGATAAATAGTAATAATATAAATGTATTTTTGACTGGAGTTCTGTTTGCAGATTTTTCCGATTATATTAGTGAGTCTAATACAAAAGCAAAAATGGACACAATTGCGAAAGAAGGTAAATTTAAATCGGTTTTTGGATTATCAATACAGAAAGAAACATTTACAAAAGTTTATGAATTCTTAAAAAGTGAGGCAATATAAAGTGAAAAAAGACTTAACTCTTGCAAGAATAAAGAACACAGATTTCCCACAAATATATAAAAAATTTATTTTAAATAATGAAATGACGAAGAGGGAAACATTAAAAATACTTACCATTGCAACAATTTTTCTTAATAGCGGAAATAAGAGTGTTCAAAACTTCGGTTATAGAATAATATTAATTTTTTCTAATAGAACTCAAGATTATAGACCGTTGTATGAGGTTGCAATGAATTTAGGATATATTCCTGTAGCAAAATCGATAGATATAATTAAAGAAGATGACAAATCGTTCTTTCGAGAGTTTAATTCTGCATTTTTAGAAAATTTTCATAAGGGACATGTTTATATGAGTGAGGAGCAATTAGAATTAAATAACTTCTTCTTAAATAATAATTACGATACATTATCTGTAATTGCTCCAACCTCTTACGGAAAAACAGAATTAATTCTATCTTTACTCAAAAAAAATAGTGAGAAAAAAATTTGTATTATAACTCCGACAAAGTCTCTACTTGCTCAGACGAAAATAAGAATAATTAATTCAAAAATTGATTGGATTAAGAAAGTAGTTATTCAACCCGAAATGTATAATGGCACAGAAACAAGTTTAGTTGCTGTTTTAACACAGGAGAGATTACTGCGTTTGCTAAAGATGCAACCAGATCTTTCCTTTGATTTTATTGTTGTAGATGAGGCTCATGGTTTATTAAATGATGATACAAGAAGTCGATTACTTGCAGAAGTTATTTTAATTCTTGAAAAAAGAAATCCAGAGGTAGCGTTTAAGTTTTTGACCCCCTTTTTGGGAGATTCGGACAATCTTAAAATAAAATTTACGGACTTGGGAATAAATGAATATAAAGTTTCAGAATATATTAAATCAGAAAAATTTTATATTTATGATGAAAAAAACTCTAAAATTTTAAAATTTTACGATCAATTTATAGATGATTTTTATGAAATCGGAAAGCTTTGGTTTAATACATATGATTTCATTAGTAAAAACTGTGGAGAAAATAATATTATATATCTAAACAAACCAAAAGATATAGAATCGTTTTCAAGTAAGTTTATGAAAGGTATGCAAGATATTAATGATGATAAAATAGAAAAAATATGCAATAATTTGAAAGAATTTATTCATCCCCAATATCAATTGTTGGATTGTATAAGAAAAGGTTTTATATATCATCATGGTTCGGTGCCTGATTCTATAAGGATTTATATTGAACATGCATTTGCTACATATCCTGAGATTAAATATGTGGTTACTAGCTCTACTTTGTTGGAAGGCGTTAATTTACCAGCGGATAAATTATTTATATTGGATAATAGAAAAGGAAGGGGGTATCTATCACCTTCTAATTTTAAAAATCTTATTGGGAGAGTATGCCGTTTTAGTGAAATTTTTAAAACTGAAAAACCAAGGCTTAGGAAGTTGGAACCAGAAATTTACTTAGTAGTTGGTGAATATTTTAGAAATAGAGTTCAAATAGAAAAATATATGCAGAAGACGATGAAAGCTGATAAGACCGTAAGTGATGAAGTAGAGAATATTCTGCTTCAGAATACAGAATTAAATCAGGATCAATTACAGGAGCTTGATAAAGAAAAAGAATTTATAGAAAATTATGAAGAAGGTACATTAAATAATTACAATGGGCGGAGAACTAAGACAGATATAGGAAAAGCTTGCTTCGCGAATAATATTACTGAGCTGGATATTTTTCAGTATGAATATGAAATGCAAGAAAAAACGAACCGATTAAAAGATAATAATGTAACAATAAGTGATACTAATATTCTTTTTGATATTTTATATAAGGTATTTTTTAAATATATTGATGATAATGATAAAAATCAAAACTTAATAAGGTTTCAATATTTGGAAACGAGAAATTTTTATAACATGTTCTTGAAGTGGAGAATTAAGGGGGCATCATATAATGAGATGATAGCATCATTTATGAGACATTGGGAAAAATTGATTAATAATAATGGCGATACATTAGTTTTTGTTGATCGATGGGGAGATGAAACAAGAGGAGGAATTAGAGAGTTATGGACGGATATTAAGAAGAAGAATCATAAAGAAAAGATAAATTTAGCTATTGTCAGAATCAAAGAAGAACAAGATTTCCTTGATAATACTATAATAAAGTATATTGAAGTTTTATATGATCTAAAACTTTTGGATGAAATCTTGTATTTGAAAATTAAGTATGGAACAGATGACAAATTAAAAGTGTTGTTGGTTAAAAATGGGCTAAGCTTAGGTCTGGCAAATTTAATTGTAGATAAGTATAGTAAATATTTGAATGTCGATTATACAAGTAATACTGTAATATACAAAGATGGTATTGCAGAGAAAATGGAAGACAATGACGAAAATGAAGTTTTGATTTATGAAATGAAATACTTTATTGAAAAATAAAGGTAGCTTAATATTGCTGGTAGAAGACACGATTGAATGTAGAAAATTCAGTCGTGTTTTTTATATAGAAAAAATAAGAAAGTGAGGAAAAACAATGAACGAAATAATTTATCAGGCAAATTACTGGCACTACTTAACCGGAGATTTTCTTAATCGTGTACATGGACCATTAAGAAAAGTCCTGCCCACTTTGGTTCAGCGTGTTAAAGAGCTTTTTAATTACAAGGGTTAAGTCTGCAGCCTCCCATTCCGTTGTATGATGTGTCGGCATGGGATCATTTTTTATGGAGGGAAATTGCTTATGAAAGTAACCGCTAAAATTGTCGCACATTTATGTGACGAAGGCAGACTCAAGGCTATTGCCACGCTCTGCTTAAATAATGAGTTCCTGATTACTGGGGTGCGCATTGTGGAATGCGAAAAGGGTCCTTGTGTATTCATGCCCAGCAGAAAAACCAACGCCGGAGAATACCGGGATATTTGTTTCCCGATCACGCCGGAGCTGCACTGTCAAATCAAAGACACTGTGCTGGAGGTTTATCACAGCCAAGTGGATGAAATGGTTCCGGCAGAGTGAGACGCATGGAATTTATGCCCTGGGGGATTTCCCGCAGGGCAAGGAGGTGATTTTTAATTGGAAGTAATTCTTGTACTGTTGATTGTTGCGATTCTAAATGGTGCCGTGGCATTCATTGATGAAATGCTTTCCGGTCTTGTCCCTATGACATTAAACGCCGATCAGTACATGACGGCGGCAGGTGGTGGCAGTATGGTAAGCGTGTTGTTTGATATTCTGCTGGGTTTTGGCGTGTCACTTATTATTCTGAAATTCCTTAAAAAAGGGTTTGAGTGTTACGTCTTGTGGACGGATGGCGACCCGGACACAGAACCGGTCTATTTAGTCATACGCTTTATCCAGGCCATTGCCGTGGCGGTCTGTTTCCCGGTCATGTACGGCTGGCTTGCTGAGATTACCCAAAGCCTTACCGATGACTTGATGGCAGCCATTAGCGCAGGCACAGGTTATGACTGGCAGGCTTGGGTCAATGGAATCAGTTCTCTCGGACTGGTGACGGCCATTTTCGGGTTGGTTTTCGTGATATGCTACTTCGTGCTGTATTTCCAGTTCCTGATGAGAGGTTTGGAAATTATGATTTTGCGCATTGGTCTGCCCCTTGCCTGTGTTGGACTACTGGACAGCGACAAGGGGGTTTTCAAGACCTATATAAACAAATTCTTTCAGTCCACCTTTGCCGTGGTGGTGCAGATATGCCTTTGCAAGCTGGGCGTCGGCATGATGATGAATGTAAGCGTGATGAATATTTTTTGGGGTATTGCCTGTATCGTGCTTGCCATCAAGACCCCAAGATTCCTCAGTGAGTTCATGGTTCCCACCAGTGATGGAGCAGGTGTCATTAACAATGTATATCACTCTGTCCGGCTTGTGGGAATGGCAAAGGGTATGGTCAAGTAAAGGCGGTGATGATGAAATGATAACCCTCGACGATATTTCCACGGCGGTCATTTCCCTCATCCGTTTAGGTGCAGTTTTTCGCTTTGTATACTGCATGATCCGGCTGCAATCAGCCGAGGAAGAACAGGCACGGTATAAGAAACGGGCAAAAAATACCGTAGTTTTCTATGTGATTGCGGAGTGTATCTGGCAAATCAAGGAGATTGTATTTTTTTACTACGGAGCGTAAGGAGGAACGGCGTGAATAATGAGATTAACCTTTACATCCCTACTGGAGTAAAAGCCGAGAACGAGCTGTTCAACGGTTTTGGCAGGCGAGAGCTTTTACAGAGCGTTGTTGGCTCCCTGTTTGGCGGTGCGGTTGCGGCACTTCTTTGGCTGGTTGCCGGGAATGTGGCACTGACCGTTGTTGCGGTGCTTACCGGCATTTTCGGTTCGGTGATGATGTGTACGAAAGACCAGAACAATCAAAGCGTGGTTGACCAAATCCGGGATATGCTCCGGTTCAGGCGCAGCCAGCAGATTTACCCCTACCGTATGCAGGATGAGTGGGGGATGAAATAAGGAGGTAAAAATTTGATATTTCTTGATCTTTTTGCTGGAATCGGCGGATTCCGTAGAGGTCTCGAAAGAAGCGGACATATCTGTATTGGTCATGTCGAAATTGATAAATACGCAAACAACAGCTATATGGCAATGTATGAGCTTGCATTCTGCCCTTATCGGGAAGAAGATGTAGGCTCCAATTCTTTTATGATGTGCAAACCGGAGGTGAGAAAAAACTGTGATGGGAAAAAATGCAAGGGCGAATGGTATGCCAAAGACATTAAGCAAATCCGAGCAGGAGAAATTCCAAAAGCTGAAATCTGGACTTTTGGATTTCCTTGCACTGATAATACCGAAGAAATAATTATCCCGAAGTCAGACGAGAAAGCCGCTTAATAGGCCGCTTCTTCATGAAAACTTCGGGATAACAAATCATTTAAGTCCGGACAATTCCAGAATCATATCCTCATTGTCCTTCCAAATAGGTATGGGAACAGGCACCCCCTTTCGCAAGTGTTCAGCTTTTTCCATAGCCGCGCGCTTCATTTCGGCATCGGCATATGCATAGATTTTTGTGGTTTCTGGATCAACGTGGCCAAGAAATTCAGATAATACGGCCAGCGGCATACCATCACGGTATAAATGGATCGCCCTTGTATGCCGCAGTTGATGAGGATGTACCCTTTCAGGAACTTCTGGGCAAATCTGGCGTGCCATTTCACCGTACTTTTTCATAAATGCGGCAGCATTATCCGGTGACATCGCTTGTTTTGTTCCATGAATAACAGTAAAAAACAGGAAATCATCTTTACAGGTATCAGCATGAAATATTTGCAGGTATTGTTTACAATGCTCCACAGCTTTGGGCAGTAAAGCTACAGAACGGGTTTTGTTTCCCTTCCCAGTCAGATATGCGACAGGATGACGAACATCCAGCCGTAGGTCACGGACCTTCATACTCAGCAATTCATCGCACCGAGCAGCAGTTTCGTACATGAGCGTCATAAAAAAGCGATTGCGAAGGTTCGTTCGTTTTCTCACATCAGGTTGACTAAGCAGTGTTAGCAGTGCGTCCTCGGAAAGAAACTCTACTATTCTACCGGGCACCTTTTTAATGGGTATCCCTTTTGCCTCAAGTTGCAATGCCACCTGTGTGCAATCTAACTCACCAGCGTACTTGAAGAAAGCCCGTATTACCATGAGCCGTTGGTTTCGGGTGGTTGCACCGCAGTTGCGTACATTTTCCAGCCAGTCCAGATATTCTAGAATCAATTTGCGATTAAACAGATCAAAATCAATGTGGGAAACGGCTAATTGCTTTTCCGTGCGGAGATATTCAACAAGTAAGTTCAGTCCATTTCGGTAGGATTTGATGGTGTTTTCACTGCAGCACCGCTGTTTGGGCAGATACTCAAGAAGATAACTTCTGATGGCCTTGAAAAAATCATTCATCAATCTCTACCTCCGGCAGCAAGCTCTCGTATTTTGTGAAATCCAATCCGGACATAGCTGTAAACAGTTCAGGGACCAGATGGATGTAGTAATAGGTATCAGATAGTTGTGAATGCCCCATGAATGCGCTGAGATAGGGCAATTGGGCGGAAACATCTTTACCCTCCCGCAGCCACATATACAGGCGATGCGTTGCGAAAGTGTGACGAAAATCATAAATTCTGGGCGGCTTTTCGGCGGATACTGGAATACCGGTTTTATCCCACATGATGCGAAACGTCTTTTCAATCCATCTCTTCGTATACAAATGTCCCTGTGAATTAGGGAAAAACAGTTCCTGCCCCGGCATAATGCGACTCACTTGTTTATGGTATTGTCGTAATAGTTCTGTCACATCGTCAGTCATCATAACAATACGATCTTTGTGCCCCTTGGATTCCATAATCTTGAGTTTTCCGACGTCCAAATCGACATTTTCTACACGGAGTTTCCTCGCCTCTATGGGGCGCAAGCCACAGCAATAAATCAAACGAAAAATCGTTGGTATTACAAGATGACGGATGGGGAAGCCCCTGCGCGGACGGATCAGATCCAAAGTGTGCCAAAAGGCAGCGATTTCTTCCTCAGAGTAAATATGCGGCATGTGGCGTGGACCTTTTTGAGACAAATCAGGGGAAAGCACATAAGCTGGTTCTCCAATCCTGTTTAAGTATCTGGCAAATTCCCTAACCGGCATTAAGCGGTTGCGAAAGGAGTTGTTTTGCTCCGTTTCTTTACGAATCGCCCAGGCCATGCAAAGCTCTTTGGTCAAAGCTGTTTCATGGGGAAATTTATCCATGCAAAAGCGATCAAACACCTGTAGTATACGAATACTTTCTTCATACGGAAACCCCAGGGCATTCTTCTGTTCAATGAATTGCTGAATGACCCCTGCAAAGTGACTACAAAAAACACGATTTACCATCCCTCACCTGCTTTCTGGGTGGGAGTTAGCCCAATAGCACAACTTTTTAGACCCAACTCGTTTGCTGCAAGGTACGGCTTCGCTGAATCCATGTGGGTATGCCCCAGCAGTTCACTCAGCATATCCAGTGGAATTTCAGATTCAAGCAACCCGGCACCAAAAGAACGCCGGAAACTGTGGAAGCCGCGCCGGGGGATATCTGACTTATCGATACCTGTCCGCTGCATATACCGGGAAATCATTGCACTGGCTGAGCGATTCTTTAAGGGGCGGTACGGACGATTGTCACATAGAAAGATAAACGGTATATCGCACTTTGGCCGTCCGTTCAACAGGTAATCGGCAATCGCATTCCCAGTCTCAGACTCCAATGGCAAGTTCAACGGATGCCCGGTCTTGCTTTGAATAATGCGGATTTCATAGTTTCTCCAATCAATATCCTGCCGTTTCAAGTTCACGATATCTACAGCCCGCAGTCCTGTCTGTATGGCGGTCAGCATAATGGCATAATCACGCTTTCCTATAGAGGAATTTATGTTGGCACTGCACAGCATTTTTTCAGTTTCTCCTGTACCAAACCCTTGGCGTACCATTCGTCTTTTTGCAACCATTTCTGGCATTGCAATACTCAGATCGATTTGAGTCGTGCCATTTCGGTGTAAGAAGCGTAAAAATGACCGGATCGCAAATAGCATGGCACCCAGCCCACCGGCATATCGCTTAGCTGTATGCGACATACACTCGCTAACAACCGGAAGCGTTACTCTGTCAAAATCCACATATCCCATATCCTCTAATTCAAACAGAAAATTACGGATCGCACTATGGGCGACAGAGATTGTACTATGTGCAAGGGCACCGGTCTGTTCGTTCTCCCGGCAAAAAGCATTAAGCGACTCAGTATAATACGTGTTTGACATTCGAAGCCCCCAAGCGGGAATACGCTTCAATTCAATCTTGCCGGTTTTGTGGTACTCATCTAATAGGGTAGCCACCTTACGTACATTTTGGTACACAGACCGGCATATTAAATGATTTTCGTAGCCGGCGCGTGTCTGTGCAACAAAGCTATCAATTGCGTCTTTCTCATATTGTGTTATACCACGCTCCCCACAGTAACGGAGAATAGCGTCAAACCCATCATAAACATAGTTGCTGATGGTCTTTTCCCGATGTCCGAATCTCAACAGTTCCTGCTTGGTTTGATAGACCAACACAATCAGATTATTAGACTCTAAGAGAAGCTGTGAGGAGGGAACCTGATGCAGCGGATTGTGAAGTACCTCCCATTGGGTAAGCTGCGGCAGTGTCACAGTACCTTCGGTGTGATATTTTTCCAATAGTTCAGCCGATCTTCGAACCGTGTTCCATTTCCACCGAGATATTTTCCCCTGCTCGTATCCGGCACGGATTCTGAGAATGAACTCATCTGCAACATTTTTTGTGTAGGTAATCAAGCCTTTGTCACTAAAGTATTGGCAGATAGGGTAAAAACCGCAATACTTGTAGTCTTTAATCTGTTTTTCTCGCATACCCGATTGCCGGAGTGCATTAAGAACCTGCTCTACAAGATCTTTCATGTTGATGTGTTTCAAATTTATCACCTCTGTATAATTTTTTTACCAACTAGCTGGCAATTTCCATTATACAGGGCATTAGTGTTATCCCGAAGTTTTCGGGATTCAAATTTAAGAAAGTGAAGTGATATCTATCTTTTTTCCACTATATAACCCACTCTTCGGGATAACTATTTCTTCGGTATTATCCTGGTTATTCCGACATCGGGATAACCAGGACATTTCCATTGCAGGACGCATGGAAGGTCTTAGAGGAAGCCGAAGCGGACTGTTTTTTACAGTCGTTGGCATGCTCAAAGGCACGAATCCCGAAGATCGACCCCAGCAGCTTATCGTTGAGAACGTTAAGTATCTGCTGTCAAGCGAGCGTGGAGGGGCATTTACCACTGTTCTCACTGAATTATGGGAAGCTGGGTATGACTGTGAATGGCAGGCCGTCAATTCAAAGGATTTCTTCGTCCCCCAGCACCGGGAACGGGTGTACCTTATTGGACATTTTGGAGGAATCCGTGGACGAAAAGTATTTCCTGTCGGCGGAACAAACAAGGCGCCTGTTAAGCAGCTTATCGGAGGAAGCCAAGGAAAACGAGTCTATGATATAAGTGGTGTTTCTGTTACTTTGACGGCAGAGGGCGGCGGATTTGCAGGACGTACAGGACTTTATGCCGTGTCTGTCAACCGCAGGGAGGGAATCACCGGGGCAATCAGCCACGCCCACACCCTGACTGCCAGCGATACCCGTGGCTTAAACCGCAATCAGGATCAGAACGCCATACTTTCGGAGATTGAACCTTGTGCGGCATTCATTGACCTAACCGCAGAACCGAAGATTACGGAAAACGCCCGGTGTATCCGGGCAAGGCAATACTCAGGCATTGGCAACCACCGGGGGGAGACCTCTGGTATTTTTTTATGCCATGGGCACCCGGACTGTGTGATGGCAGTCATTACCCCTGAACGCATGAAAAAGCGGCAGAATGGCAGGCGGTTCAAAGAGCCGGGAGAACCCAGCTTTACGCTGACAACGCAGGATCAGCATGGTATTCTGTTGTGCTGCTGTGAAGGGTGGAAGGACGGCCTGCCTATTCGAGAAGCCAAAAAGAACGGCTGCACGATGGCATATCCCGGCGATGGAATCAATCTGGCCTATCCCAATAGCAAATTAAGCCGTGGGCGTGTCGGGCGGCAGTGTTCCCAAACCCTGCTCACGGGCGGCAGTATGGGTGTTCTCTTGTGCTGCCGTATCCGCAGGCTGACACCGAGGGAGTGCTGGCGGCTTCAGGCGTTTGAGGATTTCCTGTTTGAACGTGCGAAAACAGCCGGAGTCAGCGATGCCCAGCTCTATCGTCAGGCTGGAAATGCTGTGACTGTCAATATTGTTTATGAAATCGGAGCGCGTCTGCCGGGAGGCAGCCTATGAGGTTCGGTGTGCTTTATGTAGACCCCCCATGGGCGTACAAGGTCTACTCCAAAAAGGGCGAAGGCCGCAGCGCTGAAAACCATTACCGCACCATGAGCGCCGAGGATATTTACAATCTTGATGTGAACGGGATAGCGGATAAGGATTGTGTGCTGTTTCTGTGGGTGACATTCCCCTGTTTGCTGGAGGGGCTGGAAGCTATTCGACGCTGGGGTTTTGTTTATAAAACTCTCGGTTTTTGCTGGGTCAAGCGGTGTAAGAAGCAGACGCACAAATGGTTTTGGGGACTTGGCCTTTGGACGAGAGCCAACCCGGAGCTGTGTCTGATTGCCACCAAGGGAAAACCGAAGCGGTTATCAAAAGCGGTTCATTGCCTTGTGGATACGCCGGTGGAGCGCCACAGCAAAAAACCGGACGAGGTTCGCCGCCGTATTGAACTGCTTATGGGACAGATACCTCGTGCGGAGCTGTTTGCACGGCGGCAGTATGACGGTTGGGTGTGCCTTGGCAACGAAATTGACGGCCTTGATATTCGGGAGGCGATTACGAAACTGAAAGAAACGGAGGAATGATGTGGCATTTGAAAAACGACTTTTTCTGCCTTTGATGAATTGGAACGCTGATTGTATCAATCCCTTTCTCGCCTGTGTTCTGCTTGCTCTTTTTGCCGGCGGCCTTTGTGATATAGCGCTGGCAAGGTTTATCAAACAGGATCGAACACCCAAAACCGCCGTTTACAGCATGACTGTGACGGCGGTTTTTCTTGCCTTATACGGCTTTACTCCCTTGGCTCTTCGCTGCATTTTGCTGTGCGGGGTGCTGATTATGGCAGGTGTGTTTGACCTTGCAACCCGTGAAATTCCTGACTTTCTTCACATTCTCATAGCCATGGCGGGGCTGATTGACTTTCAGCCCCTGCCTGCGCTTTTAGGCTTTCTGCTTGTACCTCTGCCGTTTCTGATTGCCGCCCTGAAAACGGAGAAAATCGGCGGCGGGGATGTGAAGCTCATGATGGCCAGCGGATTTGCCCTCGGTGTAACTGGCGGTATCTGGATGATGATATGGGGGCTTGCGGCGGCACTGCTCTGGAACCATGCTTACCGCAGAGGGCAAAAAAGCCTGCCCCTTGCGCCCTTTCTGGCCTTTGGCTGCTTTCTGGCGCTTATGCCAACTTAAAACTGATATGGAGGAAAAACAAAATGAAAAATCTACTGAAAAACCGAATTGTGGTGGGGCTGCTGTGCATCATCACAGCCCTTGTCATCTGCTTTGGGCTGACGCCCATGTTTAACGATGCCTTAAAATCCAAGGTGGAGCTGGTGCGTGTCACCTCGGAAATCAAGACCGGAGATGAAATCACCGCAGGCATGATTACCACCGTGGAGACAGGCGGCTACAATCTACCCTCCGATGTGGTATACAAAAAAGAGGATGTCATCGGCAAGTATGCCAACGCTGACCTTTACAAAGGTGACTATATTCTGAAAAGCAAGCTTGCCGACACACCTATGCTGAAAAACGAATATTTAAGCGGACTGGACGGCACAAACCGCGCCATTTCCATTACCATCAAAAGCTTTGCGGCTGGCTTATCCGGCAAGCTGGAGCGTGGGGACATTGTTTCTCTGATTGCCAGCGATGTGGGAGAAATGCGCGATACCCTGATTCCCAAGGAGCTGCAATATGTTGAAATTATTGCCACCACGGGCAGCAGCGGTAATGACAGCAATACACAGGGGCAGCAAAAAGACAGTGAGGACACAGAGCTTGCCAGCACCATCACCGTTCTTGCTACCCCTGAACAGGCAACCTTGCTTGCAGAACTGGAGCAGACCGGAAAGCTCCACGCCGCCCTTGTTTATCGTGGCGGTTCGGAGAATGCGCAGAAGTTCTTGGATGAACAGACGAAGGTGCTGGAAGCGCTTTATCCTGTAAAAAGTGAGGTGCTTACCGATGAAAGTCAGCCGGACAATAGCACACAAGCACCGTCAGCCGGTGATTCTGCCGACGCCGACGCCGAAAACAGCACGGCTTCTGACAAGCAAAACTGAGAAACGGAGGCTGAGCGCATGGAACAGGAAAAAGTAATTGCCGTCATGGGTAGTCAAGGCAGCGGGAAAACCACCGCTGCCCTTAAAATTGCTCTTGCACTGGCAGCAGAAAAAAAGAATGTGATTGTGGTATTCTGCGACCCGTTTACACCGGTAATGCCTATCGTATTACCGGCAGGGGCAGGCCATGACACCTCGCTGGGGAGCCTTTTGACGACTCCGGCACTGACGCAGGAAAACATACTGAAAGCCTGTGTGCCGACCGAGAAAAATGAATACATCAGCCTGCTGGGATATCGCGCCGGGGAAAGCCTGATGCACTACCCGCAGATTACAAGGGAAAAGGCGGTGGAGTTTTTTGTCCTGCTCCGGTATCTGGCGGACTATATCATTATTGACTGCACCGCAACCTTTGAAGCAGACCCGGCTTCTATTGTGGCAATCGAACTGGCGGATCGGGTTTTCCGATTGGGAACCGCCAACCTAAAAGGAGTATCCTACTTCCTCACCCACAATCCCATGCTGGCAGACAGCCGGTTCCGCAAGGACTCCCACCGCACCGTTATCGGAAACCTGAAAGCCGGTCAGGACTGGGAAGCCGTAGCCCAGCAGTACGGCGGTGCGGATTTTGTGCTGCCTTATGTGCCGGAATTGGAACAACAGTACGACGAGCTGGCGCTGCTGACACCTCTGGTCCAGCCGGAGAGCGCAGGCTACACAGCAGCGATTGAGCGGCTTTTGAATATCCCGCAGGCAAAGGCAAAGCCGGGTTCTGCCAAGAAGCAGGCCAAGGCTGCCCCAAAGCCGGGTTCCAATGCGGATACCCCACAGGAGTCCCCGAAAAAGGCAAAAGGAAAGCCTTCGTTCCGGCTCCCCTTTGCCAAAGGCCGGGGGGAATTTTGATGCTTACTGTCAGCCACATAGAGCTAAGGGAAGCCAACGCCTATGTGACGGCGAACCATAGGCATCATAAAGCGGTGCGGGGGCACCGTTTTTCCCTTGCTTGTTATGAGGACGGCAGACTGTGCGGTGTTGCCATTGTGGGCAGACCGCGCTCCCGCCGTATCGACCAGCACATGACCGTGGAAGTCCTGCGGCTTTGCTCGGACGGAACGAAGAATGCCTGCTCCAAGCTGTACGGAGCCTGTCGCCGTGCGGCAAAAACGCTGGGCTATCACCGGCTCATTACCTATACTTTAGCGGATGAAAACGGCAAAAGCCTTTTGGCAAGCGGTTTTTCCTACTGCCATACCAGCAAGGGCGGGAGCTGGAACCAACCGGGCAGACCGAGAACCGATCAGGCGACCGTCTGCCCGAAGCATTTGTATGAAATTATCCTGGTCCGAAAGGAGGACGAAACTTGCAGAACATCTTAAATATCCATAACAACGCCGGTCTGATGGGCGGTGAAATCCACCTGCGCCCCTTTGCAGAGGTCTTAAAGGAAGTACAGGAGTATATCAGCAAAAATTACGCCGGAACCCTAAAGGACGATCCCGACCAAAGCCGTGCGCTGATTCACAGCTACATCCGAAAATACCTTGAGGAACAGCGGATTGGTGTGGACGACACGGAACCGGAGGAGCTTGCAGAGCTTTTGTACGGCGAAATGACCGGTTTTTCGTTTCTTTCCAAGTACCTCTACCGTGATGATGTGGAGGAAGTGAACATCAACCAGTGGGATGATACAAAGGTTATTTACGCAAACGGCGAGGTGCTTCCCACGAAGGAACGGTTTACCTCTCCCCAGCACGCCCTTGATGTCATCAAGCGTATGCTCCACAAATCCGGTATGATACTGGATAACGCCAAGCCCTATGTCATCGGGCATCTGTCCAACAAAATCCGTATCACGGCCACCTCTCCGGGTATCGTGGACGAGGACAAGGGATTGTCCGTATCCATCCGTATCGTCAACCCCCGCAAGCTCAAAAAAGAGGAATTTGTTGCTTACGGTACAGCTACTACCGAAATGCTGGATATGCTTTCGGTGTTTTTTAATTACGGTGTTTCCATGTGCATGACCGGGGCGACTTCCTCCGGTAAAACCACACTGATGAGCTGGATTCTGGATCAGATACCCAATGACAAGCGGCTGATTACCATCGAAAAGGGCTGCCGTGAGTTTGACAGCGTAAAGCGTGACGAGCTGGGCAGGGTTCTGAACAATGTCATTCATTTCATCACCAAGGAATCCGACGATCCCAAACAGGTGGTATCCATGGTAAAGCTGTTAGAGCTTGCCCTTACCATGCACCCGGACTTTTTAGTTGTTGCGGAAATGAAAAGCGAGGAAAGCTTGCAAGCCATTAAGGCGGCGAACACCGGGCATACCTCCCTCACCACCATTCACGCCAACGGCTGCGAGGACACCTATTACCGTATGACGGCGCTGTGCAAGGAAAGCAGCTCCATGGATGACGCCACCTTGATGGGGCTTGCCACAAGAGGCTTTCCCATCGTGGCTTTTGCCAAGAAGCTGGAGGATAACAGCCGCCGCCTGATGGAGATTGCCGAGTGCGTGGGCATAAAGGACGGCGCGCCTGTTATGCGTACCCTGTACCGCTTTCATATCACCGATAACCGGATGGAAAACGGAAAAGCCAAAATCATAGGACATTATGAAAAGGTAAACGGTCCATCAGAAAGCCTTTGCAAGCGGCTCCGTGAAAACGGTATGCCGCTGAAATTGCAGCAGCGGCTTTTAAGCGCATAAAGGAGGTACGTTTTTATGAGCATGGCAGCCTATAAAGCGCCTTATCTGCTTCAAATCATAGTGGATGATGAACCCTTGAACCCTCGAACCGATTGGGACAATTTCGGTCATATGATTTGCTGGCACAGCCGGTATAACCTTGGAGATGAACACCACTTTGAGGACAGCAATAATCTGCTGAAGCAGTTGGTCAGGGACAGTGTTTCACCGGATACGGTCATTGAACTTGTGAAATCCGGCAAAGCCGACAGAGTGAAGCTGGAATACGACCGTTCTGCCGGTAGCTGGGAAATCAGCAGCTACGACCGGCATTTGGGGAAATGGTTCTCCGAGGTAACCTTTGATGGAAAGCTCGATGCAAACAGGCAGGACATTTTTGAAAGCCTTGTGGACACCTTGCTTAATTCTGACCTCTATACTCTGGCGGCAGAGAAAAATATCATCCTGCCACTGAACCTCTATGATCATTCCATGCTGAGTATGTCCACAAGCTCCTTTCTCGGACGGGCGCAGCACGCCGAGTGGGATTCCGGTCAGGTTGGATGGATTTACGCCACGCCGGAGGATATTGAAAAAGAGTACGGCAGCGTGACCCCTGAAAGCTATGAGAAAGCCGAAGCTCTGCTGAAAGGCGAGGTGGAGTGCTACGACTATTATCTTTCCGGGCAATGCTACGGTTTTCGGTTATATGAAAATGGCGAGGAAACCGATAGCTGCTGGGGCTTCTTAGGGAGCTTCTCCGACATGAAACAGGAGATTGCATCGGGGAGCCTACCGGAGAGCCACCGAGATATGGTTGACCATCTGCATGAGGTGTCCGATACCGTGACCCGGTACAAAGATTATGAGGATTTAATGGAAGATTTAGAAGGAATGGAGGTTTAAAACATGACAATACTTGTAACGCTTGCGTTTTTACTGGCGGTGACGGGCAGTTTTATCCTGCTCTCGTTATCGCCCTTTACTTTTTTAGAGGGGCTGGCGGCCTATATCCGTCCGCAGAAAACCTCCATGAAAAGCAGGATCGAAAAAAGCCGGAAGAACAAGCAGCCCAAGGGCTTAAAGCTGCTCTTTCTGGAAACCAAGGAGATTCTGCTCATTACGGGCAAAAGCGGACTATTTACCGCGCTGTGTATGCTGTCCCTGATTTTGTTCGTGGTGGGTGCCATGATTGCCCTCACTATGAAAAACAGCTATCTTGTGCCTGTGTTGGCGGCAGGCTTGGCGCTTTTGCCTTTCTATTATGTGAAGCTGACGGCAGGGCGGCATAAAAGACAAATCAATACCGAACTGGAAACGGCTTTGTCCATCACTACCACCAGCTACCTGAGAGGAAAAAACACCATCATCCGTGCCATTGAGGAAAACCAGCCGTACTTAAATCCTCCGGTGGCGGAGGTGTTCCGTAATTTTCTCTTAAAAGCCAAGCTCATCAACTCCAACACCAAGGAAGCCTTGGCGGGGTTAAAGACCGGGATCGATAACGCGGTATTCCATGAATGGGTGGATGCGGTGATTGCGTGTCAGGACGATTATAACCTGAAAACGACCCTGCCGCCCATTGTCGCCAAGCTGTCGGATATGCGGGTGGTATCGGCGGAGCTGGATTTGCTTTTGTTTGAACCGGTCAAGGAATACATTACCATGGTGATTCTCCTGCTTGGCAGTATTCCGCTGATGTATTTTCTCAACAAAGACTGGTATCAGACACTGATGTTTACCGAGTTTGGGAAGGTACTGCTGACAATCTGTGCCGGTGTGATTTTTCTGTCGGTGGCTGCCGTCGCCAAGCACACCCGCCCCATTGAATACAAGAGATAGGAGGTTTTTGACTGTGCAAAATATGATATTATTTCTCTTTGCCCTGTTTTTTACAGCAGGGCTTTATCTGATTTCGGCGGAGCTTCTCAGCGTACCAACCTATAAAGCAACCAAAGCTATCCTCAGTATCGGAAAGCAGGAGCGAAAAAAAGCACGGAATTCGGATGCCTTTATTATAGAGCTGGCGGCAAAGCTGGCAAAGATTTTGCCCATGGACGAATATCGGAAACGAAAACTTACGGCTACACTGAAATCCGCTGAAATTCCAATGACCGCAGAGGTGTATGCAGCGCAGGCAATCGTAAAGGCCGGTCTGATTTTTGCCGGGGTAATTCCCTGCCTGCTGATTGCTCCCATCTTGTCCCCGGTTTTTATCATCATAGGAATTGCCGTCTATTTTACCGAAAGCGGTAAGGCCGAAAAGCTCATCACCGCAAGGCGGCGGGAGATTGAATACGAATTGCCCCGTTTTGTTGCGACGCTGGTGCAGGAGCTGAAAGCAACCCGTGATGTCCTCTCTATCTTGGAAAGCTATCAGAAAAATGCCGGGAAGGCTCTGAAAAATGAGCTGGCGATTACCATTGCCGATATGCGTACCGGAAACTTTGAGGGGGCGTTGACCCGGTTTGAAGCCAGAGTATCCAGCGCCATGCTTTCTGATGTGGTGCGAGGGCTGATCGGGGTTCTCCGCGGAGATGACGGTGTAACTTTCTTTCAAATGCTCGCCCACGATATGAAGCAGCTTGAATTACAGCGATTAAAAAGACTGGCGATGGAGCGCCCGCCTAAAATACGCAAATATTCCTTTCTGCTTCTTGGCTGTATGCTTCTCCTGTACATGGGTGTTATGGGGTATCAGATTCTAGGCGCCATGTCAGGAATGTTCTAAGGGGGTGCGGTATGTTCAAAAGAATACTGAAATCCAAGCGCGGAGAAGGCTATATTGATGTTGCGATTGGCATCCTCTGCCTGCTTTTGGTGGTGGCCTTTGCCGTACAGCTATTTCCGGTGTTTACTTCAAAACAGCAGCTTGATATTTTTGCGACGGAAATCGTGCGGGAGGCTGAAATCAAAGGCAGTACCAGCGTGGATTCCCGGATTGCCGATCTGCGTGAGCAGACAGGACTTGCCCCGGATATTCGTTGGGACTGTGATTATTACAGCGGAAAAAAGGTACAGCTAAACGGCGATATTGAGGTCCGGCTGACGGATACGGTGGACATTGGATTCTTTGTTTTTGGCTC
Source organism: Bacillota bacterium (assembly GCA_023458755.1). GTDB lineage: Bacteria > Bacillota > Clostridia > Oscillospirales > Acutalibacteraceae > JAEWYE01. Next base: position 8,902 of record JAEWYE010000022.1, on the reverse strand, counting down.
ATTTCCAATTGACATTCAGGCCAAGGCCACAGGTAAATCCGAAGTCTACTATAAGTAAGGGGGCGTAGTATGATGCAATTGCAAAATATTTTGAAAGACAGGAAAGGGCATTCCACACCCCTTACCATTGCCCTGATATTAGGGCTTCTGCTTCTGATCTGTGCTATCTCCGAGTTTTTCAGGCTTGGAATCATTGTACAGGGTGTGCGTGATGGACTCCAGCAGGCCGTAATTACCGTAGCGACCACTAACTATGACGAAACCTATAACGGCCTGCGGGAGGGCTACTCCGGGGGCTATACCTTGTCCGGCGAAAGCTGGCAGGAAAACCTTGATTATGATGATGTGTATAACCGTCTTGACAATCTGCTGGGAACCGACGAGTCCGGGGGGTATCACATCAAAGAGGACAAAAGCGGCTACGAATACCGCCTGTCGGGGCTTTCGGTGGATATTGTAAACGTGCCGCTGACACCGGGAAGCGCAGACGATAACCTTGAAGCAGACGCCCGTATTACCATTGAAATTCCTCTGTCCTTTGGCTGGGGAAAGCTCCCGCCCCTAAAGATGGAGCTTCGTACACGGTCGGCCTATATGCCCAAGTTTTAAAGCCTGATTTCCATAATCTTCTGAAATGTCTGGACGCGCAGAAGGATTCCGATTATAATGGAATTGGGTAAAAGCAGCAAATGGGTAAATAGGGCTAAACCGTTCATCAAGATGAAAGTGAGGCCATTGATATGAAAAAAGAGTATACAACCAAGAAAAAAGCGGTTATTGCCGCCTTGTCCCTTGTGGCGATCTGCCTTGCAGGAGGACTTTTCTATTATGTCAGCACCATGGGCGGACAACCGCAGGAAACGCCTGTTGAAAGTACGGCTCCTGTGGAATCACAGGTCGTTGTGCCGGAAATTACAACGGAACCCTCATCAACGACGGAACCCCAAGCCGAGATGGAACCTACTCCATCCACGGAGCCAGCAAAGGCTACGGGAACAGAGAACGAAAATTCGTCCTCTGGCAGCAATACGCAAGATACGACGCAAAGCAAACCCTCTGATGGTAAGCCGAAATCTCCGTCAGAAGCGGTTGCACCCTCCAGCCCTCCATCTGAAACGAATCAAGGCTCTGGAAGCAGTTCTAACAGCACACAGGAAAAGAAACAGCCGCAAGGCGGAGAAAAGCGCTCGGATGGTGCGGTTTATGTTCCGGGATTTGGCTGGGTAGAAGATAGCGGAGAAGAAAACAAGACAAACGAAGCCCCGAATGCCGGAACCGGTGATCCGGTTGGCGATATGTAGAAACAGAATAATCTAAAGCTACGGGATACAGTCATTTACGGCTGTATCCCATTTTTTTTTTCGGAGGTGATCAACAATTGAAAAAGCTGATCTGCGCATTGCTTTTACTGGCAATGCTTTTTTCGTTAGCCTTGCCTGCCTTTGCCGCCGACTCGAACATTGATGGCGGCGGTGGAGGTATGGGTCAGGGAACCGGGCAGAATTCATGGACGCCCGGACGTGATGGAGTGAGAATTACTGTTGTCCGTGACAGTGACAATACGCCTGTATCATCACCTGTTGACTTTTCTAATGGAGCTAATGGAGATATATTAATTCATTTTCAATACAAAAGTAAAATTAGCTATAAAAACGGTGCTGTTTTAGCTCCAAAGCAAAAGGGGTATGTATCTTTCAAACCTGCAAACGCAATGCCCCGCATTATCAGTTCCAATGGGAGCAATAATATTGCGGCTATCCGAAGTTACTTTTGCCGTGAGGGAACAATTCGGGATATTGCTAATGCCACAGGCTTAGATTACGATACCCTGATAAACGGCAAGTATAAGATTTTATTGGAGCCAGTGGCGTATTTTAAGTACACCGGCGTTATGTTCGCCATGACTGCAACTGAAGCCGCCCTTTACAACAAACAGGTGGGAAACGGTCTGCGGAGTAAAATGGTATCTTTGTCCCATAAGAATCTGCCCCTGTCCATGTTCCTTGAAACGCCGGATTTGGGGTTTCCTGCATGGAGCGGTTCTACGACAAAGGCGCAGAGTGACGAAACTATTATCGCCAATTTGGGCATGGGCATTATCCGATTTTCCGAGCCTGACCCCGAACCGCCAAAGGAAAGCAATGTAATATACCGCACGGATACAGAAGTCATTACAGCCATCACGCTTACGGCTGGTTCACAGAAAACGCCGGATAATCCCGCATACGCAAGGTTTTCTATCAACGGAAAGACCTATTCTCATACCGATATTTATATCCCGGAGGGTGGTTCACAGCTTGCGTGGGTGAAATGGCGCACCCCAAAAGAGGCGGGAACAATTACGATTACCGTTACCAGCAACTGCTCCATGAGCAGCAGTGAAATCGTAGCGAAAATCGTAGACCTTGATAAAAACCCGCCGCCTGATCCACAGGCGAATGACCGCAATGATGACTTCATCATTCCGTCTGCACCGAGTAAGCCAAACACAACAACTCTGACATGGGGCGAATGGGACTGCTGGTGGCATGAGCATTGGGTATGGCACAGCGGGGGTGAAGATGAGGACGGCTGGTGGGAGGATGAGGGCTGGTTTGAATATGCCTGGCTCTCTTATTCTGCGAGCCTGACCGCTAAGCTGAACACTAAGCCGAATGAGAAAGTTCCCACTGCTTCCGGGAAAACGATGAAAAGCGGATATGGGCTGAACGCGGATGTATCGGCTCAGGTCAGTTCTTCCGCTCCAAGCAGCCACATTACCGGAGTACAGAACGTGGTGGCGTACTTCCCGGAATTTAATTATTCGACCTACTGGCGGCTGTTGAAGCGGTTGAATACCGGTTATTCCAGCACCTTTGAATTTCAGAAGAACAAGTACAGCACCTACGGCCAGCCCGTCCATTTTTCGCCGGTGTGGTATCCTGTCGGGCAGTATACCACCTATGCGGAATGCCTTGATTCATGGACGCCTGCCGGGATGCTGCAAATCAATCTGACGGACGATCTGACCATTTGGGATTCACTTTTCAGCGACTGGCATATCCGTCCGATAAAGTGAGGTGGCTTATGGGAAAACGCGCAATTTATATTATTCGAGAGAGCGGAGAAAACAACTTCTTTTCCGTGTATCACGGGGCAAATGCCCTGTCACCGCTGTTAAGGATGTTTCAGGCGAAAAAGCTTCAGGAAGCATTTACCCCACCGGAATCCGTCAGCCATATCTTTGAACATCTGGACTATGACGGCGCCTATCAAAATCCCCGGCTGGACGATGCCGATATGTTCTGCAAACGTATCCCTCCTGCTGAAATGCCGGAATACAACAAGACTTACGCCAAGCGCAGCGAATATGAAATGCGTATGGTATTTGACCTCGATCAGAACTGCTTTATGATGGAATACAACCCTAACTGCCCATGGTATCGCACCATGGGCAGTTTTTCCATTATGGGCTTTAGCCTGTTGAACATGGGTGAGTTTCTCTTTAAGAGAAATGAATCCATGTGAAATAATAAACCACCCGCTATGCGGGTGCGAGTCAATGAGTTATACAAAAAATCACCTTTCCGATTATAATAGAGGTGTCCAAGCCACTATTAGAGAAAGGAAAGGTGATTTCAATGGCGAAGAAAGCCAATGAACTGGCACATACGAAATGGATGTGCAAATATCATATCGTCTTCACACCTAAGTATAGACGAAAAGTAATTTATAATCAATACAAGGAAGATTTAAGAGATATATTGAAGCAACTATGCAATTATAAGGGAGTCCAAATCATAGAAGGGCATATTATGCCGGATCATGTACATATGCTGGTAAGTATTCCGCCTAAAATTAGCATATCCAGTTTTATGGGTTATCTGAAAGGCAAATCGGCCCTTATGATGTTTGATCGCCATGCAAATCTAAAGTATAAATTCGGAAACCGACATTTTTGGTCGGAGGGATATTACGTAAGTACGGTAGGACTAAATGAAGACACCATCCGAAAATATATACAGGAACAGGAAAAAGCGGATATTTTGCAAGATAAACTAAGTGTAAAAGAATACGAGGACCCTTTTAAGGGTTAGTCGGTATTACAAAGGCCCCTTCAGGGGTGGCAACGAGTCAAAAGCATAGTGGCTTGAACGAAGTGAAAGCCAGCGCCTTGAGACGCTGGCCTAGTATCAAAGGGTTATACCCTTTTCACAAGCCACCCGTTTTACGGGTGGTCTTGACTGACCTTGATGTGGGGCTGGATAACGTGAAAAAGCTACTTGCCCATGCCGAGGAACGGGGGATTACGGATTTCGGCAGGCTGCTTGCCATTTACCACCGCAGCACCGGTCTTGAGGATAAGCTGGAATATGCCCGTGGAACTATGCGCTTTGAAGAACATCTGAACTCTCCGCAGGCGCAGGAGGACAGAGAACGCTACTGGCGGATGTTTGGGCATCCGAAAGAATTGGACGAGGAAACCGCCGAAGAAATGGAGGAAAGATAGATGCAGGGACTCTTATTCCCGATTATTATGCTGACCGTCACCCTTGTGGGTGGCGGTCTTTTGCTTTTATTTCTGAAAACAGCCAAGAAGCACCCGGTATCGGATGAAGCGAACATGGCTATGCAGACCGCACAGCAATTTATCAATGTACGGGATGTAAAAGACAAGTACCTGTATACCAAGGACGGATTGGTGCTGACCTATCTGCGTGTTCACGCAATCAGCATCGACCTTTACAGCAAAGCGGAAAAAAACACTCTGATTAAGCAGCTTACCGCCGAGCTGTCCGACATTCAGTATCCGTTTAAGTTTATAGCAGTCAGCAGGCCCGTGGATATTTCACCCCTTATCTCCGACATGCAGGGAATGCTGAAAACCGCTGATGACAGGCGTAAGGAGCTTTTGCGTCAGGAGATTTTACAGATGAGCAGTTACGCGCTGTCCGGCGAAATCGTGGAGCGCCAGTTTTATATTTCCATTTGGGATCGGTATGAGGACGGCGCGGAAAAAGATTTACTGAAATGCGCATCCCTGCTGGCGGAGAAGTTCACCACCAATGGGATCGGCTGTGATGTGCTTTCGGAAAAGGAGATTGTGCGGCTTCTGAATCTCGTAAACAACCCCTCCTACACGCATTTAGAGGATACGGAATTTGAAGCCAGCATCCCAATGCTAAAGGAGGACATTTATGCCTAAAAAACAAACCATACAGGAACGGAATATTACCAATTCCGCCCTGCTCAATGTTGTTACCCCGATGGGGCTGGAGTTTACAAAAAACAGCCTTTCCGTGGGTGAAAGTTTCGGAAAGGTATATGGCCTGATCCGTTACCCGCAAAAGGTAGAGGTGGAATGGCTGTCTAAAATCACAAATATTCCGTCTACTATCGTATCCATTGGCTTTAAGCCGGTAGACAACGCCACGCTGATTAACGCCATTTCCCGAAGCGTGGTTCAGCAGCGCGGATTTGCCGAGGGGGCCAAAGACCCGTTGACCCGCCAGCGCGCAGAAAAAGCAGCCGAGGACGGCGAGAAAATCATCATGCAGATCGACCGTGAGGGTGAAACCGTAGGACTTATGAATGTGTCGGTCATGCCCATTGCCAAGGATGACCGCACCTTCAAAAAGGTCTGCCGCCGTGCAGAAAGCATGATCAGCGTGCTAAAGTGCAAGATGAGGATCATTCCCAATCTGCAAAAGGAGTGCTTTCAGCATATTTCTCCGTCGTTTCCGTCCAATGGGAAGATAGAGAGCATCCTGCAAAAAATCGTTCCCCTGTCTACCTTTGTGGGCGGCTTTCCCTTTGCCAGCTCCGGCTTTAATGATGGCGAGGGCTACTACTTTGCACAGGATGCAAGCGGAAGCCTTGTCATTGTAGATGTCTGGAAACGAGGAAGTGACCGCACCAACAGCAATTTTGTCATTATGGGCAATTCCGGTGTCGGCAAGTCCACCGCCATCAAGCATATCATCATGTCGGAGTACATGAAAGGCACAAAAATCCTTGTGGCAGACCCGGAAAGTGAGTACAAAGACCTTTGTTATAACCTTTGCGGTGACTGGATCAACGCTGTAGGCGTCTCAAATGGCAGAATCAATCCTCTACAGGTTCGGCCATCTCCCCGTGATGATGAGCAGGAAAAGGAAGCCGACCGGCTGTACCGGGATGAAGGCTACGGCATGAACGACCTTGCCCTGCATATGAAAAACCTTGAAATCTTTTTTAGTCTGTATATACCCAGCCTGACGGATATGCAAAAGGCAGTGCTTAAAAAATGCCTTGTAGAGCTGTACCGAAAGTTCGGTATCACTTGGAATACCGATATTACCGCTTTGCGGCCGCAGGACTTCCCAATTTTTTCTGATCTCTATCAGCTTGTAAAAGAAAAGGCAGACACCGAACAGGACAGGCAGGCATACGCTGACCTTGCGCTGCTGCTATATGACATTGCCGAGGGTGCGGACAGCTTCATTTGGAACGGACACAGCACCATTACCAGTGATAGCCAGTTTATCTGCCTTGATACAAACGCCTTGCAGGAAACCAGCGACAGCATCAAGCGGACGCAGTATTTTAATATCCTGACCTATTGCTGGGAACAGATGAGCCGGAACCGGGAGGAACGGGTGCTGCTGATTTGCGACGAGGCTTATCTGATGATTGACCAAAAGGTGCCGCAGTCCCTTGTTTATCTCCGCAATGCCATGAAACGGGCAAGAAAATATGAGGCGGCACTGGGTATTATTTCTCACAGCGTCATTGACTTTCTTTCCGAAAGTATTAAGCAGTATGGGCAGTCGCTGCTTGATATTCCGTGTTATAAGCTTCTGATGGGAACAGACGGCCCAAACCTGAAGGAAACTGCCAAGCTCTACGATTTGACGGAAGCGGAACAGGAGCTTTTACTTGCAAGAAAGCGCGGTCATGCCTTGTTTATGGTAGGAGCCAAACGTCTGCACATTAACTTTGAAATTCCTGATTATAAGATGATGTATATGGGCAAGGCAGGTGGACGCTGATGGCAGTAGACCCATTGACAGCCAAATTACTGGCACACATAGCGGCACAGGCAGCAACGGACGAGCAGGCGCGAAAACGCCTGCTCCTTATTATTTTAGGTCCGGCAATAGCTTTGCTTTTACTGATTGCCCTGATTCTTTATATCCTGACCAGCCCGTTATCCATATTCGCAGAATGGGCAATGGGTGATGAGCTGGCCGCCATCAAAGACTTGCAGATCAATTATGGCTATAATCAGAACATCGGCATTTATGAGCAGGATTATATCGAGGGCAGCGGTCAGAGTTATGAAGGAGTCGTATTCACAGACGGCGGCATGGAGGTAGTGTATTATAACCAGCTTGACGAGCGCTGGGCGGACAAAATGTACGGCACTTCCGGCACCATCGGAGAAGGCGGCTGCGGTCCCACCGCCATGTCCATCGTTATATCCACCCTGACCGGAGAACCCCATGACCCCGTAGAACTGTCCAATTGGTCTGTCGCGGGCGGATACCGCTGTGAGGGGAACGGCTCCTATCACAGCCTGATACCGGCCGCCGCCGAGGGCTATGGATTATCCTGCGAGGGGGATTTATCTGCGCAGGACATCGTGGACGCGCTTTCTTCCGGCAAGCTGGTAGTGGCAATTATGAGCAAAGGACACTTTACCTCCAGTGGGCATTTTATTGTTCTGCGGGGTGTTACCAACGAAGGGAAAATTCTTGTTGCTGATCCTGCCAGCCAGAAGCGCAGCCAGCAGGAGTGGGATCTGTCGCTGATTATGAATGAAGCCCGAAAAGGAGCTGCCGCAGGCGGTCCGTTTTGGGCGATTTCAAATTGATACGAGGAGGCGAAAATATGATTTTATATCTTTCATCCACAGAGCATACGAACCTGTTGGATTTTACCGGATGGTATGATACGGACAGCGATACGCCCATCAAAAAGATGGTGGGCAGCTTTGTTCTCAAGCAGTTTATTGTCTATGATATGCGTAACTTTTCCCATGTGACCGAGGTTGTTCTGGATCGTATTGCCTTTGGGGACAGTGATGATGAATTTGCCGAGGCCATTGAAGAATTTCTGACCATGTACAGCCCTCGAATCACGGTGATTTACGAGGGGTTGAAACAGGGCAGTTCTTTGTTTCAGGCTCTTTTGAACAGTGGTGTGGGCAATATCGTCTGCGAAACGGAAATTGCCGCTATCCAACGTGAAATAACCGAGTGCCTGAGTGAGCAGGGCATGACACGTTATCATCCCAAGGAACGGACAAAAAAAGCGGAGGGAATCAAACGCTATCGGTTTGACTGTGAGAATATCCGTATCGCCGTTATTTCCTCGCAGCCGCGAATGGGAGCTACCACCATGGCTATCGGATTGTCCTCTTGGCTTGCCGCAGTGGGAGCTTCCGTTTGTTATGTGGAGAAGAACGACAGCGGCATTTTGACCACCATGGCCGCCGATTATGATATGGAGCCGGAGGGTGAAGGCTGGCGGCTGGACGGTGTGTACTACGGAAATTCCGCAATGACAAAGCCTGTAAATTTTATCATTTATGATATTGGATATACCCCGAACCTGAACGAAACCGTAAAAGCCGCCGACATGCTGCTGGCAGTGTGCGGTACAAAACCCTATGAGCTTCCCCGTTCCATGCTTTTGCTGAAAAAGCTGGAAACCATGGACGCTACCGTGCTTTGCCCTTTTACTCACGAAAAGGTAAAAGGTGATTATGCTGCCATTCTGCAAAGCAATTTTCACAATGTATTGTTTTTAGAATATCAGCCCGAACCTACAGATGGTATGAGCAATGCCAAGGCATATAAAACCATGATGACAAAGTATATCGCCGGAGCGTAATGCTCCGGCACAAGGAGAATTTATTATGATGACAAAGCAAGCTGAA
>JAEWYE010000021.1 GCA_023458755.1 Bacillota bacterium | reverse complement strand
GCCCAGTACACCGCGGACATTCCCGTGGCCAAGGGCACCGGCGCGGTTCTGGCGTTCTGCGAGGATGAGGAGCAGACCGTGGAGAATCCCCAGTGCATCCGCTGCGGCAAGTGCGTGTCCGCCTGCCCGGTGCATCTGGAGCCTCTGTTTATGTATCAGTATGCCTCCAAGGGCATGGTTGACGAGCTGAACGCCAGCAATATCATGGACTGCATGGAGTGCGGCGCGTGTTCGTATATCTGCCCCGCCCGGATGCATTTGACCCACATGTTCAAGACTGCCAAGCAGCTGGTAAAGGATAAGGCGGCCGCCGACAAGGCTGCAGCTGAAAAAGCCGCTGCTCAGGCGGACGCAAAAGACAAGAAGAAGGAGGCGTGAGAGATGACCGACTATAAGAATCTAAAACTGATCGCCACGTCTTCTCCGCATATTCGCGCCGCGGAAAATACCCGCTCTATTATGCTGGATGTCATCATCGCCTTGCTGCCCGCGCTGGTTTGGTCCGTATGGGCCTTCGGCGTCCGGGCGCTGACGGTTACCTGCGTCAGCGTGATTGCCTGCGTCGTGTGGGAATGGCTGTACCGCAAGCTTTTGAAGCAGCCTCAGTCCGTGGGGGATCTCTCCGCGGTGGTGACCGGTATACTGCTGGCGTTTGTCTGCCCCGTGGACGTGACTTATTTCGCGATCATCGTTGGCAGCTTCTTCGCCATCATTTTTGCCAAGCAGCTCTTCGGCGGCATCGGCAAGAACTTTGTGAACCCCGCGCTGGTGGGCCGCGCTGCGATGCTGGCCTCCTTCGCCGGGGCCATGACCACTTGGGCGCAGTTCCAGGCCCCGTCTCCCCTGGTCGGCTCTACCGCCGACGTGGTGACCGCCGCCACCCCGCTGTCCTATCTGAAGGGCGACGACATTGCCGCATCTTTCCAGTCCCTGAAGGATACATATTCCGTCTTGGATATGTTCCTCGGCAGGATCGGCGGCTCCCTGGGTGAGGTCTCCGCTCTGCTGCTGATCTGCGGCGGCATCTATCTGCTGGCCCGCAAGGTCATCACATGGCAGATCCCCGTGAGCTACATCGGCACCGTGGCACTGTTGACGCTGCTGTTTCCCCGGGGCGGAGCAAGCGCGGTGGAATGGATGCTGTATAACATTTTCGGCGGCGGTCTGATGCTGGGTGCATTCTTCATGGCCACCGATTACGCCACCTCCCCCGTCACCGGTAAGGGCCAGATTGTATACGGTATCGGCTGCGGCCTGTTCACGGTGTTTATCCGCTATTTTGGCTCCTACAACGAGGGCGTGTGCTATTCCATCATGGTGATGAACTGCTTCGCGGCTCTGATCGACCGAAATATGAAGCCCACTCGTTTTGGCGTCTCAAAGTCCGATATGAAGAAGGAGGCGGCTGCGAAATGAGTAACGAAACCAAGACCAAGGAAAAGGTCAATATGGACCCCAAGTACATTCTAGTACTGACGCTGACTCTGCTGGTCACCTGCGTCATTGTTGCAGGCGTTCTTGGCTTTGTTAACAGCATTACCAAGGACAAGATCGCGGCGTTCAACCTGGAGAAGACCAACACGGCGCTGTCCAACGTTTACCAGCAGGCCTCCGCGCCTCAGTTCGAGGAGACCGACGTGACCGACGAGATGACTGCCGCCGCGGCTTCTTACAGCGCAACGCTTGAGAACGTCTATAAGGTGACCGACGGCGGCTCCGATGCGGGCTATGCGGTGAAGATTGTGGCCGCCGGTTCTCAGGGCGACATTGAGATGGTGGTCGGTGTGGATACCGACGGCGCCGTCACCGGTGTCTCCGTCGTCAAGAACTCTGAGACTTCCGGCATCGGCTCCAAGGTCGTGGGCAACCTGCCTCTGGCCAACGGGACTCCCGTGCTGGATCAATTCATCGGCAAGACGGCTTCCGACCAGCCCTTGAAGGTCGGTTCCAATGTGGACGCCATTTCCGGCGCCACTGTGTCCACGAAGGGCGTGACCAAGGGCGTCAACGGCGCTCTGGCCGTCGTCGCGGCGATCGGCTGAGAAAGGGGGAGCGAATCATATGAACTTCGGAAAACAGTTTAAAGAAGGTTTGATTACCAACAACCCCGTGCTGGTGCAGCTGCTGGGCATGTGCTCCACCATGGCAATCACCACTTCATTTTTCAACGGCCTGGGCATGGGCGTCGCGGTTCTCATCATTCTGACGCTGTCCAACATTATCATTGCGGCGATTCGTAAGATTGTCCCTGACAAGATTCGTATCGCCATGTTCATCGTGGTCATCGCGTGCTTCGTGACCTGCGTGGATTTGCTGTTGCAGGCGTTCGTTCCCGCGCTGTCCGCCTCTCTGGGCGTGTTCCTGCCCCTGATCGTCGTCAACTGCATCATTCTTGGCCGCGCCGAGGCGTTCTCCTATAAGAACGGCATCGCGGCCTCCGCGGTGGACGGTATCTGCCAGGGCTTCGGCTACACGGTGGTTTTGCTTATCATGTGCGTCGTCCGTGAGCTGCTGGGCTCCGGTACCTTCGGCGGCGGCCTGCTCAACGGCGGCGACGGTATCCGTCTCATTCCGGAGCAGTTCGGCATCAAGATTCTGACGCTGCCTGTGGGCGGCTTCCTGTGCCTTGCCTGCCTGATTGCGGCCATGCAGTGGGCTCTCGCCAGACCTCAAAAGAAGGAGGAGAGCAAGTAATGAGTAGTATTACAAGCCTTCTGTCCATCGCGCTGGGCGCGATTCTGGTCAATAACTTCATCTTTTCACAGTTCCTCGGCTGCTGCCCCTTCCTTGGCGTGTCCAAGAAGCTGGATACCGCTGTGGGTATGGGTGTCGCTGTGACGTTCGTCATGGGTCTTGCCTCCGCCATCACGTGGATCGTCAACGAGTACATTTTGGTGAAGTTTGACCTTCTGTACATGCAGACTGTGGTGTTCATTCTCGTCATTGCCGCCCTGGTGCAGTTCATCGAGATGTTCCTGCAAAAGTCCATGCCTGCCCTGTATACGGCACTGGGCATCTATCTGCCTCTGATTACCACTAACTGCGCCGTTCTGGGCGTGGCTCTGCTGAACATTCAGAGCAACTTTAATTTCATTGAGTCTGTGGTCTACGGTATTACCGGCGGCCTCGGCTTTCTGCTGGCGATCGTGCTGTTTGCCAGCGTCCGTGAGCGCAACGTCTTTGCCGACTGTCCCAAGTGCTTTGAAGGCTTTCCCATCGCCCTGGTCACCGCGGGACTGATGGCTTTGTCCTTCATGGGCTTCTCGGGCCTGTCGGTCTGGGGCTGAGCGGAAGGAGGAGCGAGCAACTATGAATAACATTATCATTGCCATCCTGGTGCTTGGCATCATGGGCGGCGT
>JAEWYE010000020.1 GCA_023458755.1 Bacillota bacterium | reverse complement strand
TCTCAAATAAATTACGGGTTCCTTAATTCTTTTCGTTGTTTAATTTTCAAGGTCCTGTCTCCGTCATTGTTCACAGGAGAGTGCCTTCTATCTTAACATATTTCGTTTAATCTGTCAAGCACTTTTTTCTGTTCTCAATTGCGAAAGCGTTTATTATCTTACCACACCACTCAAGGTTTGTCAAGAGTTTTTTTCACTTTCATTTGCGGCGGAATGTTTAACATTTTAGCATTTCTGCGCCCTGATGTCAAGCATTTTTTTCGCCCCGTTTTTGACGGCTTAGCTATAATACCACTCTATTCTACTCTTGTCAACGCTTTTCGTCATATTTTTTGATTTATTTTATAAGCGCGCTACTCCGGTACAATCCAACTTATCCAAAGCGGCAGCAAAGTCCAGTCCAAGCGCTTTCTTATCTGGGAAGATATCGCTTAACGGAACCAGTACGAAAGCGCGTTTCAAATTTTGAGGATGTGGCAGCGTAAGCTCCTTGTCACTGTTTGTCTTGCCTTCATAAAGCAGCAGATCAATGTCAATCACGCGCTCACCATGCCATTCGGTGCGTTCACGCCCCATAGCCGCTTCTACACCAAGGCAGGCACCCAGCAGCACCTTGGGCGAGAATTCGGTCAGCACACAAATACAGCAGTTCAGATAATCCCCCTGCTGCGTGGTGACATCGAACGGCTTTGTTTCATATAGACTGGACTTCGAAATGACTGTGGTGTCCGGCAGCAATTCAATCGCATGAATTGCCGCGCGGATATTCTCCTCACGCCTGCCTAAATTTGTACCCAGCCCCAACACTGCCTTATGCACGCAAATCACTCCTCAATCTTGTAATTTGAACCGCAACATAATCAAAATCCGCCTTGATGGGTGCCTCCGGTTTTTTCAAAAGTACATCGACGGATAAAACAGACGAATACTCGGTAAGAATTTGGTCAGCCACCCTTTGTGCCGCCTTTTCCAGCAAATCATACGATTTCTCGTTCATTACGCGGATAGCGGTTTTCATTGCCTTCGCGTAATTTACGGTATCGTTCAGGTCGTCGGATTCCCCTGCCGCGGACAAATTCGTTTCCATTGCAATATCGAGTTCAAACATCTGGCCGTCCAGCTTTTCTTCCGGATTCACTCCGTGATAAGCGAATACTCGCAGACCTTTTATAAGTATTTTTCCCAACTAATCACCCCGCTCCTGTTTTGCGTGAAGAACGGCATCCGCTACTTTTGCCGCCTGAACAGCCTGCGCAACATCATGCACACGCAGAATATCCGCGCCCCCCGCCATTGCAAGAGTATGCGCGGCAATCGTTCCGTATAACCGTTCCTCAAACGGAGGATTCCCGCACGGGACACCGATTACACGTTTGCGTGAAGCCGCCATAAGAAACGCACAGCCGCCAAATTTGATTTGCTCCACATTGGCGAGAATTTGGTAGTTTTGCTCCAGTGTTTTTCCAAATCCGACACCGGGGTCAAAGCAGATGCGGTTTTGCGATATGCCGTTTGCCAGCGCTTCTTTGTGTTTCTCCGAAAAAAAAGAACGAATCGCGGTTAAAATACTGCCCTCTGCTCCGCAGGGATGCATGATGATACACCCACAGTCGGAACAGGCGGCAACCTTGAACATTCCTTCGTCCGTAAAGCCGTGAATATCATTGATAATATCTGCTCCGTTTTCCAACGCGGCCTGCGCCACCTGCGGGAAATACGTATCCACCGAAACCGGTGCATCGAGTCTGCCGCGAAGCGCGCGTAATACCGGCTCAAGCCGCTCCCATTCCTGCTCCGGCGGAATCGGTGTATAACCGGGGCGTGTAGACTGGGCACCGATATCAATAATATCCGCACCCTGCTCCCGCATTTCAAGCGCATGCTCCACCGCCTTTTCGGTGCTGAAAAAAAGGCCGCCGTCCGAAAAGGAGTCCGGCGTCACATTCAGTATTCCCATTATGTACGTTTTTTCATTCAGCGGCAGTGAAAATTTTCCTGCCTGAAACGTTTTCATGATCTGGTGCCCCCTGTTAACAGTGACATTACCTCCGCACGTGTTTTTGCGTCCGTTCGCATAATTCCGCGCAAAGCGGATGTCTGGGTCTTAGAGCCTGCCGCACGCGCTCCGCGCATAGTCATGCAAAGATGCTCCGCCTCTATTAAAACAGCAACCCCGTAAGGTTCCAGATTTTCATAGAGAAAATCCGCAACCTGCGCGGTCAGGCGTTCCTGCACCTGCGGGCGTTTAGCAAAGCAATCCACAATTCGTGCAAATTTGGAAAGCCCGATAATTTTGCCGTTTTTCGGAATGTACGCAATGTGTGCCTTGCCGATAAACGGAAGTAAATGATGCTCACAAACCGAATAAAGCGGAATGTCGCGCACAAGAACCAGTTCATCGTGCTGCTGCGGCTCGTTGAAAATTTTTAAAAACTGCTTCGGGTCCGTCTCCAGACCGGAAAATATTTCGGCGTACATATTTGCCACTCGTTTTGGAGTTTCCAATAGTCCCTCGCGCTGTGGGTTTTCGCCCACCGCAACCAGTAAATCGTGAACCGCCTGTTCTATTTTTTCTTGATTCATGTTATTTCCTCACGTATTTAAAATTCCCTTTAACTTTAGAAAACATCCAAGAAGCAAGCGCAAAATCTTTGACATATGGATTTTACACTTGGAGATTGGCATTGTTTTCAAATTAACTGACTGTATCTTCTATTATATAGGGGATTCCGGTTGGATATGCGTTCTGCCTGTTTACTCGTAGCTAAGCTTCAGCGTTACCCCGCGGCTGGCCTTTGCTTCAAAAAATACAGTCTGATTGTATTGGATATGATTCTTATCCCCCGCTAGTTTGTTTGCCGCCTTTACATAATACAAATATTTATAGGGTGAATTGTGGAAAAGCTTGTCGATGGCATCCTCATAATCCATTGTGTCTCCAATAAAAAAAGAAACATACTTGTCGTGCCGCTTAGCAGCCGCGGCAAGAGCCGAAACCACATTCTTATCCGCGCTGGCGGTAAAACTCTGAATCGGAATACCCTTTACCCGGTAATAATTTTGTTCGTTCGATTTGCAGGCAGGCAGGGAAAGATTGTAGGAAACCTGCTGGGAACCGTTTTTTCCGTTGATTTCATCATTCGTAAGAGACGAAACCTGCGGACTGATTTCGTGGTCGGCAAGAATTGCGGCATCACTCAAATTAAAATAATCATGGCTTTCAATTTGATCATCATCGTTCCAGGTTGCGTCAAGGTGATACCAGGCATTGCTCACATAGACAAGATTCCACATGTGCAGCGTGTTTTGTCCCTCGCCGTTTACAAGTCTGCACTGCATATCGGCATAACTTAACAGCAGCTGCATGGCGCGGGAATACCCTTCACATACCGCCTTGCCGTCCACCAAGGTGCCGTATGCGGTATAAGCCTGCCAAAGCTCGCTGTTCGCCGCCGCGGCATCATCATATGTGCAGGACTTTGCCATGGTATCATACAGCATAAGTTCACGGTTAAACTCCGATAAGTTTTTCGGCAATGCGGCAACAATTTTGCTTACTTTTGCATTGAGCTGTGCAACCATTTGATTGCATTCATTCGCCGGAATATAAGAGTACAGCTGTACTACCGTATCGTTCCCTTGATACGTATAGCTGTAAACGTTTGCAATCCAAAAAATTTGAGGATTGTCATTTTTAAACGCGGTAATGGCGATACGAATATTACGTTCATCCAGTGTCGCATTTTTCACAACGGTCTGTGCAACATTGTAATATCCCTTATCGTTTTTCTGCTGGGTGACAGAATAAGAATTTTGGACGAGCGCGTGATAAAGTTTCTGCATCTGCGCGGTTTTCATATCCGATAAACCGCTCTGCTGCGCCAAATACCCATAACTGCCCGGAGCAGCCACCTTCTGTGTGACCGGAACACGAACGTCACCGGCTGCTTTGGAGTCTATTTCGATTTTTTGGGTTGCAAGAGTCCCGTCTTTTATGGCCTGCTTTTCGCTTGAAGTATGCTTTAACAATGTGCTCGCCACATTTTCCGGATTCAGGAACGAATTATCCGACAAAAATTTGTCTAAATAGCCGCCCTGATATACGATTAAGCCGACAACCACGATAAGCGCTGCACATATGAGAACAGACGCAACGGCAGAAAAAAATCTTTTCATTCACGCCTCCGATATTCTGTCATAATCTGATATACAACACCAATATTACCAAAATTATATCACAATGACCCCCGCACTTCAAATTCTATTTCCTTCTTGATTCTTTTATGCCAAATCAAGTTGAAATAGCAAGGCCCCTATCTCTGATTCTACACAAATAGAAGGAATTTTATCCCTCCGGACGAGCTTCTTCTAGCAAAATTATCCGAAGCCGTTCTGTAAAGCAAATTAACACAAAAACGCCTGTAAGAGCGAATCTTACAGGCGCTTCGGGCTGAAATCTAAACATCATATGCTCGTAAATAGTGAATGCGATATTAAATCAGCTTGTATTCCTTCAGCAGCTTTTCGATATCCGTGCCTTCTGTTTTTTTCAGCATGGCCTTCAGTGCCAGCTTTTCAAGCAACCCCTGATTCATATCCGTGACCTTTTTCCCGTCCCGCAGCTGAACGGTGGAATTTAACAGATCCCGTACATCGTATACACTGCCCCAAACCTCCGGCACGCCGCGGTCGATATCCAGCAAAGTGTAAACCGCTTCCATACCGGTACGGATAGAATACTCGGTCGTAAAAATGGTGTCGCGTACCGTTTCGGCAAACTGACCGAGGAACGCAAAGTTCACACTGCCCTCCGGCACAACGGCTGGACGGTCACCATTTCTGCGCGGCATAAAGAACGCGGTAATGTAAGGCATCATGCATGGTACGGTATTGGCACTGTTTTCGGCAAGCTCTTCAATTTCACTTTCCGGTACACCCATGTGGTACAGCCACTCCATGCAAATTTCTTTACCGGTGCATTCACGCATCGGCTTTTTTACATAGTTGCCCGGCTTGTCGCTGAAAAGGCCGTAAATCCAGCCGACCAGCTGCTCTTTCGGCTGATTTCGGAACTGCGGCTGGCGGTTGAATGTCCAGCTGAGCAGCCAGTTGGAATCCCGAGCGGTGACAATACCGCCGGTAACCACTTTGCCGCTGAACGGGTCGCGCTTACAGATGTTTTGTATATAAGGCGGAATTCTATCATCGAGTGTCGTAACGGTCGCAGACATCCAGTTGCTCAATTCGGGATCGCTGCAGAACTTGTCAGGATGACCAAACGAAGGGTCTTGTGCTGCAATTCTGCGCCACATATCCCAACCGCCGCCTTCTTTAATCTCTTTGTTGAACGGAGCCGGATGGTTTTGGTCACCGATGGAGGAATTCTCCACACATCCGCCGTTTGTAATAAACAGTAAATCATTCTCCGTCAAATCGATGGACTCCTCGCTGCCGTCGCGAAGAATATCGATTCGTTTTGCAATTTTCTTTTCCTTTTGAATATCAAACGCAACATTTACAACCTTGGTGCCGTAATGGAATTGAACGTCATGTGCTTCCAAATACTTAATCATCGGAAGAATCATGGACTCATACTGATTATACTTTGTGAAGCGAAGTGCCTTAAAATCGGGCAGTCCACCGATATGATGGATAAAGCGCTTTATGTACAGTTTCATTTCCAGTGCGCTGTGCCAGTTTTCAAAAGCAAACATGGTGCGCCAGTACATCCAGAAATTTGAGTTTAAGACCTCTTCGTCAAATACATCGGTGATCGGCTTGTCATACAGTTCTTCATCCGGCGTAAAGAACAGCTTCATGATTTCCATTGCACCTTTGTCAGATAAGCCGAACTTCCCGTCGGTATGGGCATTCTGGCCGCGGTTGACAGTCGCACGCATCAGGGAGTAGTTTGGGTCACGCTTATTAAGCCAGTAATATTCATCCAAAACGCTTACGCCTTCTGTTTCAATGGACGGAATGGAACGAAAAAGGTCCCACATGCACTCAAAATGGTTATCCATTTCACGTCCGCCGCGCATGACGTAGCCGATATTGCTATATTGGTAGCCGTCACAGGCGCCACCCGGAATCGGATCTTTTTCAAGAACATGCACGCGTTTTCCGTTCATTTGTCCGTCACGGACAAGAAAGCATGCCGCCGCAAGTGCTGCAAGACCGGAACCAACAATATATGCGGATTTGTGATCGACACCATCCGGTTTTACCGGACGAGCAAACGCTTCATAGTTTCCACTTGAATAATACATAGCAAAACCTCCTGCATTTGTAATAAATACGGATATTTGTATCCTGTCTTTATTCTATTCATTTTACGCGGTTTTCCAATAGACAAAAAAAGCGCTGTGACAAAATTTTCATCACAGCGCTTTTTTTGTAAAATTTTTAATCATTTTCCCTGATTTGATAAGTTTTTTCTGCAATCCGTTAACTTTAGAAAACATCCAGGAACAAACGCAGAATCTCTGCTAATAGATTTTACGCTTGGAGATTAGTTAGTTTTTAGAATTATCTGACTATACTTTCATTTTGTCCAGTGCGCGTGTCACGTCACCGTGAATCAGGATGCTCAGTTTATCAATAATCTGCTGTGGGTCTTCGCGCATGCCGTTTTTTATCCATTCCAGCACCAACCCTACAAAGCCGAATTTATAAAAATTCGCAATAAATGTTTTGTCCTCATCGCGAACCGCAATTGCGGCAGACTTTTCTTCCACAACTCCGATGAGCAGATTATAGGTAAGCTTGTACAGATAGCTTTCCACCCGTTCGCGGCTGACGGAATGGTACACATTTAAAATAAAAGCTTTGTTCTCCTGAACCGCGCGGAAAATTTGCAGAAAACCCTGCTGCCAGGTGTCATATGTTTTTTTGTCGGCAATCGCTTTTGCGGCATCTTCATCGAAACACCAATCTACCAGATCGTAAATATCCTTAAAATGATAATAAAACGTCATACGGTTTATTCCGCAGTCTTCCGCGATATCAGAGATTGTGATTTTATCCAAAGGCTTAGTTTGCAGCAAGCGTTTCAACGACTCTTCCAGTGCACGTTTTGTTATCTGTGACATAAGAAAACCCCTTTACTCAATCCATAAGACTTGCCAAACTGATACGGGCAACACGCTGTATGCTTCATGCAATGAATACAGCAGACATCTCAACAACTCCATTATAGCAAAAAACGCGCATTATGCAAAAAGAACTTGAATCATAATGATTCAAGTTCTTCTGCATGGTGGAGGAGGATGGATTCGGACCATCGAAGCAATAAAGCAACAGATTTACAGTCTGCCCCCTTTGGCCACTCGGGAACTCCTCCAAATATAAAATTAATTGATGCAACATGAAAAATGGAGCTGGTGGACGGATTCGAACCCCCGACCTGCTGATTACAAATCAGCTGCTCTACCAGCTGAGCTACACCAGCACAATTTCAGTGCTTGAATAATATATCATTTTAACACCGGTTTGTCAACCCTTGCGGAACAAAATAACCGCTCCTGCCGAAAAGCGATATTAAAAAGACAAATGGTCGAGGTGAACTATGCCCGTCTATTTCCACAAAATGAATTTGTGATGTTCAAAAACAATATGAGTTTCAAAGGGTAGCTTGCATGTGATCAGCCACTAAACATATTGTTTTCACTTATGTTTCAACAAAAGATTTACAAATCATATTTTTTGAAGCATTGGTCTTGAGTGACTGCCCTAAGAATCGTTAAATATGGAAAAGCTATGCTAGATTCTAAAAAAGGAGTGGGGAAGTGGGGAAACTTGTCCCCACTCTATACTAAAATAAAGTTGCTATTTCACATCAATTTAAATAGAACACGATTTTTGGATGGAATACTGTAATTAAAATTACGATGTCTTTTCATAATTTCATCTCTTAAGACCGAAACGATTAATACAAACTTGTGCCCAAAAGAAAAAGAGGCTACCACAAGGGTAACCTCAATGTAAGTGGGATAAACAGTTATTTGTTCAACAAATTGATCAATGAATTTTTGGACTTCATAGCTATCGCTGTTCTCAAGAATATATGAATCCAATTGATTCATTGCAACGGCTAATTCTTCATCTGTAATCTCAATAATGGAGTTTT
The DNA here is from genome assembly GCA_023458755.1 of Bacillota bacterium. Taxonomy (GTDB): domain Bacteria; phylum Bacillota; class Clostridia; order Oscillospirales; family Acutalibacteraceae; genus JAEWYE01. The sequence goes on along the minus strand of JAEWYE010000020.1, from coordinate 63,850 downwards.
GCCTTTTGTATTGTGCTATTTCAGCGGCTGTTTTTTCTTTGGCAGTTTCTAACTCATTCATTTTCTCTTTCATAGAAGGTGAAAACATTCCTTGAGAAATAGCAAAGGTTAAATTTTGAATTTGCTTTTCAATTCCACTCAATCGCTTTTGCTGCTGTTTTAACGTTTCATTTGCTGACTCATCGCAGGACTTGCGGTATGCGACAAGGTGCTTTTTTACTTGATTCATGATTTCCTTCTGAAACAAGAGCTTTTTTAACTTTTCCACGATATATTTTTCCAGATGTGTTCTTTCTATTTCTGGATTTGTACATGTTTTTGTTTGTTCCCTATTACCGCACCGGTAAGAAGTATACACTCTTGAATTTTTCCCGCTTCGACTGTTTCCTTGATAGCGATACCCACAAATACCACATTTGATTTTTCCGGTGAGAAGATACGGTTGCTTTGCTTTAAATGCTCCTGCCTTATGCTTATTCTTATCCATGCGTTCTTGAACTTTTTTGAAAGTTTCTTGATCAACTATGGCTGGAATCCCATTTGGGACACGTACAATATCGTCATCTGCTTTGCTTTTGTGACTATTACAATGTCCTTTGGACGATTTTGATACTCGTCTGTTATAAATATAGGTACCGCACATTTTTTCGTTTCGGAGTAAATCATGCATCCCACATTTAGACCAGGGTTTACCAGATCGTGTAGTATATCCTTTTTCAGAGAACGATTTTTGTATGGCATTTAGACTTTCTCCGGAAGCATAGCGTTCAAATAATTCACGTACAATAGGCGCCTCTAATGAATTGATCTCATAACTTTTATCTGGAGCTACAGAAAGCCCAAAAGGAGGATTTCCTCCCGTATGACGGCATTCTTTTGCGAGAAGTATAAGTGATTTCATGACTTCTTCCGCTAGGTTAGCAGAGTAAAATTCTGCCATACCATCATTAATTGCATCTAACAAAATACCTTCCTTTTTATTCCCATATTGTTGTGCTACGGCCAAAAATTCCACTCCTAAGTCATCCAATTCACTTAAATACCGATTCATTTGTCTTCTGTTACGGAATAATCGATCACGCTTGTGACAGAGTAGCAATTCTATATCATCATTATCGCATAGAAATTTCATCATCTCGTGTAGTTCATCACGTCGATCTGTTGTCCCTGTTTTGGCTTCATCAACAAACTGTCTGACAATCGTTATATTATTGGCTTTGGCATATTGCTCTATCGCGGCTTGTTGGGCTTGGATACTATACCCGTTTTGTTGTGCGACTGAAGAGTATCTTGCATAACTTACTGCTAATTTATCATTTCGTTTCATATTAAACATTTCTCCTCAAAGATTATATATAAGAGGGAGAAACATAAATACTTCTCCCTCTGTTATCATGGAGCCTATTCGGCTTTATTTTCTAATATCTTATTTATAATCAGAGCTAGGTTAAAAAAATATTCATCTGGTAATATGAGCGGTTCTTTATCCATGCTAATTTCATTTAGATTGCCTTTGTTTCCTCTGGAACGCGTGATTTTAATTTTAAGCCGGTTTCCGTTCATCATCAATTGCCTCCATATTGCAATCACATTGTTGGTGAACGGGTTCGTAAAACTGCTTTGGTAAGCGTAGAACATATACTCGTGCAGTTACCCCATTAATTTTCCGTTTTCTGCTAAAATGACCATCTGGCTCACAATTAAGCAATCCATGACTTTTAATTGCATTCAATTCAACAGTCAAATCCGGTAGCCCACTATCTTTTAATATTTTTTCAAACATATCTGGAAAATAAGCGATTTCAGCATGAGCAAATTCTTTGCTGCTAAGTAGCAGAGGTTTTTTATATTCGGTAATAATTCCAACTTTATTTCTTCCTTCAAAGGTCATGCTTGTACCATTTTAACGTATAAGTCAGGATGACTTGCCAGATGACTTATTAAACACTGCATGGTGTTTTTAAAAACATCTCGAGGATTACTAATGTTTTGCTTTTCCGACGACGTAATTAGAAGAGTTTCAATTGCATCTATTTTAAAAGGTAGCTTAAATATTTCGCCGCTGAGTTCAGCAGTTAACATAATTATCGCCAATTTCCTTGTAATACGATTACAATATTCATCCCGATTAGTGAATTCATCAGACAGTTTTTTTTGCCATCCTTTTAGGCGGGATTCCAATGTAATCCTACCTAGTTCTGTTAGATAGTGTGCAAGCACAGAACATGCGTGTCCATAGTTTTCTTTAACACCTGCAGTAAGTTTTTCAGCTGTATCTGCATCTGGGGTAATTGCCTCTGCGTTAATCTCGAGGACACGAATATTAAGACCCGCATTCTTATTACAGCACGAAAGCAACGATTTTTCTCCAGTGGAAATAATAGTAGTTGCCCATGTGCCATTTCTTTCTACATCGTACGATGCCTCCCGAGTCAATCTGTGTTTTTCAGTCCCATTTGCCAAAGTATAGATGCAATCTGATAGATTACTTTCATTTGTGCTACTGAGTTCATCAATTCCAAATGGAACTCCGTTGTTACCACGAAGCAGACCATAAATACTGTTCTGCGTTGAACACCATTGCGTCATTAACCCACTACTACGACTGGGGTTACCACCGCAACTGATTGCAGTTAGGAGAGCTGTCGTTTTTCCTTTTGAACTTGGTCCAAATATATGCACCAGTATATCTCAGGACGAGCAGAAATATGCGAATGTATTTATTCGCGACGTTCGGGCGGGCAATATAGTTATAGATCCGGATAAGACTTTTCGTGATTATATTTCCAGCTACATGAAGAAGGCTGAAGATGCAAGAATTGCCAGGATTGTTAGACGCCTTGGGTGCAGTGAAGATAGGCTGCGCGGCTTTCTTGATCGCAAGGTTACGGAAGAAAATTATAAGGAATTCGGGCGATTCGACGAATTACTTAATTCTGTTAATATGCAAAAGGCGGAACGATTCTTCCGTGCCAACGAACAGCAAAACTATAAGCAGTACAGGCTCAAAATGTATGTCAGTAATTACCTGAAAGAGTTTATACTGAGTGGAGGAATGGATCCATATTCCAACATCCCCAGTGAAGAGCATCCGAACCATAAACTGGCAGAAAATTTTTCAGATCAAGATACCTCGGATGCTATTGTTGTTGAAAAGAACGATTCCGAGCCCGCAGAAATCTACATCAAAACGACCGTAGACAAGAAGAAACTCTATCAGTGGCATTCTTCCAGTAAGGCACTGGCTTGTATGATGGGAACCGGCTGTTTCGCATACGTGGAACAAAAGGTTTGTCTGGATGATCCAAAGTATGTTGAGCGCCAGGAAGAGACCGGAAAAATGCGTCTGACTGCATACGCAAAGGAGCATGAAGAAGAATGCTTTCTACAGTTTATTGCAGATGATAAAGGAAATCTCCACTATCTGAAGCTTCCAGCGAGTGTTGCCGACAAGGAGTTTAGGTACTCAGATTATATTGATGAAGATATCCTGACAAAGTACGGCCTTGTGAATGAAATGGCACAAAGAATGCTTGAAGCCATTCATGAAATGGAGTTCGGCCCCGCACTTAAGGAATTAATGAGCAAACGCATCTGCAACTATAGTGTGAACCTGCTGAGATCAACAACCGGTCTTGACAATAACACGATTAGTAAGATGTGGGGCGGCCAAAGCCTCACGAAGGTGAATGTGGTTTCTGCTTGTCTGGGAATTCACATTCCTTACCCTGTAAGTAGTGCCATGCTTGAGCTTGCGAACATTATATTCAGAATGGATAAGCCACCGGAATCGAATATGACATATATTCAGTTGCTTACCCTAAGATGGGCGTCAGATTATGACGATGTATATGAAGATCTGAAAACTGAAGGGATGAATGAACTTATAAAACAGCCGCCGCAATAAATAATATACCGCTCCATTGAGAGGTCAGAGTAAAATCTGGCCTCTTTTTTTGTGTCAAAATTTCTTTGTTGAACTTTATTCAACGAAAATATCCGTTACTTCTCACCAAATATGTTCCCCAAAAAACTCGCACAAGAATTGTTGCGAGTTTTTTTGTCTGATTGCCCATTTTGTAATCGGATATCTGTAAAGGACGTGCGAACCTCCGTTCAATGGTTCATTGAACTATTGTCAACGGGCAAAAAAAGGAGCTGTGCGATAATAAGTCCGTAATCGATTACGGGACTTTTTCGCATAGGAGGAAAACATGATGGCGAGCAAGGCTTGGAGAGTTTCGATTGAGGACATTGAATATATGGCGAATGCTGTTTGCGAAATATTTGATGAATCTGTTGTAGAATCTTCATTTCTGATGTATGACGCAACATGCCCTGATGATCTTTGTCCCAGCCATTACGAGGCGGTCTACAGCGATTTGCTGCTGAAGTATTCCGATCGCTGATTTTTTAAAATGTCCGGCGCATGACGTTAAACCGCACCTCGCTTTGACTGCGCATCCCCTGATCAAGGATGCTCTGTCGCAGCCGGGCGAGCCACCCATAAACAATATCCAGTTTTACAGAGGAACTGGCTATCAGCGAAACGGAGGACGTTCGTGATAGTCAGGAAGCAACTGAACAGCTTTGTCATCCATGTACCCCGTTTCGCGGAAAGCGATATGAGGTCAAAAGATGGCAAAAGTAGAAAGAACCCATAATTACAACGGCAAGCCCCTCGTGCCGGGCGAGGTCCTGGTACTGACCCCCTATGATGAAGATGATGTCAGAGAAAACTGCACCAATCCCCAGAGCATTGTCACAGTCCATATGGGGGGTCAATTCTTCAAGACTGTCCTCAAAGCTGTGCCTATAGAGTTTGAGACGATAGCAAAGAGTCAATTTAACGACTGGGTCAACTCCCAACTCCCCACGAAGCGTGACGGACGCTGCATGATCCCGCAGCCGGACGGCTCTATCAAAGAGTGCCCCCGCAAAAACGGGACAAACCACCCGGCCTGCAAGTCCTGTTCTCATCGGAACGAATATGTGCGCAAGGACAAGCTCGTCGTGTCCGTTGAATCCCTTGAGGATGAATTCGGATACACCGCCGCCACGGCATCCTCCGTTGAGGATGATTACCTCAATAGGGAGAACCTCTCTGAAGCTCAGATGGAGTTTCTTCATAAGTCTGAACAGCTCATCAAAATCTCCCCGAAGCACGGGCTGGCGCTGCTCTTGATGGCGCTGGGCATCAACGGCGCGGAATTTGCGGACAGGCTCCAGCTCGGCCACGATGCCGCCAACAAGGTCCGTCAGCAGGTGGCGGATCTCGCCCCAGACAAGATTGATGGTATCGGTCAGATTAACGTTGAGGGTCTAAAAGCAAACCAGTCCATGCGTACCGAATACTACCGCGAAGAGGCAAATCGAATCTTAGATATAGTGCTTGCGATGTATTTTGACTGCTAAAACAAATTTAGCGGTGTCAGAGGAATCTCTCTGGCACTACCTTTTTATGACAAATTTAGGTAAGTGCTCCTTCCGGAGCAAGTCATACACTGTTTATAAAACTATTTTATTTCTCCTCAAGGAGTATTCGAGTTTCTGCCTGAATTGAAAATGCCGATGATGTCCCAAAGTACAAAAAGACCTACGATGCAAAGGATTTTGAATACCCCTTGTATTGCAGACCTTTCTAATATGGATAAAAAGAATTGACCAAGGCATCTCATCAATGCTTCGGTCAATTTTTGGTGGAGGAGGATGGATTCGGACCATCGAAGCAATAAAGCAACAGATTTACAGTCTGCCCCCTTTGGCCACTCGGGAACTCCTCCAAATATGGAATTGATAAAACACAAAAAGTGGAGCTGGTGGACGGATTTGAACCCCCGACCTGCTGATTACAAATCAGCTGCTCTACCAGCTGAGCTACACCAGCACAATTCCAGTGTTTAATCAATATATATGATATTCCTAACATATTTGCTAGAAATAGTGGATTCGGTGGTCGAGGTGACAGGGTTCGAACCTGCGGCATCTTGGTCCCAAACCAAGCACTCTACCAAGCTGAGTTACACCTCGTTGCTGACGATTTGCACAGCTTAAGTTCCGCTGCTGTGCGGCTAATGGCTTTACTATGTGGCAATTAACTTGTGACCGCGTCATCGGACAGCTTATTAATTATATGTAAAACGCCGGTAAATGTCAAGCATTTTTATAAAAATAGCTCCCACGCATGTTTAGATTTGCAAATCTCATAAAAAATATTTTTCATGTGACTGTTCAGCATTCTTGACAGCTCCACTACTTTGTGCTACTATATAGCAGTAGTAAGTCACACGTAATAGTGAAAGAGGTGATTGTACTGGAAAACCTAACAGAAATGCTCAAAGGCGTGCTTGAGGGCTGCGTGCTTGAAATTATAAGCCGCGAAGAAACCTATGGCTACGAAATTACGCGGCGGCTGAATACCCTCGGTTTCACCGATGTTGTGGAGGGAACGGTGTATACTATACTGCTCCGACTTGAAAAAAGTGAGTTGGTGAAGGTCACCAAAAAGCCCTCCGACATGGGACCGCCCCGTAAGTTTTACGCGCTTAACGACGCAGGGCGCGAAGAACTGAGCCGATTTTGGGAAAAATGGAAATTTGTTGCGTCAAAAATTAATCAATTAAAGGAGGATCAGTCAAATGTCTGAGTTTTTCGATAATTATCTCAATATCAAGAAAATGATTGCGAGCAAGCGCGAATACAAGCAACAGATGGCAAGAGTAGAAGCTCTGCCGAAAGACTATCAATATGTATTTAAGAAAATTCAAGGACACATGTGGATGTTCGCAGCGGGATCCGGCTATGACATGATGAAGATTCATTATGACTTGATAGAACTGTTCGAGGCCGGCGCGGCGGAGGGCAAACACGTTCTGGAAATTACCGGTGAAGACGTAGCCGCGTTCTGCGATGAGCTGCTGCGCAGTGCCAGGACATACACAGAAGACTGGCGCGAGGCACTTAACCGCGATATTCTAAAAAAGCTTGGAAAGGAAAAAGATTCAAAGCCCTGATTTACTCGGCTTTGGTTGGCCTAAATCTTTTTCGCGTTTGATGTTCTTTATCAAGCTCGGCTTGCCTTGCCGGGATTCCTGTGAGAGCCTCTAATTCGTTCTGTGCCTCAATTACTCTTTCTAGCCATAATTGCTTATAATCATCAAAATTCCGGCAGCCTTTTGGTATGGAAATTGGTTTTCCAAATACCAAACGGTTATCAGCCCCTTCGACCGCCTGCTCAATGAAAGCCGGTAAAACAGGAATATCCAGCAATCTGGCTAACCAGAATGCTCCCCGTTCAATATCTTCTGCTCGGTCTTTATTTATGTCATAAATCGTCCCTTGAGAGAAAATGAGAAAATGCTTTGGTTTTTTACCTTCAGCAAACCATTTTTCAGCAGCCCTTATTGCCGCCCTTGATCCGGTAGAACTTTCACGGTCAACCGCAAAAACCTTCTCCATTTCTAATATCGGTATTAATTCTTTTGGTATGGAAACCCCATTAAAGCAATTCTCTTTTGCAAAAACAAACAGCGCCGGATAAGTATCTGTAACGGAATGCATAAGCTCATAATAATAACTCATTATGAGCGGAGCATCCGAATCCGTTAAATGATTCGCCGCTATTATATAGGACGAAGCAGTAAAATCTTCCGGCAGATTATAAGCTTTAAAATTATACGTTTTCATAAGCATTTTCTTGGCTTCAATGATTCTATTTCTTAATCTTTCCGGATTATTTACAATATCCAACACTTCTTTTTCAGCACTTTCATTAAACAATGAACTGGCATTAAACAAATGCATACTATTCCCCTTCAATTAATAATAAATTTCACTTGATCTTATGTATTTTGGGTATTCAGACTAATATTTCGATAAACCAAATCATTTCGCACTTCAAAGCCGATATGTTCCCAAAATTCATTTCCTAAACGGTTCGTCGCAAATACAACAAGCGCAACTTTATTGATTTGCTCTTTTTTTAACGCTTCAAGCGTTGCATTCACTAAGGCTTTGCCTATTCCTCTTTTTCTGTAATCGGGATTGACAGCCGTATGATAAATATAGCCTCTTCTACCGTCTTGTCCACATAATATCACACCTGCAATTTGTTTATCAAGTTCTGCTACAAAACATGTGGTAGGATTTCGATTCAAAAATCGTGTGATGCCCTCCAGTGAATCATCTAAACTGCGCATTCCCATTCCTGCAGTAGAAGACCACAAACCATATACAGCATTATAATCTTCTATTAACATTGGTCTAACAATCAAAGCAACCCCTCTTTTCATTCTATAAATAACTAAATTATACTCCTGTTGGATGTCATGAACGCGATGCGAAGTTCGGCAAAAGTGACCAATTGCCGATTCTGCTTACAATATGTTGTTCATATATTGAATAACAAGCTGCTTCACAATAGAAATTGCATGTTCGTCACCATACTTAATATTAATACACCTTTTCCCGAAGGTACAATTCGGTAGCTGTCCTTTCAGTTTAGTAAGACAGTTCTCATCACAAAAATGTATGGAATAGTGGTTTTTGGAGGCTGAAACTGCCACATAACCATCGTACATTTTAGAACCAGCCCACCACATCGGCATTGCAAAGCTAATTTTAGGTACTATCTCAGGAAATTCAGATTTCATAAAGTTTACAAACTCGGAAATATACTTTTTTGCATTTTCATCTAGGCTGTTGATATATTCATAAACTGAAGCAAAACTCATTTTCATCCTCCATTTAATATAAATAATCCGATCATGTTTGCAACGAATGTCATAACCAACTGAGAAGTTCAAAGGGATGATCATTAAAGATTGTACTGACGAATTGCTAAATATATCGCCTTACCTTATTCATATAATTTTTGTACTCATCCCCAAATTCCTTTATGCACCATCTCTCTTCAGACAGGATAATCCAATGCGCAGATATTTGAAAGACTATCAGTATTGCAAATAATAGCAGTGATTGAGTAAGCACTACACAGCTGAGAAAATATATAAAATATGCCACATACATTGGGTTACGGGAAATCCGGTATAATCCTTTAAAATTGATGCCATTCTCCGCAGGTTTTGCAAAATTAATTACAGACACAAGACACAGCAAAATTCCAAATCCCAATATCATCAAACCTGCGTAAAACCAATTCGTTTCAGTTGTAATCCTAAGGAAGAATAGATAGACAAAAATCAAAATGGTTGAAATCTGATAAAACACGTAAGCTACTTTTTCCCGTCCGATTAGCGGAGCAAAGAAAGCCGCACGTTTTATCCCTTCTTTGCTTATTAAACTTAAAAGTCCAAATCTTATCAGTAAAAATGGAATTAGCAAAAAAAATCCGCTCATTTTATCTCCTATAGCCTAACTTGCCAATTATAAAACGTGTCTCAATGAGTGTCATAAACAAACCCCGAAGCTCAATCATCATTCTACGTTTCGCGGTTCTTCACAACAAATTATTTTCTCAATACTGTTTGCATTGCCTTCCCTTTCGCTAACTCATCTATTAATTTATCTAAACATCGTATTTGCCGCATTAGTTCATTTTCGATTTCTTCCACGCGATATCCACAAATAACTCCTTTGATGAGCAAAGCATCCGGATTTATTTGAGGTGCTTGTTTAAAGAATGTTTCTAAATCTACTTCCTTGTTTATTTGTTGTTGTAATAAATCTTCATTATAACCGGTGAGCCAAAAAATGATTTCATCTACTTCTTTTTTTGTTCTCCCTTTTTTCTCTGCTTTTTGTATATAAAGGGGATAGATTTTGGAAAATGGCATGGTAAAGATACGCGGTCTTTCCATTCTGAAGTCTCCTTATCTTTTATAAACAACTATATAATAGCTGAATTATGCTCCGCTGGATGTTATATTGCAATGGGAAGTTCGAATAGCGGGGAAACCCCAGTATGCTTATAATCTTGCTGATAAACTGGTATTTCTGTAATTCGGCTTATTATTAAACGGAACACGATAAAAATTAAAGTTGATCGAAAAACTTGCCCTTATAAAAATTTTCATTTCCGAGTCTCTTCGCCGTCAGCCTAAACATAACACAGCCATCTGGACATACAATATCCTTACTATATTTCCCATTTCCGCCGATGTTCTCTAAATCTCCACCGCTTCTGACCGCCTCCATGATTGGGAACATAATCAACATCACTTTGGAGCAAATACCCTGCCCGTCTGTGTTTACAGGACAGCCATAGGTGCAGGTGTACTTATCCCCGATTTCTTCACCGTTTCGGCAATAGTGCTCTGTGTGGTCGCCCCGAAGAAACCCAGTTACCTCAATTTCCCATTCGTACTCCTCATCATACCATTTTTTCATAGTTAACCCTCCAAATTCAAACTTGTCAATCTGCCGTATTATATAAATAACCTGATTATGCTCCAGTTATATATGTTCCATATAAGTTCTATTTTAACACAATCTTTGGCAATATCAAGAAAATGTTGCCACGCGCCGGCGGCTAAGTTCTATGTTCGCTCGGCGGAACCGAGTGTTTCCAATCATTTCTTGTTCCTTTCCATTTTATTTGTACTAACCGTTCCTATTTTGGTAAGAATAACCTTATCAAAAAGGAGGTTTTCAAATGGAAGAAACAATTTTAGAAAAAACAGAAGGGCGCGTCAGTTACCACGATTCGGTTGAGGAAATGCTGAAACGAATTCGAGAAGACGGTCTCTCAAACGCATTTGACCGATACGCACTTCAGGAAAAAATACGATGCAAATTCTGTCTGGAAGGATTAAGCTGTCAGCTTTGCTCCGACGGACCATGCCGGATCAGCGAAAAAAGCGGTCAGGATAAAGGCGTTTGCGGTATTGGTCCCGACGCAATGGCAATGCGCACGCTCCTGCTTCATAACATTATGGGAGCGGGAACCTACAGCCACCACGCCTACGAGGCATTCCGAACCCTTCGCGAGACCGCGCAGGGCAAAACCTGTTTTCACATTACCGATACCGCAAAACTGAAATGGATGTGCCAAATGGTCGGAATTAGCACCAGCCAAAATGAAAATCAAATGGCGGAACAGCTTGCCGACTTGCTAAATTGCGAAATGTCCAAAGGGCCGAATGAGCCCAGCATTATGGTGGAAGCCTTTGCTCCAAAAAAGCGCAAAGAGGTTTGGAAAAGACTGAACATTTACCCCTCCGGCGTTATCCATGAAGAACAAAACTGTGTTGCAAGCTGTCTTACCAATGTGGACGGCGATTATGTATCGCTTGCCAAAAAAGCGCTCCGTCTTGGTTTAGCCACGATATACACCGCACAAATTGGGCTGGAAATGGTACAGGATATCCTGTACGGAACACCGTCGCCCCATGAAGTAAATACCGATTTGGGCATCATGGACGGGGATTATATCAATATTGTTTTCAACGGTCACCAGCCTTGGGTTGGCGTGGCTACCCTGCAAAAGGCAAAGACGGAGCAAATTCAGCAAAAAGCAAAGGAGGCCGGAGCAAAGGGACTACGGATTGTAGGTTCCATCGAAACAGGTCAGGAGCTTTTACAGCGGTTCCCGGTCGACGATGTTTTTGTCGGACTGATGGGTGACTGGCTGACCATAGAGCCTTTGCTCGCTACCGGCACCGTGGATGTTCTGGCCATGGATGAAAACTGCTCCCCGCCGGATATTGATCAGTATGCTGAAAAATATCAATTCGCCCTTATAAGCATCAGCACCATTATCGGTGTTCCCGGTATCTCTGAACTTTTGCCCTATCATCCTCAGGATGCCGACAAGATGGCAGACCGGTTAATCGAACTGGCAATCGAGAACTTTAAAAAGAGGAATACGAAAGTGACCCCTTTGGTTCCCCCAAAAACGCAGAAGGCAATTTCCGGATTTTCAACCGAAGCGGTGCTCGGCGCTTTGGGGAATAAGCTCGACCCGCTTGTGGACGTGATAAAGGCCGGTAAAATAAAAGGTGTGGTGGCGCTCGCAAGCTGTTCCACCTTGCGCAACGGGCCGCAGGATTGGAATACCATTCATCTTACCAAGGAATTGATTAAAAAAGATATTCTTGTGGTTAGCTGCGGATGTGGAAACCACGCACTGGAAGTAGCCGGTCTTTGTGACTCCGGTGCGCTTGAAATGGCCGGCCCCGGACTAAAGGAAGTGTGCGGAATGCTTAAGGTTCCGCCAGTGCTGAGCTTTGGAACCTGTACCGATACCGGCAGAATTTCCATGCTTGTGACTGCCCTCGCCGATTTTCTGGATGTTGATGTACCGCAGCTTCCCATTGCCGTCACCGCACCGGAATGGATGGAGCAGAAAGCAACCATTGACGGTGTTTTCGCGATCGCTTACGGAGCCTATACGCATTTATCCCCCACCCCGTTTATTACGGGCGCCCCGAAATTAGTTAAACTGCTGACAGAAGACGTGGAAACACTGACCGGTGGGAAGGTTATCCTTGGAGACGACCCCGTACAGGTGGCAAATGATCTGGAAGCACACATTCTCAATAAGAGAAAAGGATTGGGACTAAATTAAGCTGCATTAATTCCTTAGGACACAATGGCGGCGGACAGATAACTGCCCGCCGCCATTGTTGTGTTTTTATTTCGTTGTTTTTAATCGTAGATATTTTTACTGAAATAACGGTCGCCCCTGTCCGGAAAAATCGTTACAATATTGCCTTTTTCAATTTTTTGCGATAGCTGAATTGCGGCATAAAGGGCGGCACCGGATGAGGTGCCCGCAATCACACCCTCTTTTTTGGCCAGCAGCTTTACCATTTCAAAAGCATTACTGTCATTTACTTTAATTACACCGTCCACAAGGGACATATCCATTGTTTTGGCGATAAAGTCATTTCCGATACCTTCAATATCATAGCATCCGGCAATGCCGCCTCCCATCGTGGAACCAACAGGGTCTGCCAGAATGCCTTTTATGTTGGGATCCTTTTCCTTTAAGTAACGCAGCACGCCGGAATAAGTTCCGCCGCTGCCCGCACCTGCTACAACATAATCAATTTTACCGTCCAGCGCTTCATATATTTCCGGTCCGGTCGTTTCATAGTGCGCCAATGGGTTTGCAGGATTATCAAACTGTGCGAGAGAAATCGAGTTGGGAATTGTTCTTAGCAATTCCTGCGCCTTCGCCGTCGCACCAAGCATTCCCTGTTCACGCGGCGTGTTGATGATTTCGCCGCCGAACGCTGTCATCAGTGTTTGCTTTTCCTGTGAAAACTTTGTCGGAACCACAAAAATAACACGGTAGCCTTTGTTAATTGCGGCAAGTGCCACACCGAGACCTGTGTTGCCGGCTGTCCCTTCAATGATTGTATAGCCCGGCTTCAGCAGTCCTTGGCGCTCGGCATCCGCAATCATGGCAACGCCGATTCGGTCTTTTACGCTTCCTCCCGGATTCATCAGCTCCAGCTTGGCAAAAATACCGACCTGCTCCTTTACGCCGACATGATTCAGTTTTAATAGCGGCGTATTTCCAATCAGCTCCCGGATATCATTATAATAACTCATTTTTTATCCCTCAAAACTCTTCAAAAATGCCTGTTCTAAATCAGCCAGAATATCATTTTTATTTTCAATTCCAACTGAGAGCCGAATCAAGTTGTCAACAATACCAACTTTTTGCCGTATTTCATACGGAATGGAAGCGTGCGTCATACTGGACGGATGACAGATGAGAGATTCCACGCCGCCTAGGCTCTCTGCCAATGAAATGAATTTGAGTGACTCGAAAAACGTATGGATATTATAGTTTTCAGCAAGCTCGAAGGAAAGCATTCCGCCCGCGCCGCTCGCCTGTTTTTGGTTAATTTCATAACCTTGGCTGTCTTTTAAGCCGGGATAATAAATTGCTTTTACAGCGCGATTGGTTTTCAGCTGTTCTGCAAGAAACGCTGCGTTCTCTATGTGCCGATCCATTCTTACCCCAAGGGTTTTGATGCCGCGAATAAGCAGGAAACTGTCGAACGCCGGCAAAACTCCACCGGTTGAATTTTGGATAAACGCGATTTTGTCCGCCAGCTCTTTGCTGTTTACCACCGCAAGTCCTGCAACCAAATCGCTGTGCCCACCCAGGTATTTGGTGGCGCTGTGAACAACAATATCGGCACCGAGCTGTATTGGGCGCTGTAAATACGGTGTCATAAAGGTATTATCCACAATGGTTAAAATTCCGTGCTTTTTGGCGACTGCGGCTACGCCCGCAATGTCGGTAACCGTCAAAATCGGGTTTGCCGGACTTTCAATGAAAACCGCCTTTACCTCATTGGTTATGCTTTTATCTAAAAGCTCCAAATCGGTGGTATCCCCGATTTCATAAGTGATGCCAAAATGATTAAAAACTTTGTCCAGCACACGGAACGTTCCGCCATACACATTGCTTGAAATAATGATTTTATCGCCGGTATGAAACAGACTGAGTACCGCTGTGGTTGCCGCCATTCCCGACGCGAAGGCAAAACCCGCAACTCCGCCCTCCAAATCTGCGATTAAACTCTCCAGCGCCTCTCTGGTGGGGTTTCCGGTTCTGGAATACTCATAGCCCTTATTTTTTCCGAGTCCTTCCTGCCTATAAGTGGATGTTTGAAAAATCGGTATATTTACAGCACCGGTAGCCGCATCCCCGTCTATTCCGCCATGAATCAGTTTTGAATCTATATTGCTGTAATTACTCATACTGCAATGCTCCTTATTTCCATGATATTTTAATCCATAGTATTCATACTAAAATAATATGTTATATGGGTATTATAACACCATACAAAATCATTGTCAACATATTCTACTTAAATAATATGTTTTCATATTAGAAATAAGCCGAGAAGGTTTATTCCGCACACCTTCATTTTATCTTCTTTTGAATTTCACGGTAAGACCGATATCCATACGCGCTTTTCGCGGTCACAATACTGTTTGCAATTGCCGCTTCCATGGCTTTTGATGCCAAAATTCCCACCGCGTCCAGATTTGCGTATATATCACCGCAGCTCATGGCAAAGACGGTATCGCCGTCGAAAATGGAATGTGCAGGGGAAATTGCCCGCGCAATACTGTCCTGCCCGATTCCCGCCAGCTTTGTCGCCTGATTTTTATTTAGGCATGCGTTGGTAACAAGAGCTCCGATTACCGTATTGGAACTGAAAAAATCTTTCTCATCCGTATAGTGTTTCAGCATGTAATCCGCGGAAGAAAAAAACTGGTGATCCCGAAACGCTCCGGCAAGCGTTTCACCCGTTCTTGTATCGATAACATCACCCACACAGTTGACCGCAGCCACCGCGCCGACCAGTAAATCATCATACTGAAACAGGCAGCTGCCAAGTCCGCCCTTCATCGCATAAGAAAGGCCGGCTGACTTTCCAACCGTAGCACCAGTGCCGGCACCATAATTTCCATTTTGAAAAGCTTCTTCTGCAAAGGCGTGTTCACAGGCTTGAAAACCCATCGCTTTATCCGGGCGCACACGGCAATCCCCGCATTTTAAATCAAATAAAATTGCCCCGCATACATTGGGCACCACAGTTCTTTCCACATCACGCCCGATATTTTTCTGCTCCAGATACTGCATAACCCCTTCGCAGGATTCCAATCCAAAAGAGCTGCCGCCCGCAAGTACCACCGCGTGAACCGCGTTGCGATTATTAATCGGGTTCAAGGAATCCGTGTCCCTTGTTCCGGGAGAGCCGCCGCGAACATCAACGCCAGTTACCGCACCGTTGGGGCAAATGATAACCGTACAGCCGGTTGCGGCTTCCGCATTCTGTTCATTTCCAAATAAAAAATCCGGCATTTGTGTAATGGAAAGCTGCTTTAATTTATTCTCCGGCATATTTCTCAACCTCTTTTAGTATGGTATCCACATCCGCAAGCGCACCTTTTCCATAATCACCGCAGGCGAGTAAGCTTTCTTTCGTTTCCAAAATATGATAACCGTATTGCTCTAATTTTTCCATATTGTCCTTCACAATCGGATTTTCCAGCATATTGGTGTTCATTGCGGGAGCAATTAAGACCGGCTTATTCCTTACCGCAAGCATCACCGTAGACAGCATATCATCACCGATTCCGTTCGCAAGCTTGCCGATAAAATTGGCGGTTGCCGGTGCAATCAGTACAAGGTCCGCTCGGTTTGCCAGGGAAATATGCTTCACATCCGATTCAAAATGCTCGTCAAACATATCGGTATATACTTTGTTTTGCGTCAGCGTGCGAAACGTAAGAGGAGTGATAAACTTCGCCGCATTTTCTGTCATGATAACATCAACCGAAAAACCTGTTTTATAAAGGGAATGGGCGATATCTGCCGCCTTATATGCCGCGATTCCGCCGCAAACACCCAGTAATATTCGTTTCATATCTTTACCTCAATCGTATTCAAAATATTTTCCACAATTGCCTGCGCGATTTGTTGTTTACCCTGCAAAAATACCGCGGAGCCGTCGTGGGCAACCAGATACCCGTTGTGCCTGTTTCCGCTAATATCCTTTAAATCATTCGCAAACACATATTCACAGTCATTTCGGTTGAGCAGTTGTAGCGCGGTATCAATGAGTTCTTCTTTTGAAACATTACACAACAGCTTAAATCCGACCAATTTGGTATGCGGGCTGATTTTTTTAACAGCACCGATTATTTTGGGCGTTTTTTCCAACAGCAACAGCGGATTTTGAATAGCGGAAGACAGCTTCCGATCGTTTTTCAGCATGCTCTCTTTTATTGCCTGCTGGATCAAGTCCTGCAAATTCTCCGGTGTACCTGCCTGCGCAATCAAGTCCTTTTGACGAAACAAAAAATTCGAAACATCGGTCAGCGAGGTAATCTGCTTAACCGTATAATCACTGACTGCCATGGAGTGGACAAAGACATCAATGGTATGCTCTTTCAGCAGCTCTTCCGCTTTTTGGAGCAGATCGTTGGTGCTGCTTATCGGAAGGATAACCAAATTCTCACTGCCGCTGTCCGGCAGAACCGCGTGTTCCCCGCATAGATAATAGAGGCGGTCATCCGCCCTCATGTGCGAAAGAAATTCATTCGCAATCATACTGCCGAGCCTTCCCGTTGCATGATTCGAAATGGAACGCACTTGATCAATCGGCTCACTGGTTCCACCCGCTGTCACAATTATTTTCATTGGCTGTCTGCCTCTCTTTTTCTTTCATCATCATGCCAAATGGACCTTGCCATTTGCTCCGATATTAAGAACTCGCGCAAAACAGGAGTTCCGTAATAAGATACTCTTCCTGCTCAAGCAGTTCGCTTACCCGCATCATGCCGCTTATCAAAAGCAGATACCGAGCCGCGTGCCTACATGAGGAGCTCTCTCAGACTTTTCTGTGTTCCGGCTTTATTTCCAATGGCATTAAATATCTTTTTGCATACAAACGGATTCTTTCATGTTTTGGTACTGTCCGTAGTTTGCAATGACAGAGTAACCTATTTTTTTATAAAATGCTATTGCCGCCGGTAACTGTTCTCCCGTTTCCAGTATCAACTTGGAATGTCCCTTCTTTTTCGCCTGATTCTCCAACTCGGTCATAAGCTGCTTCGACAATCCCTTACCCCGGTATTCTTCCCGAAGAAACACGCGTTTTACCTCCGCGGTGCCCGTATCATGAAATTTGAAGCTCGCGCAGGCAACAGGACGGTCATTCTCATAAGCAAGAACTACATCATGAATATCCTCAAGGGTATTGTACGGCGAGTATTGCTTTCTCTGCTTTTCTCCGCCTACAAGCTCAAACAGATATTCATCCAGTTGACCGCAGAGCATTACAAAATCAGGATTTGTTCCGTTGGTGTATACAAGTTTCATACGTATTCTCCATTTATACGAAATCTTCAGAAAATCCCCGTGGTTAATGGTTGGTTGATTTTTTAAGATTTCCACCGTTCCATCAGTTCCTAGCAACCGCGGTTTGCCCGGAATTTCAAATTTCCTTTTACTTAATAGTATCCCAAAACGATCTCCGTTGTCAACGTTCTTCAAAAATGATCAGTTTCATGCTTTCTTCACCTATTTTTCTTGAATAATTCATACTTTTTTCTTGAAAGAATAACCTCATAATGTTAAACTAGTAAAGTATCAAAATCAAAGGGATGAATAAATGGACAAACTGCGCAAACTATGGAAAAGGCTTGTAAATCCCGAAACAGTTTCCTATGTTATTTTCGGCGTTCTCACGACGGTAATCAACATTGCAGTATTTGTATTTTGTTATGACCATCTTCACTGGAATGAGGTTATCGCAAATACGGTCGCATGGGTAATCGCCGTAATTTTTGCTTTTATCACAAACAAGCTTTATGTGTTTAAAAGTAAAAGCTTTGAATCGACTCTTTTATGGCGCGAGTTGGTTACATTCCTTGTTGCAAGACTACTGTCGCTGGGTGTGGATGACTTGGGCATATGGTTGCTTGTTGGTATCTTGCATGTCAATGAGTGGGTATCCAAAATCCTCATGAATGTAATCGTTGTGATCATTAACTATGTATTGAGTAAATTAATTATATTCAAGAAAAAATAATAATGGAGCGCAGCCAGCGCCCTGATTATGGAGGAAAGAACTATGTTAGCTAGCGAAAAAACCATGGACAAAATTGTTGCACTGTGCAAAAATCGAGGCTTTGTGTATTCCGGTTCCGAGATTTACGGGGGACTTTCGAATGCGTGGGATTACGGCCCGCTCGGCGTGGAATTCAAGAACAATGTAAAGCGCGCCTGGATGAAAAAATTTGTGCAGGAAAGCCCTTATAACGTCGGTTTGGATACCGCGATTTTAATGAACCCACAGGTTTGGGTCGCGTCCGGCCATGTGGGCGGTTTTTCCGACCCGCTTATGGACTGCCGCGACTGCCACACACGTCACCGCGCGGACAAGCTGATTGAAGACGCGGGCGGCGACGCAAACGGCATGACCTTTGAGCAGATGTCCGAATACATTAAAGAGCACAATATTCAATGCCCGGACTGCGGTTCCACAAACTTTACCGATATCCGCAAATTCAACCTGATGTTTAAAACCTTTCAGGGTGTAACAGAAGACGCCAAAAATGAGATTTATTTAAGACCGGAAACCGCTCAGGGTATTTTCGTCAACTTTGCGAACATTCAGCGCACCACCCGCCGCAAAATCCCGTTCGGCGTGGCTCAGGTGGGCAAATCCTTCCGCAATGAAATTACGCCGGGCAACTTCATTTTCCGCATCCGTGAATTTGAGCAGATGGAGCTGGAATTTTTCTGCAAACCCGACACCGACCTTGACTGGTTCTATTACTGGAAAGATTTCTGCAAGAACTGGCTGCTCGGCTTAGGCTTAAAAGAGGAAAACATCCGTCTGCGCGATCATGAGAAAGAGGAACTTTCCTTCTACTCCAAAGCAACAACCGACATCGAATTCCTGTTCCCGTTCGGCTGGGGCGAACTTTGGGGTATTGCTGACCGAACCAATTATGACTTAAAACAGCATCAGGATCACTCCGGCAAGAGCCTGGAATACTTCGATCAGGAAGCAAATGAGCGTTATCTGCCTTACGTGGTAGAGCCTTCCCTCGGCGCAGACCGTGTTACGCTTGCATTCCTGTGCGACGCATATGATGAAGAGCAGGTTGGCGAAAATGACACCCGCGTGGTCATGCGCCTTCACCCCGCGCTTGCACCTTATAAAGCCGCCGTACTCCCGCTTTCCAAAAAGCTGGGCGAAAAAGCGCAGGAAGTTTACACACAGCTCACCAAGCACTTTATGGCGGAATACGATGAATCGGGCTCCATCGGCAAACGTTACCGCAGACAGGATGAAATCGGTACGCCGTTCTGCATTACCTATGATTTTGACAGTGAGACTGACGGCTGCGTAACCGTGCGTGACCGTGACACCATGAGTCAGGAACGCGTCGCAATTGCCGATTTGGTTGAGTATATCTCCAAGAAAATCGAATTTTGAAGACTGGCAGGCTGAGCCTGCACGCACACGCTACGCGTTTTCTACATTAGATTCTTAAAACTACGAACCGCTTATCTGTAATTCTTGCAGATAAGCGGTTCGTTTTATTTGTTGTCATTATTTTTGAGTCTTTATACGCTAGATAATCATGCCCCCATTTACACCGAGCACCTGACCGGTAATAAAATCTGCTTTGTCCGATGCCAAAAACAACGCTGCTTCGGCAATATCTTTTGGAGTTCCGATTACACCGAGAGGCGTTTCTTTCTTTAATTCCTCCATCGTCTGCGCATCCAAATGGCCGTTCATTTCCGTATCAATCACCCCGGGGGCAATACAGTTTACCTGAATATGGGAGGGGCCGACCTCTTTTGCAAGCGCCTGTGTCAGCCCGATTACCGCTGCTTTTGCCGCGGAATAATGCACCTCACAGGATGCACCCACCTGCCCCCACATGGAAGAAATGTTGATGATTTTTCCCTCTTTGCGGTGTATCATATCCGGGAGCGCGCACTGGCAGCAGTGGAATACGCCCTTTACGTCCACGTTAAACATGTTGTCCCAGTCCCGCTCGGTAATATCGGTAAACAGCTTCTGCTGCGCAATACCGGCATTGTTTACCAATACTTCCACCGTCCCAAGCTGTGCTTTCACCTGCTCAAACATGATTCTTACCTGCAACTGGTCGCAGACATCCGCACGTACCGCCAAAGCGGAACTGTTCGGATATGTTTGACGGATTTCCCGCACAAGTTCGGCAGCCTGTTCTTTATGGCGAAAATAATTGACCGCGATTTTGTCACCGTTTTGTGCAAATGCACGTGCAATCTCTCTGCCGATTCCTCGTGACGAGCCAGTAATCAATACAGTTCTGCTCATTCTTTTTCCCTCACATGTTCCCGCTTGCCAGCATAATAGCCGCAATTGCGGCGATCGGCGCGGTTTCGGTACGCAGGATACGGGTGCCCAGTGTTGCGGTTTTACCGCCCAGCGAAACAATCAGCTCCACTTCCTCTGGCTCAAATCCGCCCTCCGGCCCGATAAAAATCGAAATTTCTTTATCTGTGTTTTCCCGGGAAATCAGCTTGGAAAGGCTTTCGCCCCCGCCCTCATAAAACAGAAGTACACGGCTGTTTTTTACCGCCTGCTGCGCCGCCTGTTTCAAACTCATCAGCGGCTCAACCCGGGGGATAATTCCTCTGCCACTCTGCTTTGCCGCTTCTTCCGAAATTTTCTGCCAGCGCTCGATTTTTTTCTGCGCGGATTTTTCATCCGGTTTGGATACACAACGCGCGGTCATAACCGGAACAACGGCAACCGCCCCTATTTCCACGGCTTTCTGTACAATGCTGTCCATTTTATCCGCCTTTGGCAGCCCCTGATACACCGTAACGTGCACGGTCGGCTCACTGATACTCGGGCAGGAGCTAAGCACTCGAACCAGCACCTCATCCCCGTTGATTTTCTCGATTTCGCACGCATAGTCCGTGCCCTGCCCGTCGCAGAGAGTAAGCGGCTCGCCAACCACCATGCGCAGGGAACGCGCAATATGTTTGCCGTCCGCACCGGTCAGTACAGTTTTTCCACTTGGAATGGAATCTATAAAAAATCTGGGCATCTGTTCCCCTTCATTCTTATCAAAAGCATTGAAAAACCATTTTGTCAAAAAACAGCTTTGCTTACCGCCTTTGATAGTGAGTTTTCGTACTATTCGGGATTAACTTCTGTATTATGGATAGATTATAGCACAGTACAATAAAAAAGCACAGCTCCTTATTATGAAAAACGAAAGCCTGCCATATTCGGCAGGCCCCATGAAAACTATTCTAAAATATGTAAACATACTATAAGTATAAACATTTCTATAAAGTATTATAAAATTTCTGCAGCTCTTCTTTTGTTTTTGTCGGAAGATTGTACCATCGAACTCCCTCAATCGCACCTTCCAGTGCGCAAAGCATGCTTACACATGCATTTTTGTCGCATTTTTTGATTTTTGTGAATGCTTTTTTACTGCCGTTCTCCATCAGCATTTCCGGTGTGGTAATGCCCGCATGAATGAGTTCCGCCTCGATTACAGTGCTGATATTGGGCAAATCATGTAATTTACTCACCTTAAAGCCCTTCTGTCCATTTTAAATTTACGAACCTACCTTCGGAATCTATTCCGTTTGCTTTTTCACAGCTCCGATTTTCCTTCATATCCTTTTCTAATAATAAGCATATGAATTCCCCGTTTCCCCCTATACAATAGAATTTGACAATAATTATAGCACTTTTATAAATTGTTAACAATCTTTACCATTATATTTTTTACTGTTATTCGCCTCATCCTCATACTTATTGAAGCGCATACAAAAAAGCAGCCCCGCACTTTCGTACGTGGCTGCTTGCTTTTAAAAATACAACAGATCTTTGCCTTACAGAATGGCAAGAATAATAAAGTTCAGTATGAACAGAAGTGCGGAAACAATTAAAATCGGATGTACTTCCTTGATTTTGCCGCGGATAAGCTTCACAATGCAGTAGAAAATGAAGCCGCCAGCAATACCATAAGAAATGCTGTAGCAAAGAGCCATGAAAACGCCTGCAAAGAAGGCCGGAACTGCTTCTTCAAAGTTATCCCATGCGATTTCTTTAAAGGAGCTCATCATCATAACACCAACAACGATCAGTGCCGGTGCAGTAGCAGCGGCCGGAACAGCACCCGCAACAGGAGCAAGTACGGCACATGCAATGAACATGATCGCGGTTACCAGACTGGTTAAGCCGGTACGTCCGCCAGCGCCGATACCGGCAGCGCTTTCAACATAGGTAGTGGTGTTGGAAGTGCCGAAAATAGCGCCAATAGAAGTTGCGGTTGCATCTGCAAACAGAGCCTTGTCCATTTTGGACTTAAAGCCGGAGTTGTTTTCAAGTGCCTTTTCATCCTCTTCGCTGAAGATTCCGGTACGACGACCTGTTCCGATAAAGGTACCAATGGTGTCAAAGGTATCGGAAAGACTGAACGCAAAGATTGTCATAATAACAAGCGGGATTCTCGAAGCATTAGTGAACAGGGAGCCCATACCTTTTGCGCTGAAGGCAGCGCCGAAAGTGGTGCCCAGCTGTGAGAAAGCATCGCCCAGTGATGCGAGTGAAATAGAGACGTGTGAAAAATCTGCAACACCAAAAGGAATACCCACAATGGTCGTTGCAAGAATGCTGATTAAAATAGCGCCCTTGACATTCAAAATCAACAGGACAATGGTTAAAACCAAACCGAATAAAGCTAAAAGCACAGCTGGCTGTGTAAACTCAACCAGTGCGGGAACGATGCCGCCGCCTGTTACAACAGAGAAAATTCCGTCAGCACCGTTGACAGCAACCTTACCGGCCGCATCAACTGCTTTGTCGTTAACGGAAACCAAACCGGTTAAACCAGCGCCAGGCTCGGATGTAAACTGAAGGAAATTAGCATTCTTAAGACCGATATAAGCAACAAAGATACCGATGCCGCCGCCGATTGCATGCTGCAGGCTTTTTGGAATAGACTTAATAATTACTTTGCGGACCTTTGTCACCGTAATAAGGATGTTGATAATACCGCAAATAAATACAAGCGCCAACGCTTCCTGCCATGTAAAATGAAGCGCCATGCATACCGTGTAAGTAAAAAATGCATTTAAGCCCATACCTGGTGCCTGTGCGTATGGAACATTTGCAAACAACGCCATAACCAAGGTACCGATTGCCGAAGCAATGATAGTTGCGAGGAAAACCGCCTGATAAGGCATGCCTGTTTTGGATAGTACGGATGGGTTAACGAATAGTATGTACGACATGGTGAAAAATGTAGTAAGACCTGCTATGATTTCGGTACGAACATTCGTGTTGTTGCCCCTCAAATTGAAGAAATCGCCCTTTGGATGGTAAGCTGTTTCTGTGCTTCCTGCCATTTATTATTCCTCCTAAAATATAAATTGCCCGACATTGCGCATGCCGGGTAATACCACGAAAAGATAGTTTTAGTATAAAATATTTAGCACCATAAATCAAGGGGGAATTTACACAAATTTCTAACTTCCGCAATAATTTATTCATACTTTTTGCAAGTTTCACGGATGAAGCTTGCAAAAAAGGTATAAACTGTAAAATATTATTCTTTTAGAAAATCATATGCAATTTAGCAGTTACATAGTGATACAATCCGACCGGCTATACATACCAAATTTTTTCTATTCCGAGTTCTTTTTCTAAACCCACTGCATAACCTTATCATAACAAAAAAGCGACCGCTCAAAATGAGCGATCGCCTTTGCATGTTTATCAGATATTATTGGACATTTTTCTTGAGGGTTTCGAGCTGAGCTTTCAGTTCTGCAGGGAGCTTGTCGCCAAACTTCTTGTAGAATTCCTCGATGCCGTCTGCCTCTTTTGCCCACTGGTCTTTTTTCACTTCGAGGATGCTCTTCAAAGTATCCAAGCTGAAATCAAGACCTTCCAGGTTGATGTCTTCTGCCTTCGGAACATAGCCGATAGCTGTTTCCGCAGCGTCTGCCTTGCCTTCGCAACGGTTGATGATCCACTCGAGAACGCGGAAGTTATCGCCGAATCCCGGCCAAATGAAGTGGCCTTCGTCATCAAGACGGAACCAGTTCACATTGAAGATCTTAGGAGCCTTATCGCCGAGTTTTTTGCCCATTTCGATCCAGTGTGCGAAATAATCGCCCATATGGTAGCCGCAGAACGGAAGCATAGCCATAGGATCGCGGCGAACAACACCGACTGCACCGGCAGCGGCTGCGGTTGTTTCGGAAGCCATGATGGAGCCTACGAACACACCGTTGTTCCAGTCACGGGACTGATATACCAATGGAGTGATTTGTGCACGGCGGCCGCCGAAGATGATAGCGGAAATCGGGACGCCCGCGCCCTTGTCGAATTCTGGGCTGATGCATGGGCAGTTCTTTGCAGGAGCAGTGAAGCGGCTGTTCGGATGAGCACCCTTTTGATCGGATGTTGTGCCGTCCCAAGGTTCACCCTTCCAGTTAAGAGCATTCTTCGGCGGATTCTTGTCGAGACCTTCCCACCAAACAGTGTTGTCATCCAGATTTTGCGCAACGTTAGTGAAGATGGTGCCGGACATTGTGGAAGCCAGTGCATTCGGGTTGGACTTTTTGTTGGTACCAGGAGCAACGCCGAAGAAGCCGTTTTCAGGATTGATGGCATACAGTCTGCCGTCTTCGCCCTGACGCATCCAAGAAATGTCGTCGCCGACTGTCCAAACCTTGTAGCCCTTCTTGCTGTAGCCTTCCGGCGGGATGAGCATAGCCAGGTTAGTTTTGCCGCATGCGGACGGGAAAGCGGCCGCAACGTATTTGATTTCGCCCTTCGGGTTTTGGATGCCGAGGATTAACATATGCTCGGCCATCCAGCCCTGTGTTTTGCCAAGGTAGGAAGCAATACGAAGTGCAAAGCACTTTTTGCCGAGCAGAACGTTTCCGCCGTAACCGGAGTTAACAGAGATAATGGTGTTGTCCTCCGGGAAGTGGCAGATGTATCTCTTTTCTGCATCAATGTCGCATTTGCAGTGCAGACCGCGAACCCATTCCGGGTTATCGCCGAGGGTATCCCATACCTTTTGGCCTACGCGAGCCATGATGCTCATGTTCAATACAACATAGATGGAGTCTGTCAGTTCAACGCCGATTTTTGCGAGAGGAGAGCCGATCGGGCCCATGGAGTAAGGAATGACATACATGGTGCGGCCTTTATAGCTGCCTCTTGCAATATCATATAACATTTTGTATGCTTCTTGAGGATCTTTCCAGTGATTGGTCGGACCTGCATCCTCTTCTTTACGGGAGCAGATAAAGGTTCTGTCCTCAACACGTGCAACGTCGTTTACAGCGGTGCGATGGAGGTAGCATCCTGGAAGCTTTTCTTGATTTAATTTGATGATTTCTCCGGAATTGCAAGCCTCAGCACGGAGTGCTTCAAGTTGCTCTTCAGAGCCGTCAATCCAAACAACATTGTCTGGGTTAACAAGGGACTTCATTTCTTCGATCCAGCTTAGTACTGACTTGTTATTTGTCATACTGTTTCTCCTTCCGGCCCAATGGCCAAAACGCATTAAAAAGCATTTCGTAAAAAACGCTATTTTTCACTATTATAATACATTTCATGTTTAGAATCAATCACCTGAAGAGAATTTTGTTAAATTTTTATCAAATTATTTCTATAGAATTATTAAATGTATAAATATGCTCTGTTTTCTATATTTATTCATCCTTATTCGTCGACCGGCATCTCCGCACAGGCATTTAATTCCAACCCTGCTATTTTGCCCGCTCGGTATTCATAATATCCCTGTGCTCCTACCATAGCCGCATTATCTCCGCAAAGTGCGAGTTCCGGACAGTAAAATTCCCAACCATATCGCTTGCATTCTTCACCCAAACGTCTGCGCAAAAGCGAATTTGCCGAAACGCCGCCCGCAATGACCAGCTTTTTGCTGTTCGTTTCCTTTGCCGCCGCAACAAAATTTCGCACCAGTACATCCACGACCGCTTTACGGTAGGAAGCAGCTAAATCCGGAACCGACAGCTCCTGTCCTTTTTGTTTCGCGTTATGAATCAAGTTGATTACCGATGTTTTTAAACCGGAAAAGCTAAAATCAAACGGTGCGCCATCCACAACCGGATGCGGCATTTTGAAGGCAAGCGGATTGCCGGAATTCGCAATTTTATCCAAATGGATTCCACCCGGATAGGGCATTCCCATGGCACGCGCGGCTTTGTCGAACGCTTCGCCCGCCGCGTCGTCGCGTGTACAGCCGATGACATGCAGATCGGTATAATCCTTTACCTCTATAATATGGGTATGTCCGCCCGAAACGACGAGGCATAAAAACGGCGGTTCCAGCTTCGGCGATGTGATATAATTTGCAGCGATGTGTGAACGCAGATGGTGAACCGGAACAAGCGGCAGACCGGTGGAAAAGGACAAGCCTTTTGCAAAATTGACACCCACCAGCAGCGCGCCGATCAAGCCCGGCGCATGGGTAACCGCAATGGCGTCGATGTCCTTTAATGTTACATTCGCCTGCTCCAACGCCTGTTCGGTTACACCCACCACCGCTTCGCTGTGGCGTCGGGAGGCAATTTCCGGCACAACTCCGCCGTAAAGTTTATGTTCTTCCACCTGTGACGCAATCACGGAAGACAAAACAATTCTTCCGTTCTCCACAACCGCCGCAGCGGTTTCATCGCAGGAACTTTCAATGCCTAAAATACGCATGTCTGTTTCTCCTTGCCGTTTATAGTTTCTTTCGTTCCGGCCTTTGTCCGTCGGAATTCATTTGAATTTTATAGTCATAATCCGCCCGTCTTCGGTGGGAGCGGAATAAAAATTTCGGCGTACACCGACCGTTCGAAAGCCGAGACGCTCATAAAGCGCAATCGCGTTCTCATTGGAGTTTCGCACTTCTAAGCTAATGAATTCTCCATCCTGCCCTTTCGCAAAGTCAATCAAGTACTGAACCAACGCTTTTGCCGCACCCTGCCGGCGGTATTGCGGAAACACCGCCACATTGGTAATGTAACATTCTCCTACAACACAGTGCATACCGGCGTAGCCGATTACCTGTATGCCATTTTCTCCCTCCATTTGGGCAACAACAAAACAGGCAAGCGGATTTTCGAGCTCCTCCGCCAATCCTTCCCTTGACCAAGGTTGGGAAAAACAGACGGATTCCAGCTCCGCAAGCGAATCCAAGTGCACTTCTTCCATTTTAACAAGCTTGCAATTTTCAATCAAGTTGATTCCTCCGTGCGAAGTTCGCAGTTCTCCACCCGCTTTTGCAATTCTTTCAGCGCCGTCTCAATTTTATTCCGGCAGATACGGTAAATTTCCACACTGCCGCCATAAGGGTCCGGAATCTCGCTGCCCAGCACATAAATTTTGGCCTGCGGTATTCCGGCAGCCTGAAGCATACTTGCGTGTGTCTGCGTCATAACTGCCAGCAGATCAGCGGTTTTGGCCTCCTGCATGGTAAGTCTGCGCGAACGGTGGGCGGAAATGTCCACACCGATTTCCCGGCAGACCGTTACCGCGTTTTCCGTAACGGGCAGACCATCTGTTGTGGATAACCCCGCGCTTTGGCAAGCAACATCCGTTGTTCCGCTCTCACGCAGCATTTTTTGAAAAATACCTTCTGCCATCGGACTTCGGCACGTATTGCCGGTGCATAAAAAAAGTATTTTCACCGCATTCCCTCCTCATCCTGTTATTGAATGTGTACGTTCATTTGGATTAATCTTTGCGATAAACCAAGAAATCGAACTCGATTTCCGTATGCAGTTCCTTTGTTTCTTTCAAGCGTTCACTGCCGGCAATGCTGGTTTTCCAGTAATACGGCGTCATCGCGAACAAATTTGCAATTGTTTTTGGGCTATCCATATGGATTTCGCCCCAAACCGGCACACGCTTACAAAAAGCAAACCCCTCATAGATTGTTTCTTTATATTCGTTTTCATAAGGATTTTCATATAAAATCTCTTTCATCCCGTATAGATGGCGCTCTCCCGGTACGGCAAGAATCAGCGTACCGCCCGGTTTGAGTACGCGCGCGAATTCACCGGGTACGATGGGTGAAAAAATTGCATACAGGACGTCCGCCGAAGCATCCGCAATAGGAATATCGAACATGCTGGCAACCGCGAATTCTGTATTTTTATACCGTTTTGCAGCGGCCTTTACGGCGAATTTTGAGATATCAAATCCCGCCAAAACCGCTTTGCAATCATTTTTTGCAAAATAATTTTGAAGCCGCGCGGTGTAATATCCTTCCCCGCAGCCGGCATCTATCACAATCGGAGCAACAGAGTCCGCGATGCTTTCGTAAACCAGTTCATTTAATTTGTCACTGAACGGCTGATACAGTCCGGTTGCCAAAAAATCGCGGCGGCTATTGACCATCTGCTTGTTATCGCCCGGAATTTTGGCGTGCATTTTGTTTGGCGGAAGCAAATGGACATAACCCTCAGCGGAAATATCATAACTGTGATGATTCGGGCAAAGATAGACCGTATCCGTTCTGTCCAGTTTTTCTTTGCATATCGGGCAAATAAACACGCTCAAAATGAAACCTTCCTTTTTCAATTCAAAAGTTTTGTCCGGTTTAGCCTTTTGCGTCATACCAGGTTTGTCCCATATTTGCTTCCGCGACCATGGGAACCGCAAGAGAAACGGCATTCTGCATTTCTTCGGTTAAAATTCGGGCGGCTTTTTGCGCTTCTTCCTTTGGCGCCTCCACAATCAGTTCATCGTGCACCTGCAAAATCAGGCGTGCCCGCATATTCTCCTTTTCGAGCCTCTCCTCCACTTTGATCATGGCTATTTTAATAATATCCGCCGCCGCACCCTGAATGGGCATATTGCGTGCGACACGTTCCCCGAATGCTCGAAGATTGAAATTGGAAGAGGCCAATTCCGGTAGATACCTTCTGCGCCCAAACAGGGTCTCCACATATCCCTGTTCCTTGGCCTGCGCGACCACGTGTTCCATGTATTCCCGAATGCCGGAATAATGTTCCAGATAGTCGCGGATATAAGTTTCGGCCTCCTTGCGGCTTACATTGATATCCTTTGCCAGCGAAAACGCGCCGATACCGTATACAATACCGAAATTGACCGCCTTTGCCCTGCTTCGCATAATCGGTGTGACCATCTCTTCCGGCATATGGAACACCTGCGCGGCGGTGGAACGATGGATATCGTCATTGTTCCGGAACGCGGCAATCATGTTGGCATCGTTAGCTACATGCGCCAATACGCGCAGCTCAATCTGCGAATAGTCGGCATCCACCAGCACCCAGCCGTCGCGCGCAACAAAGAAACGCCGCAGTTCGCGGCCAAGTTCGGTTCTCACCGGAATATTCTGCAAATTCGGCTCGGTGGAGCTGATTCTTCCCGTGCGCGTTTCAGTCTGATTAAAATTCGAATGAATCCGCCCATCCTGCGCAATCACTTTAATCAACCCGTCACAGTAGGTAGATTTTAGCTTTGCCAAAGTCCGGTAGCTGAGCACAAGCTCCACAACCGGATGTTCATAACGCAGGCTTTCCAGAACCTCGGCACTGGTGGAGTAACCGCTCTTGGTCTTTTTGCCGTGATGCAGTCCAAGCTTTTCAAACAATGCCTCGCCTAACTGTTTGGGCGAATTGATATTGAATTCATAGCCAACCTCGCCGTAGATGTTCGCTTGTATTTCCTCTAACTGTGTCTGCAATTCTTTGCCGTAATCGGCAATCCCCTGTGCGTTCACCGCAAAACCGACGGTTTCCATGCGAGCCAAAACCCTGGCAAGCGGCATTTCGATGGTGCTTAACAGATTGCCCTGCGTATTCTGCTGAATCAACCGTGTGAGTTTATCCGCCAGTGCAGGTAAAATCGCGGCTGCTGAAATGATGGCATCTTCGCTCTGAACGGCAGGGACCGGAACCTCATATTCTGTCGCCATACGTGCCACATCGTAACCGGAGGCAGACGGATTCAGCAGATAGCCGGCAAGCAGCGTGTCCATTTCCATCCCTTGAAGCGTGATTCCCTTGTTATCTAAAGCGGCATAGAACGGCTTGCTGTCATGCGTGTTTTTCTTGATACTTTCATCTTCACAAAGGGCACGAAGAAAATTGTCGTCCGCTTTTACTACACAAATTGTATTATTTAGATTGAATATTAGCTTTTTAATATCGCACTTGTCGTAAGAAACAAGAAAATCCGCCCGACCTGTCTCTTTTAAGTCTGCAAGCAGTTTCAAAGTATCCTCGCAGTCCGTTACCACAATCTCACCGGAAAGATTGGACTCCTCCGCCGCCTGCGGCGTTACAGAGTTGTTCAGTCCCATTTTATCCATCAGCTTAAATAACTCCAGCTTTGCCATGATACGGGCCGCGGCGGCGCAGTCACAGGGTTTCATCACATAATCGCCGATTTCGGTATCAACCGGAGCACTCGTGCAAATCGTACCCAAATGGCGGCTTAAAAACGCGCTGTCTTTGCCCTCTATCAGTTTTTTGCGCATGCCATCTTTGATGTCGATGGTGTCGACATGTTCGTAGATATATTCAATGTTTCCAAACTTTTGAATCAGCTCGGCTGCCCCCTTTTGCCCAATACCGGGAACGCCGGGAATATTGTCGGAGGTATCGCCCTGAATAGCTTTGATATCGATAAGCTGATGCGGCGTAACACCGTAATCCTCCATGATTTTTTCTTCGTTGTACAGTGTGACCTGCGGCTGACCGAATTTGGTGGTGGCAAGTCGGACACTCACCTGCGGACAAACCAACTGCAGGCTGTCCCGATCACCGGTAGCAATCACACACTCCTCGCCCCGCTGTTTGCAGGCTTCGGCAAGGGTTCCTAAAATATCATCCGCTTCATACCCTTCGCACTCCACAATCCGGTAACCGAGAAGGGTGAGAAGTTCTTTTAAAGTCGGCATCTGCTGGGCCAGTTCTTCCGGCATTCCTTTTCGCTGTGCCTTATACCCGTCGTATTCCTTGTGCCGAAAGGTAGGCGCACGCATATCAAACGCGATAGCAACCGCGTCCGGCATTGTTTCCTCTTTCACCTTTTGCAGCATCGTTAAAAATCCATAAATGCCGTTGGTATACAATCCTTCCTTGGTGGATAAAAGCTTAATGCCGTAAAACGCGCGGTTTAAAATGCTGTTTCCGTCTAGCACCAGTAGTTTCATAGATGTTCTCCTATTTTTTAATTCCGTCCAACCCAAACAGACCGGAAATTTCTTTCCTGCGTGTTTCTCATAAAGTACATGTATTCTTGTATTATATCACTTTCCAAGGAAAAAATTAAGTGTTATAATGAAGCCGTCCATTTGCGTTCAACAATTCTTTAATTGGAAGGATTTTACTATTGAAAATCGGTAATCTTGAAATAAATGGTCGGGCGGTTCTTGCACCGATGGCGGGAGTGGCGGATCGGGCATTCCGTGAAACCTGCGTTTCGTTCGGAGCGGCTTATGTGGTTACGGAGATGGTAAGCTCGAAAGCGCTGCAATTCAGCGATAAAAAGACAAGAGAGCTGATGGAGCTTTCCCCCTGTGAGCATCCGGCAGCCATTCAAATTTTCGGTGATGAACCGGAAACCATGGCACAGGCGGCGAAAAAATCCATGGCCTATGCGCCAGACGCGATTGACATCAATATGGGCTGCCCCGCTCCTAAAATCGCCAACAACGGTTCCGGTTCCGCGCTGATGAAGAATCCTGAACTCTGCGGCAGAATTGTAGAGGCGGTAAAAGCCGCCGTACCCGTTCCGGTCACCGTGAAAATCCGCAAGGGTTGGGACAAAGCAAGCGTGAACGCGGTGGAAGTAGCAAAAATCTGTGAAAGTGCCGGAGCGGATGCTATTACCGTTCACGGCCGCACACGTGACCAGATGTACATGCCCCCCGCCGACTGGGGCATCGTCCGCGCGGTCAAGCAAGCGGTACAGATACCCGTAATCGGCAACGGTGATGTGGTCGACGCGCAATCCGCCGCAAAAATGCTGGAGCAGACCGGCTGTGACTTGGTTATGGTCGGGCGCGGTGCCATGGGGAACCCTTGGATTTTCAAACAGATAAACGCCTACCTGACCGACAGCTGCCGTATCCTGCCGCCGCCCTCCCTTTCGGAGCGAATGCTGGTGATGCTCCGTCATGTAAACCTCATCTGTGCATATAAAGGAGAGGCACATGGCATGTGCGAAGCACGCAAGCATGCAGGGTGGTATCTGCACGGCTTAAAAGGCGCCGCCGAATTCCGGCGGCGTGCCGGGTATTTAAACAGCCTGCAGGAGCTGAACGAGCTGATTAAAGATATCTATCAGATAAATCAGGAGAATTAGTCCTCTTATGCAAAAAGCACCTGCGCTGCCGCGCAAGTGCTTTTTATGTAAAAACTATTTCGCCAATTTCAGTTCATTGATATCGGTATTATGTTTTTTTACAACGGAATACAAAACATCTACTTTTGCTTTGGTGTCTTCCGCCGTCTCTGCAACCGTATCCAGTTTCGAGAGCTTTTCCACAACCGTTGCATGGCCCTCCGCCAGCAGATGAATGTTCCGGTTTGTATCGTTTTCCAGCGTTACTTCCAGCCGTGTCGTGCGCTGTTTTACTTCGGATACATCCCGCTCCATTTTGTCCACGCGGGAATCCAACCGATCCAATCGGGTATCTATTTTCTCCAATCGGACATCAATATTATCCAGTCTGGAATCAATTTGATCCAATCTGGTGTTTATCGGCTGCAGCATGCCGCCAATAGCCTCTAACAGTTCTTGATTCTCCATCTGCTCCATCTCCCCGCTGAATTAAACTATACTGCATCCTTTAAGAAAAATCAACCTGCATTTTTATTCATTTTCAGTATAAAACCACCGTATTCTCTTGTACCGCGCAGCGGCACTCATAGCTTTTTTGTTCTTCGGTCTTGCTGTCAAAAATGGAAACGAATTCAAAGGAATCCGTTTCATCGCTGATGACATAACGCGCAAGAATGAACCGGTCTTCGATACACGCAACGAAATCACCCAGTTCCTTGCTGTACTGCGTGTGTATAGCCGTGTTCAGTTCTCCGGTAATTTCATAGCTGTCCTCGTGCTCCGTTACCCGGTATACCTTCGCAGCCTGTGTATCTATACAAAAGCTTGCCGCCTGTTCGCCTTCCGCCAAATTCAGTTCGGCAA
The DNA here is from genome assembly GCA_023458755.1 of Bacillota bacterium. Lineage (GTDB taxonomy): Bacteria > Bacillota > Clostridia > Oscillospirales > Acutalibacteraceae > JAEWYE01. The sequence goes on along the minus strand of JAEWYE010000020.1, from coordinate 30,161 downwards.
CCACTGCTTTCCGCACGGTTGCCTTGCTTACCGCGCAAATACGCTGGTCGTTGGTCGGGAAATGCTTTACACGGAAATATAGGTTATACTCATCCATTCCGGCATAGCGAACCAACCCGCTTGTCCCCGCACTCAGCAGGATTTGCAGCGGCAATTCCTTTTCCGCAGTTTTAATCGCGACAATAAAATCAATCAATGGGCAAAGCCAAACATTATCATTAATCGAGTCACCCAGCCAGCGGGTATTCTGGTAGCATTTTTCCTTTTCTTTTTCGTTTCCGTACGGCTGCAAGACCAAAAGCTGCCGCTGCCCGTTCACATCAAAGGTAATCAGGTTCTGGCTGGTCAAATTACAGATGCGCGCATCTTTCACATAGTAGTATTCTTCATCGTCCAAATCGTAAAGGTACGCAACACGGTCAAATCCTGTCAGCTTTTTATATTCCTTAAACAATTTTCGGTGCTCTTCGTTTTCCGCCGTATACAGGATGATATGGCTTTCATCCAACGCCGTACAGTCCGCAAAACTGCCGATAAAATGAACCTGCGCCAAATTTTTTTCGGCTCCCGTTTTTTTGTCTACCCGCAAAATCCAGGCAAGGCTTTCCGAATTTTCCATTACAACGATAATTTCATTTGGAAATGAAAAAAAGTGTTGAACAAAAGTCGGATTGCTCAAAAAGTAGTTGGCAACAATCCGTTCGGTGCGTGTCACGCGATTATATTCCAAAAGAAAAAGGCTGTTATGTCCTTCTTCATTTTTCTCTTCGGCATAATAAATTGTAGTATCGCTGATTTCGATTAATTCAACGTTGCTGTCGGTTATCAGGTTTCGTATATCCACAACCGTCATCTGCGAATCCTCCCAAGTATTCTTTGCAAAAACGCACAGACTCAGTCTTTTGTCCGAGTTCATGCCAGTACATATCATTCATTTTTATAAGTATAGCATAAACTTTTTGAATTTTCATTACAAATTGGATATCTTTCGTAGTATAATATTTCAAAAGACTTTTGCAGATAAAAAGAGGACACAAACATGCTAACCAACAAAACCGGTTCCACCATTGAGGCAGATATTCACGGAATGACCGCAGACGAAGCGAAACGTCAGTTGGAATTCTTACTGACCCGTGCAGACAAAAACACAAAAGAAATTGTTGTCATTCACGGTTACAGCCACGGGCAGGTCCTGAAAAACATGGTGCGCACACAGTTAAAGCATCCTCGTATCGCAAGCAAGCTGATTTCACTGAACGAGGGTCAAACCCGAATTTTACTGAAACAGGCGGGAAAATAAAGTTTTAAAGACACAAAAAAGAGGTTAAAGACATTCATCTTCAACCTCTTGAATATACAGACCCTAGGCGCTAATTCCAATATATCGCGCGAACCACGATTGTTCTGTGCTGTATAACTATTATGATAATAGCATATTCCCGTGATTGTGTCAAGCATTTTTACAAATATTTTCGAATGAACTGACAATGCCTTCTTCTTTTTCTCATTACTCTTTTTATATGCGGTATGATTTCCTTCACGTTTTCACGTAATTTTCACCTGTTTATCAACACAACTACGTACAACATTGTTAAACTGTAGGTATTCGAAATGAGAAAGCATCCGCAGCTATGGGTATGAGAAAAGATAGAGGTGTTACTATGAAAAAACGGGGCATTTATATAGGATCCAGTATCCTGATTTTTCTTTTGTTAATTTTCTCCTGCCTGTTTGTAACGTTCAGCAACGCGGCAATTTTTTTTGAAAAAAACGGAAGTTTGAGCATTCCGGCAATCTTTGTTCTTTGTACTTGTATTTTCCTTGCAGTATGTGATATCGCCTTGTTTATTTTTACGAACCAAGGAAAATTTACCATAAAGCAAAGCTTTCGCCCACAGGGAACCATTCTGGTCTATTTTACCGCTGCTGTTTTAATTACGGCACTGGTCAGCTATTTTTCCATTTTCTGTGTAAACACTCTTGCAAACAGTGCTCGCATGACGAACCGGCAAAGTATTTCCGATATGATTTCAAGCTCCTGATACTAATTCCGGTGCCGTATTATGCGGCACCGTTTTTTCTGTTTTGGTATTTTTACTGCTTGTCTTTTTCTCCTGATTATGTTATGATTATTGGTAAATATACAGGGTCAAGCGGAGAATCCCGTATATTGCATACTTGTTTTTTGGAGGTGTAACCATGCAGGAATCAGGCGAAAATTATTTGGAAACGATTTTAATTCTGCACAATAAAAGCAATTATGTGCGTTCTATTGACGTTGCAAACGAATTAAACTACACCAAACCCAGCATTAGCCGAGCCATGGGTATTTTGAAAGACAGCGGCTACATTACCATTGAACAAAACGGTAACATTGTTCTGACCGAAGCTGGCTACGCAAAGGCTTCCGCCATTTATGAACGACATCGGCTGATTGCACAGTTTTTTGAAAAAACGCTGGGAATCTCCGAAGAACTCGCCACCCAGGATGCCTGCCGCATCGAGCATGTGATCAGTCAGGAAACGTTTGATCAAATTAAAAAATTTGTGGATCAAAAATAACTAATAAACAAATTCATATAACAACAGGGAATGAGCAAAACGTTCATTCCCTGTTTTCTTTTTATTGTTAAATTAAATTCCAAGCAGCTCCGGTACGGCTTTTTTCAGCTTTTCCACAATGCTTTCGGAATCCGCTTTATCCACACCCTTGGCGGAAAGATAGATTTTGATTTTTGGTTCGGTACCGGACGGACGCACAATCAGCTTGCTTCCATTTTCCAGACGGTATTCCAACACGTTGGATTTCGGCAAAGTAATTTCACTTACAGCGTCGCCGTCATAGCGCTTCGATTTCTCATAATCGCTCCAGCCAACCACACCGAATTCCGCTATTTTTGCCGGCGCGTGTGTACGGAGCGTTTCCATGATTGAGCTCATCTTCTTCATGCCGTCTTCGCCTTCAAAGCCGAAGTTCATGAGAGTATTGAGGAAATATCCATGCTTTTGGTACAACGCATGAATGGCATCCACCAAAGTTTTGCCCTGCTGCTTATAGGAAAGAGCCATCTCACAGATTAGCATGCTTGCGTCCACCGCGTCTTTGTCGCGTACATAGCCGCCGGACAAATATCCGTAGCTCTCTTCAAAGCCAAAAATATAGCGGTCGCTTTCTCCTTTTGCTTCCAGCAACGCAATCTGATCGCCGATATACTTAAAGCCGGTAAGCACATGAATCAGCTCTACGCCGTATTCTTTTGCCACCGAGGTCGCCATATCGGTGCTGACAATGGTTGTTACCGCGATCGGATTTTTCGGCATGCTGCCCTGTACAATACGGTTTTTGGCAATAAAGTCAAGCAGAAGCACGCCAACCTCGTTTCCGGTAAGCAGAATGTATTCGCTGCCCTGCTTCACAGCAATGCCCGCACGGTCACAATCCGGATCGGTTGCGAGGAGCAAATCCGGCTTTACTTTTTCGCAGAGTTCCAATCCCTTTTGCAGAGCTTCGCGGATTTCCGGATTCGGGAACGGACAGGTTGTGAAGTTGCCGTCCGGTTCGGATTGTTCCGGAACGATGGTTACATCCTTAATTCCGATGCTGTCCAAAATACGGGTAACGCACATTTTGCCGCTGCCGTTCAAAGGCGTATAAACCACTTTCAGGCCATCGCCCGCCTTGCCCTTTAATATACTCTGGGATTTCACATCCGCTAAAAACGCGTCTACCACTTCGTCGGAAATATAGCTTATTTTGCCTTCTTTGACTGCCGCGTCAAAGTCCAAATATTTAACATCGTCAAAAACATCCAGACTGTTGATCTCATTTAACACTTCGTCCGCCATTTCCGAAGTAATCTGGCAGCCGTCGCTTCCATACGCTTTATAGCCGTTATACTTTGCCGGATTATGGCTTGCCGTAATGCAGATACCGGCATTGCAGTGCAGGTAACGCACCGCGTAGGAAAGAGACGGAGTCGGCATTAACTGCGGATAAAGATATGCCTGTATTCCGTTTGCCGCAAGCACTGCCGCGGCCTGACGGGCAAACACATCGCTCTTAATGCGGCTGTCGTGCGCAATGGCGACCGACGGATTTTTCCCGTGCTTATTCAAATAATTCGCGAGGCCCTGTGTGGCTTTGCGCACTGTGTAAACATTCATCCGGTTCGTGCCCGCGCCGATTACTCCACGCAGACCGCCTGTTCCAAACTCCAGATTGCGGTAAAACCGGTCGCTGATCTCCTCCGGTTTTCCCTGTATGGATTTTAATTCCTCTGTGAGATCTTTATCGTCCAGCTCTGCGGCCAGCCATCTCTCATACTCTGTCATGCTAATTCCCTGTCCTTTCCGTTCCAATGGGTTTTTGTACATTAAGATTACCATTTGTTCTGCTTTATGTCAATTATATCGCAATGATATTGGTTACGATGCCGGCTTTGGTAATATCCAAGATTCCATAAGTTCCCTGACTGCCATTAAGCGAGCCGGGATTCATGATATAAAGTCCGTCCTCATAATCGGTTATTGCCTGATGCGTATGTCCAAAAAGCAGAATATCCGCCTTATGGTCACGCGCGGCGCAGCATATTTCATACATCCCGTATTTTGCGTTGTAGTTATGCCCGTGCGTATAAAAAATGTGTTTGCCTTCCAGCGTAGCATCCCCGTATGTCGGCAAAGTGGAGCCCCAGTCGCAGTTGCCCCGAACCTGCAAAAACATTTTTTCGGGGAAATTCAGCTTCATATCCGCCGCTTCATCTGCGCCGTCACCCAAATGAATGACAACCTCTGCCGTTGTCTGTGACAAAATAGCCTTACGCAAAGCGTAACCGTCTTTATGTGTATCGGATACTACCAATATTCTCATGAACGCACCTCCGGGTTACGAAACAAAAATCAGGATTTATCATATCCCGCGCTCGTACCACATATTTATGGTACAGGTGGTGATAACAAATGCCGAACAACGATGAATTGGAAAACCTGCTTAAAATCGCCGCGCAGCGGCTCGGCACAACTCCGAACGCCTTAAAAAATGAGGCGCAGTCCGGAGATCTTTCTAAACTGCTTGGAAACGTAAGCGCAAATGATATGGAAAAACTGCAGCAGGTACTCAATGACAAAGAGGCGGCCAACAAGCTGCTCAGCACACCCCAGGCACAGGCGCTGCTGCAAAAGCTAATGGGAGGAAAATAACCGATGGATGACCTTGCAGGCAAGTTAAGTGAATTGTTAAACAGTCCGGAAGGAATGGAACGAATCAAAAATCTTGCCGGGTTGCTTGGTCAATCCGCACCGCCCGAACCTCCGGCTGTATCAAGCCCAAGCGGCAATCCGCTTGGGCTTGACGGCGATACGCTAAAAACTGTAATGAAAATGGCGCCGCTGCTTTCGAACTTCCGCCAAGAGGACGACAATACCCGCCTGCTGCGTGCGCTGCGGCCTTTATTGGGACCGGAACGGCAGAAAAAGCTGGATCAAGCCATTCAAATTTTACAGATGATACGCGTTCTTCCGATGCTAAAGGGGATATTATAATGGCGTTTGAGAATAACAATGACATGAGCAGAATGCAGCAGGATGCAATTCGGCGGGTTCAGGAGATGCAAAGCCGCGCACAGCAAAGTCTTCGCAGCTCCCCTCGCGAAGTGCAGCATGAACCGCCGCCCCATGCTACGGAAAATCACGCTCTTCCCGCGGCGCGGGAAATGAGCGCCGAACATCACTCCGAAAACCCAATCACCGACCTGTTCGGTTCCCTGATGAAGGATAAAGAACGCACCCTTATTCTGGTTCTGCTTTTAATTTTAATTGAAGAAAAATCGGATACCAGTCTTATTTTTACCATGATGTATTTGCTCTTATAAAAATTGGATATGTAGAAATTTTCTTATTTCCCATCCGTTACCGCATGAACAGCAGTAACATATTCCTTATTGGTAGCGGGATTCGCTGCCATCACGTACTCCATATACTTGGTCGGTTTCGGCGCCGATACTGCCTGCGTGGAGTCTGCATTGCGCCAATCGTCTGTAGCGGAAACATAACCTACTTTCAGTATGGTGTTGTTTCCGCTTTTTTTGCTGCTTACGGTATAGGCCGCAAAGCTGCTCTGTGAACTGTAGGGCAGCACATGGAACACATTCTTTTGGGAGTCATACTCAAAAAAGCTTTCGTTCTTCTGGCTTTCCGGCTGCAGTTCACATTTTGGGCCAAAAAGCTCGTGGCAGGCATCCACTACGTCCGCAAGTGGCACCAGAGTGCGGCCCGTGTCGTCATAACTTGTATACTGACTGCCGTTCTGTGTTACCGCGCGCCATAGGGAAGCCTGCAGAACCATGCCCTCATCGGCTTTGGAAGGAGACTCAAACGGCTGGGGATCCTGCATGACAACCGCGGATAAAAATGAATCATAGGTGCGCAGCTTGCTGTCATCGGTTGCCGCACGGTAAATCTTATTTCCGATCGTTCCTACAAGAAAACAAACGCCCACCAGAGCAAACAGCATAACGAAAGCGCCCACGGCAATCCCATACTTGCGTTTATGACGGCGGTTCTTCTTTGCCGGATATTCGGTATTGATCAGCTTGAGAGGTTCCGCCTGCTTGGAAAGCAGTTCTTCATCCTCGTTTTTTTGATCCTCCGGCAAAAAATCATCCAGTTCCGGCTCCGGCTCACTGCTGTCCGTATCAATATTTGGAATGATATTGATATTCTTTTTTGCCACGGTTTTTACGGTATCCACCGTTGACTGCATCACAGAATTCAGTTTTTTCCGCCGCGTTTTTTTCTTTGGGTCCGCCATTTGATACGCTTCGCGGTAATCGGACGTAAAGCCTGTGTCCTCCTGCTGCGGTGCCTGTGTTTCCGTTTTGGTCTCCGGTTCTTTCTTCTTGCCTGCGCTCATACCGAACCTCCTATCTGATTTGCCCGTTGCCGCTTATGATAAACTTAACCGAAGTTAATTCGTTTACTCCCATTGGGCCGCGCGCGTGCAGTTTTTGTGTGGAAATTCCGATTTCCGCGCCCAAGCCGAATTCTCCTCCGTCGGTAAAGCGTGTGGAAGCATTGATGTACACCGCCGCCGAATCCACTTGAGTGGTAAAACATGCGGCATTTTCATAACTTTCGGTAACAATGGCCTCGCTGTGACCGGAAGAATAACGCGCGATGTGCTCGATTGCGTCTTCCATACTGTCCACGACTTTAACAGCCAGGATATAGTCCAAAAATTCGGTTGCCCAGTCACTTTCCGCCGCCGGAACAACACAGTCTCCCAAAATTTCACGGGTGCGTTCACAGCCGCGAAGCTCCACATTTTTTTCATCCAGCCTTGCTTTAATAGCAGGCAGTGCCTTTTCGGCAATATCCTTATGGACAAGTATAGTTTCGATTGCGTTGCATACAGACGGACGCGATGTTTTTGCGTTAAATATAATATTTGCCGCCATGTCGATATCAGCGGTATCGTCTACATAAACGTGGCAGTTGCCCACACCGGTCTGAATAACCGGCACATGCGAGTTCTGTACAACTGACTGAATCAGTCCCGCGCCGCCGCGGGGAATCAGAACGTCTAAATAATCGGTAAGGTTCATCATTTCGTACGCGGATTCCCGGCTGGTATCCTGTACAAGCTGAATGCAGTCCATCGGCAAACCAGCCTGTTCCAGCGCCTCGCGCATGATTTGCGCAATACACACATTGGAATGGATAGCCTCTTTTCCTCCGCGAAGAATAACCGCGTTGCCCGCTTTCAGACAAAGTGCCGCAGCGTCCGCGGTAACATTTGGGCGCGCTTCATAGATAATTCCGATCACGCCCAGCGGTACACGTATTTTCTCCACACGCAGCCCGTTCGGGCGAACTCCGCCCTCGATGATTGTTCCGATTGGGTCACGCAGCGCGGCAACCTGACGCACACCGTCCGCCATGCCGGAAATACGCGCTTCGCTCAGCGCAAGCCTGTCCAGAAGGGACTGACTCATTCCGTTTTCTTTTGCGGCAGCCAAATCCTGCGCATTTGCCGCAAGTATTTTTGCCTTTCCTTGTTCCAATGCCGCCGCAATTTGATGCAGCGCAGCATCCTTTTTCGCACCGGCAGCCGATAATTTACGCGCTGCCGCTTTGGCCTGCTGCCCCATCTGCTCAATTGTCGTCATTTTTATCACCTCATGATTGCGTTGTGCGCATTTATCGTATCATGCGTCCGCGCTGAAAGTTGTCCCAATTTGTATACCGTCGAAAAGATCATAAAGATTTTTTGGGTTTGCTCCGCTGATAACACAGCACGGAATTCCCGCCTGATTGGCGATTGCCGCCGCGGAAACTTTCGTCGCCATGCCGCCGGTTCCCCGGCTAGATCCGGAGCCGCCCGCTAAGGCACGGATTTCATCGGTAACACCCCGCACAAACGGAATGCGTTTTGCGTTTGGGTTCATACGCGGATTTCCGTCATAAAGCCCATCAATATCGGTCAGAATCACCAGTAAATCGGCATTCACCAGTGCTGCGACCGTAGCCGAAAGTGTATCGTTATCCCCAAAATTGTTGCCAACCAGCTCATCAATGCCGACCGTATCATTTTCGTTCACGACCGGTATAATATCCATGGCAAGCAATTCATTAAAGGTGTTTTCCACGTTTTTCTTGCTGTGCTCGCTTGCGGTTACGTCTGCGGTGAGCAAAACCTGCGCTACCGTACGGTTGTATTCCCCAAACAGTTTATCGTAGATAAACATCAGCTCACACTGTCCGACTGCCGCCACAGCCTGCTTCTTTTCGGTTTCCTGCGGTCGTTCACGCAATCCAAGCTTGCCCACCCCAACGCCGATTGCGCCGGAGGTCACCAGTATGATTTCTCTGCCGGAATTCTGCAAATCGCTTAACACCTTGCACAGCGCTTCTATCCTGCGCAGATTTACCTTACCGTTTTCATACGTCAAAGTGGAAGTACCCACTTTCACGACAATTCGTTTTGCCTGCGTAATGGCCGACATATTCACCGACTCCTCAAAATTTTATACCGTTTCATTATAGCACAAGTTTGCAGAATAATGAAGAATTATTCATAAATTCACCCTATGAAACTGCTGTTGATATTTTGATCGTCTGGAACAATTGCACGGTGATAATGGTTCAGTATAAAGTTGTTCGTGGGCAAACGGAAAGCTGCGAAATTTATTTGCGGAATTCCTTCTGTTTTCTAGCCAAACTGCTAAATTAATGTCCAAATTTTACGATATATTGAATGAAGACCTCACCTCTTTTTTATATAATTTATATAGAAATATTTCATTGCGATTACAAATTTACAAATAAAGGAACTTGCTGTTGAGCTGGGGCTGACAGTTTTGGGGGATGAGCATGGACTATGATTTTGGTTCTCGCCTACGCGAATTAAGAGGGAAGAAAAAGCTGACACAAACACAGGTCGCAAAACGTTTGAATCTATCCAAAGCAACAATAAGCGGTTATGAAAACAACATCAAAACCCCGTCGATTGACGTATTGATTCAGTTGTCAATTTTGTACGGTTCTTCCACCGATTATATCTTGGGTCTGGAAAATCGGAAAATGATTGTAGTTGACGGATTAACCGAAGCGGAGCAGGACATTTTTAACGCCCTGCTGGAAGAATTCAAGGCAGCAAAAAAATAGGTAAAAGACCCGCTAAGGAAGCTCAAACTTCCAAAGCGGGTCTTCTGTTATATCGATTCGATTATTGTCTTGGTCTATTCAGATTTGGGCGGAAGCCATTGCTTCCCCTTTGATCGTCACGGCGCGGCATTGGGCGGCGGGGAGCATCCGAAATCTCGTTCTCCGGCACAAGGCCTTCTACCTCGATCAATGCATCGCGGCGGGAAAGATTCAGTCTGCCCTTGTCATCTATTTCTAGAACCTTTACCATCACTTCATCGCCGACATTAACTGCGTCGGTTACCTTCTCGGTGCGTTTGACATCCAAACGGGAAATATGCACCAAACCCTCTTTGCCCGGAGCGATTTCAACAAATGCGCCGAAGTCCATAATGCGGGTTACCTTGCCCTTGTAAATCGCGCCGACTTCCGGATCGTTTACAATGGTGTCAATGATGGTCATTGCGCGGCGGCAGTTGTCAATGTCAATGCCGGAAACAAACACGTTGCCGTCCTCTTCCACATCGACCTTAACTTCACATTCCGCACAGATCTTTTGGATGACTTTTCCGCCGGAGCCGATGACTTCACGGATTTTATCAACCGGAATTTTAGTAGAGAGCATTTTCGGAGCATATTTCGAAAGTTCTTTTCTCGGCTCCGGAATCGCCTTGAGCATGATGTCATCCAAAATATAATCGCGGGCTTTATGTGTTTTTGCAAGTGCCTCTTTGATCATGTCCGGAGTTAAGCCGTCTATCTTCAAATCCATTTGAATGGCGGTAATACCTGCATGCGTACCGGCAACTTTAAAGTCCATGTCGCCAAAGAAATCTTCCAAGCCCTGAATATCCACCATGGTCATCCAGCGTTCACCCTCGGTGATCAGGCCGCAGGAAATGCCGGCAACCGGAGCCTTAATCGGCACGCCCGCATCCATAAGAGCCAGTGTGCTGCCACAAATGGAACCCTGCGAAGTAGAACCGTTGGAGGAAAGCACCTCGGAAACAAGGCGCAGCGTATAAGGGAATTCCTCAACCGAAGGAATGACCGGCACCAGTGCACGTTCGGCAAGAGCACCGTGACCAATTTCACGTCTGCCCGGGCCGCGGCTCGGTTTGGTTTCACCAACGGAATAAGATGGGAAATTATAGTGGTGAATATAGCGTTTGCTCTCTTCGTCGTCAATGCCGTCAAAGGTTTGCTGATCGCTGACAGGGCCTAACGTTGCGATGGTAAGAACCTGTGTTTGGCCTCTGGTAAACATACCGGAACCGTGTACGCGCGGCAATAATCCGGCTTCTGCTGCCAGCGGACGGATTTGATCCATCTTTCTGCCATCCACACGCTTTTGCTCATCCAGCAGCCAGCGGCGTACCACATTCTTTTGTGCCTTGTACATGCACTCGTCAAGCTTTGCTTCCTGCTCCGGGTAAATCGGATCAAAATGCTCGTGAACTTTTTCATAAATCGGCTTTAAGCGTTCGTCACGCACCAGTTTATCATCGGTATCCAAAGCAACCTTCAGTTCTTCGGTTGCAAATTCTTTCACGGCTGCAAGCATGTCCGCATCCGGCTCATTGCTCGGATAGGAAAATTTCTCTTTGCCGATTTCTGCCTGCATGCCCTTTATGAATTCAATAATGTGCTGATTGGCTTCATGACCCGCCATGATACCGTTGTACATATCTTCATCGCTGATTTCATTTGCGCCGGCCTCAATCATGGCAATACGGGAATCGGTGGAAGCAACGGTTACTGCCATTTGGGAAACTTTGCGCTGCTCGGCGGTTGGATTAATGATGAATTCGCCATCAATATATCCGACGCTTACGCCGGAAATTGGGCCATGCCACGGGATATCGGAAATGCTCAAAGCGGCGGATGTACCGACCATTGCGGCAATTTCCGGTGAGCAGTCGGGGTCAACTGACATCACAGTGCAAACGATGGAAACATCGTTGCGCATATCTTTCGGGAACAGCGGACGAATCGGGCGGTCAATCATACGGCAAACCAAGATGGATTTGTCGCTGGGGCGAGCTTCGCGTCTTGTATAAGAGCCCGGTATTTTACCTACCGAATACATTTTCTCCTCAAAGTCAACGGAAAGCGGGAAGAAGTCCACTCCTTCACGCGGCTTCGGCGCTGCGGTAACGGCCACATGCACCACGGTTTCACCGTAACGAACCAAGCAGGCACCGTTTGCAAGCTGTGCCATTTTGCCTGTTTCAATCACCAGCGGGCGTCCGGCAAAATCGGTTTTAAACACTTTGTAATTTTCAAACATTCCAGTTCCTCCATTTTTATTTTTATATTCCGTACAGGGAGGCAGCCGGTTTAGCAATAAAACCAGCACCCGAATTCCAAATCCATTTGCATACGGGGGTTCGTTTCACTGCTAAAACCAAGGTCACCCTGTAACGACTGACAATAGAACAGGTACCATTTTCCTCATGTAGTCTAAAGGCAGGCAGCCGACGCTGCCTGCCTAATGCTACAATTTGGATTACTTGCGGATTCCTAACTTTGCAATAATAGAACGGTAACGCTCAATATCGCTGTTCATCAAGTAGTTCAGCATGCTTCTTCTTTGACCGACCATCTTTAAAAGGCCGCGACGGCTGTGGTGATCTTTGTTGTGAGTTCTGAGATGCTCGGTTAAATCGTTGATTCTTTTTGTAAGAACAGCAATCTGAACTTCTGCGGAACCAGTGTCACCCTCATGAATGGCATACTCTTTGATGATTTCGGATTTTTCTTGTTTTGTCATGGTAATTTCCACCTTTTTTATGCCGCCTGCAAGGCAAACAGCAAAATTTATTTACCCACGTTCGCAGAAAAAGGCTGGTGAACTCCCCATTGGGGCTTACTCCTTTATCCGGGAAAGGGGCATAGATCGAAATTATTATAGCATGAGCAAAAGATTTTGTAAATAGGCATTTTTCGATTTAATTATTTTCATTCTTTTGAACGTTTACAGTAGTAGTATGCGCGAATTTTCATAGAAAAAATCAGGTTTTCTCCTGCTGTAAAAAGGTACTTGTTGGAAACGCTTTTTAAAATGTAATATTATATAGAACTGGGAAATAGTTCTTGACAGTAAATTTTCTGCCGCGTATACTGTCTTTAATCGAATAATTTAATGTTTTCTGAGATATACTGTCCTTGGTAATATGGAATCGGAGGGTGCCGCTGTGAGTTGGAAATCAAAAAAGAGTTTTTCGGAGCGATGGGAAACTACTCGAAGGGTGGGTAAAACAAAGTACGTTCTGTGTTATACTTTGGCGGTGGCACTCTTTGTCATATTGGGTCAAGGATTCACTTTCATCATTCATAAAAATCCGATTTCTTCGCTTCACTTATCTGATCTTTTTCTCGGATCGGGTACGATACTAATTTTGGGAGTATTGTTTTCGTTCCTGTCATGGTCCGCTAACGAAAGCCAATATAAAGCCATAAAAGAAGAAGAAACCTTCCGGTCTATTCAAGACGAACAGGATCGCAACGACAAACTGGCAAATGCTGTTTTTGCTTATATAAACTACAATAATAAAATATATCAAGTAACGCAGATGGACTCGTTAAATGAATCTTTGATTGGCGAAAAAATTGACAGCAAGGATATTGAAGGCTATGATTATTACAAAATAATTCATATTGACACCGATAAGGCGATCACTTTGCGAGATGCAAATAATGCCTTTTGCAAATATGAATATCTCTGTGATGAAAATTTTGATTGGAATGGCAAATCCTATATAATCTCCTGCGCGAATGGAGCTATGGAAAATGCATCTAACGATATGGATTTCTGCTGTCATTTAGGAAAAGTTCTTGGTAAAACAGGCAACTTGGAGCTATTTGAAAACGAAAGCGACCACTTAGCGATGTCTCTATTGGTTCATCCGAATGGGCTTGTTTGTGAAACTGGAACAGGAAAAGACGGTTATTTTTTAGCTGCTGAAGCAGTAGCCGATTCAAATACCTCCGCAAAGTAAAATTTAAGCGGCTGCAACCAATCCGTTACAGCCGCTTTGTTGTATCCATTTCTATTTATGGTTTGCTATATTCTTCGCGCTTTCTTTGTTGCGAAAGATTTCATCGCGAAGCTGTGAAATATCATCAAACTTCTTTTCGGGACGGACAAACTCCAGTAAATCGACCTGTATATTTTGGTCGTACAAATCGCCGCTGAAATCGGGAATCCAAGTTTCGGCGAGCGCACAGTCCGAACCGACTGTAGGCTTTACCCCCACGTTGGTCACACCATAATACCGCCTGCCGTCCACATACACATGGGAAGCATATACACCGAACCTCGGCAGGATAAACCCCTTCGGAAACGGCTGATTAATAGTAGGCGCCCCTAACTTTCTGCCGAGCTGCCGTCCGCGTACCACGGTAAAATCAAACCCGAACGGCCTGCCCAGCAGTTGCGCTGCTTTTCGCACCTCTCCCGCCGCAATCAGCGCACGGATTCGTGTGGAACTCACCGGCTCATCCCCAGCCATTACAGCCGGTATGATTTCTGCTTCTATTCCGGCCTCGGCACACAGCTTTTTTAGGGTTTCCCCATCCGCTTTTCCGCCATGACCAAAGTGAAAATTAAACCCGCAGCATACTTTTTTTGAACGGCAAATTTTCACGAGCACTTCGTCTACGAATTCCTGTGCTGATAAATTCATCACAGAGGAAAACGGCAACATATAAATCTGCCGGATACCCAGCGTTTCCATAAACTTTATTTTCTGTTCGTTTGTCATCAGTTCCGCGGCAGGATTCCCGTCCAGCTCCGCAAGCGGACTTGCCTCAAACGTGAAAACGGTAGGAATCAGCCCTTTAGCTTCGCCCTCCAGCGCTCCGCTAATGACCGCCTGATGGCCGATATGTATGCCGTCAAAGCTGCCCAAGGCTACTGCCGACGGTACCGTGCCGGGTGTTAATTCGTGATAGACTGTCATGGTAACTCTCATTGCCTTTCCGAAATTCTGTTTACGGAGAGGTTTTCTTACTGTCCGCAAAACAATTTCAAAATACCTAACTCTGCCTTTTCAAGATTAACTTTTGCTAACCCCAAAAAGATTCGATCCGGTGAATAAACACGCACAATGTTACAATCAGTTTTTTGCTGTTGGAGCAATCCCGTGCGTTCAAGACTAAGGCCGCCGCCGTTGCAAAAACGTGCCGCCTGCGCCGTAGTAACCGCAAGCGCTTCATACGTCTCAAACAGCCTTTCGACCGGCAAAACTTTCTGCTCCAAAGTGCCCTCTGCAGAAAGCCGCCTTGCTTCCTCTAATGAAACGGAATCCGAAAGCGAAAATCCTGCCGCCCGTGTGCGGCGAAGACTGGTCATAATACCGAAGCTTTGCAGTGCGATACCGATATCCGCGCACAGTGTTCGTATATAAGTCCCTTTCGAACAGCTAACCGTAAGGCTGCCCGTTTGGGTGGTTTCGTCAAATTCATTTACTATCAGCTTTTCGATTGTAATCGGACGGCTATCGCGCTCTATTTCAATACCCTGCCGCGCTAACTTATAAAGTCTCTGTCCGTCTTTGGAAACTGCTGAATACATTGGCGGCACTTGCATAATATCACCAGTAAACTGCGGCAATATCGCTAAAAGCTGCTCTTTGGTCGCCTTTGTTTTACTTTGCCGCATCACTTTCCCGGTGCTGTCTTGTGTATCGGTCTCAACACCGAACTGAAATCCGGCAATATATTCTTTGTCCGTATCTTCCAGCAAAGAAGCCGCGCGGGTTGCTTTGCCCAAAAGCAGCGGCAAAACACCGGTTGCCATAGGGTCGAGCGTTCCGGTATGCCCGATTTTCCTCTCCTGACAAAGACGCCGCATGACTGCCACCACGTCAAAGGAGGTGAAGTCCTGCGGCTTATCGATAATTAAAACTCCGTTCATAAAGACTTATTCTCCCCCTTTACCCATTCGCGGGGATTTTTGCGTATTCCTCACTTGCGGCTTGTACAAGTTTTCTCTTGACTACAGCAAGCGGTTCCTGTATGGTACAGCCCGCCGCTCCACGGTGACCCCCGCCGCCGAACTTCGCACAAACAGCGGAAGCGTCGATGGAAGAATGGCTGCGCACCGAAATTTTATAGGCTCCGTCCTGCTTTTCCCGTATGGAAATACCGATCAGTACACCCTCAATCTGGCGCGGAATACCGGAAATCCCATCCACGTCGTCATCTGTAGCGCCGGTTTCCCGAATCATTTTCTGCGTGATCTCACTCACCGCACAACGGCCATCCAAATGAAAAGAAAGCGATTCAATGACACGCCGCTCCAATTCAAGACGCGCCAGGCTTTTCGTGTCAAACATGGTGCGGTTGATATCGACGGCATGAATGCCGATTTCCATCAATTCCGCCGCTATACGAAAGGTGCGCGGGGTTACATTGAGGTATTTGAAACAGCCGGTATCGGTTGCGATACCGGTGTAAATACAGTCTGCCATTGCGCTGTCCAGATTTACACCCAGCAGATGAATTAAATCATAGAGTATTTCACAGGTAGCGGAAGCAGTGCTGTCCACATAAGACATCTTCGCAAAATTTGCGTTGGATTTATGGTGGTCAATACACAGATCCACCTGATCGGCATAGGAAGCAATCCCATCACCGAAAAGCTGCACATCCGCAATATCCACACTTACAACAAATTTCGGTTCAAAGCTCTCAAATGCCATGCCGTCAAATAAATAAGCAAATTTTTTGCTCACTTCATCACTGCACGCAAACCGAACCCGTTTGCCCAGTTTTTGCAGAGCGCGGCAAAGTGCGGCATTTGAGCCGAGCGTGTCACCGTCCGGGAACTGATGGCTCAAAACCAGAATATCATCGGCTGCCTTTAACTGCTCTGCCGCCTCATTCAGGCTTATCATCCTCATTACTCCTTAAATCATTCAGTAAACGGGAAATATTCGCGCTGTACTCAATAGAATCGGTTGCCTTAAAAACCAAATCCGGCACATGGCGCAGCTTTAACCGGCTGCCCATTTCATGGCGGATAAAACCGGCCGCGGACTTCAACCCGGTCACCGCCGTTTTTGCCTGTTCCATGCCGCCCATAGCGCTGATATAAACCGTACAGAAAGAAAGATCGCTTGTAACTTCAACCCGAACAACGCTGATTAAGCCCTGTACACGAGGGTCTTTCAACTCGCGAAAAATCGCGGTCAGCTCACGCTTAATGTCTTCGGTTGTCCGATCGATTCTATGACTTGCCATATTTTTTTGAATCCTCCGTTATGCCCCCTTAACCGCCGAAGCAGTTTTCCCGCAAAGTAATCGGGAGGATAGGGGCATCCAATTCAGCAAGGAAAGAGAATCCCGCCGCTTTCATTATTTGCGATTCGCGGTTTCCTATTCACAATTGCCGAAAGATCATGCTTCCTTATATTCTTCCATGATAAATGCTTCCAGAATGTCGCCGACTTTGACATCGTTGAAATGCTCCAAACCGATACCGCAGTCATAGCCGTCAGCAACTTCTTTCACGTCGTCTTTAAAGCGGCGCAAAGAGGAAATCTTATCCTCAGCAAGCACGATACCGTCACGCACCACGCGGATTTGCGCGTTGCGGGTAACCTTGCCGGAGGTGATATGTGAGCCCACAATGGTGCCCACATTGGTAATTTTGTAAACTTCGCGGCACTCCGCGCGGCCAAGCTGCACTTCGCGGAATTTCGGCGCAAGCATGCCCTTCATGGCAGCTTCGATTTCTTCAATGCAGTTGTAAATAACGCGGTACAAACGAATATCAATGCCCTCGCGCTTGGCGTTTTCTTCCGCGATCGGATCCGGGCGGACATTGAAGCCAACAATAATAGCATTGGAAGCGCTTGCCAGCACAACATCCGTTTCGTTAATGGCACCAACTCCGCTGTGAATGATATTCACGCGTACTTCTTCGTTGCTCAGCTTGGAGAGAGACTGGCATACCGCCTCTGCGGAACCCTGCACATCAGCTTTAATAATCAGCTGCAGTTCTTTCATGTCGCTGAGCTGCATTTGGTCAAACAGATTGTCAAGTGTAACCTTGGTCTGCGCGTTAAACTGCTCTTCCTTCTGTTCGTTGCGGCGCTGTTCCACCAGTTCACGAGCCAAACGCTCATCAGAAACAGCGTTGAAAACATCGCCGCCGGTCGGCACATCATCCAGACCGGTAATCTCAACCGGAACAGACGGGCCCGCCTCTTCGACTTTATTGCCCTTGTCGTCCGTCATGGCGCGCACACGTCCTACGCTGGTGCCCGCAACGATAATGTCGCCGATACGCAGGGTGCCGTTTTGTACCAGAACGGTCGCAATCGGGCCGCGGCCTTTATCCAGTCTTGCTTCAATAACAGTTCCCTTCGCCGCTCTGTCCGGATTCGCTTTCAATTCTTTCATATCAGCAACCAGAACAATCATTTCCAACAGGTCTTTAATGCCCTGCTTTGTAACAGCGGAAACCGGAATGCACGGTGTATCGCCGCCCCATTCTTCCGGAACAAGCTCATATTCGGTAAGCTGCTGCTTGACTAAATCCGGATTTGCGCCCGGTTTATCCATCTTGTTGATCGCAACAATAATGGAAACATTGGCAGCTTTTGCGTGATGGATTGCCTCAATCGTTTGCGGCATAATACCGTCATCAGCCGCCACAACCAACACAGCAATATCCGTAACCTGCGCACCGCGGGCACGCATGGTAGTAAACGCGGCATGGCCCGGGGTATCCAAAAATGTGATTTTCCGGTCGCCGACCGGAACGCGGTACGCGCCGATGTGCTGCGTAATTCCGCCAGCTTCCGTCGAGGTAACATTCGCGTGGCGAATGGCATCCAGCAAAGAGGTCTTTCCGTGGTCAACGTGACCCATAACAACCACGACAGGCGCACGTGTCACCAGATTGTCATCCACATCTTCACTGTCATCAATGATTCGTTCTTCTATGGTAACAACAACCTCTTTTTCCACCTTTGCGTGGAACTCCATGGCAACCAGAGAGGCGGTATCGAAATCTATTACATCGTTCAACGAAGCAAATACACCCAATACCATCAACTTTTTGATTACTTCGGCTGCCGTTGCCTTTAAGCGCAGAGCAAGTTCGTTTACCGTAATCTCTTCCGGCACGGTAATGGTCATTTGTTTCTGTTTGCGCTCCTGCGCGATACGCCGCAGACGCTCGCTCTCGGTTTCCTTACGGGAATTGCGCGGCTTACCGCGGTACTGGCTGCTGCGTTGGGTGAGCTTTTGCTTTTGCACCGTGTTTTCGGTCTTAACTTTCTCAGATGCAAGGCGGTCATATTTTTCATTGTAGCGTTCCATATCCACGTGGGAGGAACGGGTATCAACAATTCTGCCGGTAGGCTTTTTCACGACATTGCTGTCGGAATCATCTGAAGCAGCCGTATTTTGCTGCGGTCTGGGAGCCACCGGAGGCTTTTTAACCTGCGCGGCCTGCTGTGGTGCAGGCTGCTGGGTTGGCTTTGGACGAACCGGCGTAATTTTGCCCGGTTTTACCGCTTTGCGGGGTGCCGGAGCAGCAGGTGCGGCCGGAGCCGGAATAACTGGCGCTGGCGTGGGAGTCGGCGCCGGTGCCGGAGCTGCTTCGATTATAACGTCCGGTTTCTCTTCCTCCACAACAACCGCTTCTGTCTGTGCGTTGTCGGCAAAATAAGCGTCCAGGCTTTCCGCGCTATGCTTCTGCGTAAAGCTCTCGAAAACCAAATCCAGTTCGTCTTCCGTCAAGGCGGTCATATGCTTTTTCGTTTCGTTGCAGTATTTTTGCAGCATATCAATAACGTCTTTGTTTGGTATATTTAAATCCTTGGCAACCTCGTGAACTCTGTATTTAATCATCATATTGTATGTTCCTCCTCATTCGTTGCATTTGCATAATCTGTATAGAGCGCGTACATTTTCTTGGCAAAGCCGGCATCATTCACCGCAACTATGCCGGTTCGTTTGCCAAGCGCCATGCTGATTTCGTCCATAGTTGCGCCGATTTGCACGACCGCAACCTCTTCCTGTTCTGCCGCGTTCCGAATTCCCCCGGCTGTTCGGGGTGACAAATCGCTTGCGAGAATTACAAGCCTTGCCTCGCCCTGCCTTACGGAATCCACCGCGGCATCATTGCCCAGCGAAAGCCTTCCGGCGCGCCGCGCAATGCCCATTAACGAAAGTAGCTTATTCATTTTGGCTGATCTCCTCCTCCATTTGGTCATAAACCTCAGCGGGAATTTGACAGGAGAAGGCTTTTTCAAATCTTCTGGCTTTTCGCGCTGCCTTTAGGCAGATAATGTTTTTGCACACATAAGCACCACGTCCCGGTTTTCGTCCGCTTAAATCCAACGAAACCCCGCCCTGCACGACCACAATGCCGTTTTCGTCCTTTTGGTCGGGAGCTTTTACCACTCTTACGAGCTCTTTTTTGGATTTCATCTCCCCGCAGCCTGCGCACATGCGCATAGGAACGCGTTTTTCATGCATACAACCATACCGCCTTTACAATTACAGAATTACAAATTACATAATAATCCAATCAGCTCCGAGTTCTTCGTTGCCGTTACGCACAGAAAGAACAAAAAGCGAATTATTCTTGTGTTTTTTCTTCACCGAAGAAACCGCTCTCCGGCTTTATGTCGATTTTCCAGCCGGTCAGCTTTGCCGCCAGGCGGGCGTTCTGCCCTTTGTTGCCGATAGCGAGTGAAAGCTGACTGTCCGGTACGGTAACGCGGCAGGATCGGGAGCCGTCCTCCGCAGCAATAACCGACACGACATCAGCGGGTGAAAGAGCGGAAGCAATAAACTTGGTGGGATCCTCGCTGTACTCGACAATATCGATTTTTTCGCCGCCCAGTTCATTTACAATGTTGCTCACACGTGCGCCGCGTGACCCGATGCATGCACCGACCGCGTCCACATCCGGGTTATGGCTGAGCACAGCAAGCTTGGTGCGGGAGCCCGCTTCACGGGAAACCGCCTTTATTTCAACGGTGCCGTCATAAATTTCAGGCACTTCGGTTTCAAACAGTCTTTTTACCAAATCCGGGTGTGTGCGGCTGATCATGGCGCGCGGCCCTTTTTCGGTTTCTTTTACATCCACCACATATACCTTGATGTGATCACCCTCGGTCAGGTTCTCATCGCCTACCTGCTCGGTTTTTGGAAGTACCGCTTCGGCTTTGCCAATGCGGAGAGTAGCCGCGCCTGTACGCGGATCAATGCGTTCCACCAGCGCGCTGACCAGTTCCTGATGCTTACTTTGGAACTCCTGCATCATCTGGCCGCGCTCACCGTCACGAATGCCCTGACGAATTATGTTTCTGGCAGTCTGCGCCGCAATGCGCCCGAATTCTTTGGTGTTCAGCTGAACGCCGACTTTGTCGCCGTAGTTGGCAGTCGCGTCGATCTCGCGTGCTTTTTCAAGGGAAATCTCTTTGCCGGTATCGGTCAGTTCCTCGGTTACCGTTTTACGCAGAAAAACTTCAAAAGTACCGCGAACGGCATCCATATTTACAACCGCGTCTTCATTGCCGTAACTGTTTTTGCACGCGGTGACGATTGCCTTCTTAATTTTATCCAGCATAAAGTCAACCGGAATTCCTCTTTCTTTTTCCAACAAATTCAGGGCCTCAAAAACTTCGCTATTCATTCCTTCATACCTCCACAAAATCATCGTCATCCACAAGCCGAACCGATGAGGCGTCTTTTTTGGCTATGGAAACAGTTTCTCCCTCATCCGTCTGAAGGGAAATGACAGAATCCTTGCTGTAGTCATGTAATTTTCCGGTTAGCTCCCGCCTTCCGTTTTCAAGCGGGCGGATTAGCTTAACCGCGATTCTTGAGCCGATAAAAGCCGCAAAATGCTCCGGCCTTACAAGGTCACGGTCAATACCGGGGGAACAAACTTCCAGGCAGTAGCTTTGCTCCACTGGGTCTAATTCGTCAAGAGGGCCATTAATCGCGCGGCTCATGGCCTCGCAGTCGTCAATTCCAACGCCCTCCGGCTTATCGATAAAAATACGCAGATACCACTCGGCGCCCTCTTTTAAAAAACGGACGTCCCAGATGGAGAGGCCCATACTTTCCGCAATGGGCTGTGCCAGTTTCCGAACAAGTTCCACCGTATTCCCGGTCTTTTTTTTTGCAGCCAAATACTTTCACCTCATAATACAAACAAAAGAGCGGGTCACCCCACTCTTTCATCCTTCATACTATTACTTGTATATCATATCATACTATTCTCTGTTTTGCAAGGAATAATTTTGCCAAAGGATATTCATTTCGCATGAATTTATGGGAAATTTTGCACAACAAAATTATTCTTCCATTTGCTTGCCCAAAAAGGCCGCGGCAGCCTGCGTAAGTTTGATTTCCGTATCGGTCGGCTGTGTTTCCTCTTCACCCGCAAGCAAAACAACCGCTCCGGTTACATCACTGGACGCGATAATCGGGTAAACTACGATTGCCGGTTTATTCATTCCCTCTACCGGCTGCATTGGCGTTGTGCCGGGCTTTTGGCTGACAAAATTGCGGCGCGCATGCATATACTCCTCGAGTTCCGGCGATACTCTGCGCTCCAGATACTCTTTGCGCGAAACACCCGCCGCCGCGATTACGTGGTCACTGTCACACACCAACACCGGAAAATTCGCTGTTTTGCTCAATACTTCCGCATATTGGGAGGCGAAGCCGGACATTTCACCCACCGGCGAATATTTTTTAAAAATAACTCCGCCCTCGGTATCCGTAAAAATTTCGAGAGGGTCGCCCTCACGGATACGAAGCGTACGTCTGATTTCTTTTGGTATAACAACTCTTCCGAGATCATCAATTCTTCTTACGATTCCTGTGGCTTTCACTTCATTTTTACCTCCTTATGGAATTGGTTTGTGGTTATTATCCGCAGGAATGGAATTCCTATACAAGTTTTTTACTAAGGTTTAATTTGGCAAATTAATTTACTAATGAACCTACAGTAAAACAAAACAGGGACATACGCTATATTTTTAAAAAACTGGGGAATTTTAAGTGTTGATAAATTTTACATATTATTCACTATGCAAAGCATGTGAAATTGATGTATAATAAGAAAGTTCATTAAGTTATAATCGGGAGGGTCCATTTTGAAAAAATTCAATAAATGTTCTTTGTTTTTGTTCCTGTTTGTTCTGATTTTTACTTTTTCCGGCTGTTCCGCACGCAGCGCAATTACAGCGGATACCTTTCAAAAGGAAGCTAAAAACTGCGGCTATACCGTAAAACAAACCAGCAGCACCAATGCAAATGTTGCCAGTTACTACACCGGAACAACCAGCAGTGCGGATGACGAACTGGATTATGTTCTTGCGGCAAGCGACAGTTCTGCTTTGGAGATTTACAATTCCATGAAGGATTCCATTGGAACCGGAGGCGGCAAGCCGCAAACAATTGATTCGTCCTCTTATTCCAAATATGTGGTAACAAACGGTGAAATGTATTATGTGCTGGCCCGCGTGGATAAAACCGTTGTATATGCAAAATCCACCGCTTCCAACAAAGCAAATGTTGATAAGTTTTTTAATGCAATAAAATACTGATTAAGCATGCACATAAAAAACCAGTCGGAGTGACGAAACGCTCCGACTGGTTTTTTTGTTAGACAATATATAGCGGGATAGGATTTCTATTAGAATTTCCCTCCGGTAAAACCAATAAACGCCATAGACAGAATTCCGATAAAAAGGAAGATGGTGGGAAGACCGCGGAACGACTGCGGCATGTCGGAAACCTGAAATTTGACCATTGCCTGAGAAAAAATCAGCACAGCCAACAAAAATGCCGCGCCAATGCCAAGTGCAAAACCGATTGACTGCGCCACATCCATTTGCAGCGTAGTCTGTAAAAATGGCAGAGACAGCACTACACAGTTAATAGCGGCGGAGGAAAACAAATTATCAATTTTTTGAAAAAACGCAAGAAACCAAGTCTTACAAATAAATGCTGCTAAAATATAAACCGCAGCCGCAATAACCGCGAAAACTGCCGGACGCAGAAAATTCAGTGCCGCATTGTGCAGGAGCAGGATATTCAACGGCTCCGTTAAAAGTGAGCAAGCAAAAGTAAATCCGCTAAGAAAAGCGGAATAAACCAACAGCATCCGTTTATCTCTCTGCGCGGCACGCAGTACACGGGAGAATCCGATACCTCCGGCAAAAAAGACATTTTCCGCCGTTACGGCCAGCAGCGCGTAAAACAGCAATTCCATAAAGAATTTCATGTGCGTGTCGCCTCCCGTTTTATCCCTTTACTCCTCTTATCGTGCTTCCCGTTTATCCATTGCACCAGCGCGGCAAAAAATCCCAGTAAAAGAAAGGCAAAAAACGGTTTGGTGATAATGGTCTGCACCGCTCCCTGAAACGCAATGGGCTGATCCCAAAGTTTTCCGGTATACAATAGTTCCCGCACGGCGGAAACCGCACAAATCACTATCGCAAAGCCGAGCGTGCAGCCAAGCGAGTCCGCAATGACCGCAAAACTGATATGATCGGGCGCGTAATCGTTGGCACGGGAAAGAAGAATTGAGTTCGCCACCATCAGTCCCCCGCACATTCCCAATTGGGCTGTAACGCCCGGCATCATTCTTTCCACCAGCATCTGCGCGGGCAGATAAAACAGCGCGGATAACAACAATACCACTCCCGGACGCACCCAATTTGGAATTCTTTGTCCTGCAAGTCCGCTTATGAGGCAAACCGGGAGCATCATGACCAGCATCATCATGGAAAGTGCCGCGGCATTACGCAAGCTGTACCCGGCAGCTACCACAGGATACAGTCCCAATGCCCCTATCAGCACCGGATTCCGAAACAATATGCCGTTCGCAAAGATGGTAGCAGATTCAGACAGTACGCTTTGGTTCCGTAACTCTTTCACGTCGGCCCGCCTCCTTTGCTTTCAGATGACAGATCACATGGTCAATGCAGGGGGAAACCGCATTCATCAGAAGAATCATAAAACATGCGCCTTGTTCATAAGCACCGTAATTTCGGAACAACATCAGCAGGATTCCTGCCAGCGCTCCATAAATGCAGCGCCCGGTTGCGGTACGCGGCGCTGTGGACGGCTCGGTGATCATAAATACCGAGCAGAAAAGAATGGAGCCGGAAAGCAGTTCATATTTTACGGACACTAAAGGCGAGCACATAATACGCGGAAAGAATGCCGCGTAAATGGCCACGGCCGCCAAAAAGCAGACCGTTATCTGCCAGTTCGCCGTACGTTTCAAAAAGATATAAAGGCCGCAGGCCAGAATGACCATGGCGGCGGTGGCTCCGATAGGACCCGGAACCTGTTCCCAGAATAGTTGCAAGGGCAATAGGTTCGGTCTTACACCATTTTTCAGAACTGCCGCGGAAGAGGCAACCGTTTCCACATTACAATCAGCAAAAAGCGGTAACACCGTTGACTGCGTGCAGTCATAATACGCAAATACTTTATCCGGCCAGCAAACCGTAACAAACGCAACACCTGCGGCCGCAGGATTAAACGGAGTATTCCCGACGGAACCAAACGGACCCTTCGCTACTAAAATAGCAAACAATGCCGCAACGACCGGCAGCCACATAGGTGCGTTAACCGGCATAAGCATTGCGATAATCATTCCGGTTACCACCCATGAAAATTCGTTGATACTGATTTCCCGGGTGCTGATCAGACCAAAAATAATTTCTCCTACCCCGCACGCCAGTACGGTTATGAGCGTCATGGTTACCACACGGAAACCGCTGTAAACAACCGGCAGAATCTGTAAAAACAGAAGTGCTACAATCATATCCCGCATCATAGTTGCGACCGATTCATCCCGCTTAACAAAGGGAGCCTGTCTTCTCTTTAATATCATTGCGCGTCGCTCCCCTCTTCTTTCATCGCGGCAGCCTGTTCCACTGCCTCCGCTAGCGCGATGCCCGAAGGACAAACAATCGTACAGGCATTGCAATGACAGCAATCCTCCACATGAAGGAGTTTGGTGCTGTCCACCTTTTTGCAGTGTATCCGTTCGTTAATATACCATGGCAGTATTCCTGCCGGGCAAGCCTTCGTGCATTTTCCGCAGCCGATGCAGGAAAAATGCTTATGCTTATGATGTCCGTCCTCCACCAGAATGCAACGGGTAGAAGCCACAATCGGCACATCAAGATATTCCACCGCTTTTCCGGTAAAGGGCGAACCGATTACTACCATGCTCGCGCTTTCCTTCAGTCCGCAGGCATCCAGTAAATCTTTTATCGGCGTACCGATCGCCGCCTGAAAAACCGCCGGATGTTCTACCCCTTCGCCCGCTACCGTTACTGTCGCAAATGTTTGCGGCACTCCTTTTTTTAAGGCACAGCCAAGCGCGGCGCAAGCCTGTACGCCGATTTGACCCGCACGCTTTCCTTTGTCCCTGAATTTTGCCTCCAGATTTGGCCAGGCGGGGTAAATCTTCCATGCCTTCAAAAGGAGCCGGTCATTTTGTTTTTCTTTAAATTCTTCTGTTTTCTTCACCTGACACGGCTCGTGAACCATAACCTTTGGTTCACCAGCGCCGCAGGCGTTTGCCGCCGCGCGCAGACCCGCCAGAATATCTTCCGCGTTTTGCCGTAAAAGGGTATCTGCGCCGGCAAGATAAGGCTCCTCATCCAGCGCATTCACCACCAAAACATCTATCTTTTCACGGCGAAAAGCTTCCAGCTTTTGATAAAGGGGAACTGCGTCCAGTTCGTCCACAATTCCAGCAGCTTTGGATGCCGCAATTACGGCATTCCCGTTTGTATCGCCGTTGGCAGCAGGCTTGGTATTTGGTTCCTTGTCTTTTTTGTCGGCTTCAATTACCGCGCACAGAACTTCACCCAAAAGTGGGTGCACAATACTTCTGATTTGTTTCACGGTTCCGCTCACGGGTGAGCGCACTGCAGCTCCATTTTCCGGGGCGGCAAGACATGAATATTTCGTTACCCTTCTGCCCTCTTTTACACTGCAGTCTTCCGGCGACTGTATGCCAGTCAAAGGTAGTATAAGGATGTCTGTCACAGGGAATTTTTGTATCTGCCCGCTCCATTTTGGGTCTTTTTTTGGCTCCAACCGAACTCCGCGCGGAAATTTCAAAAGCATAGCAATCCCTCTTACACAAAGCCTAACCCGCTTTAATATTATAGTATATATAACCTGTTGCTCTGATTGAATGCCACGGTCAATAACCGGCCAAAAGGAGTTCCAGCCGGAATTGACTTTGTGATACAAGAATTTTAAAAAATTATTCAGCGGAAAACCGCCAATAATAAATCAGACAAATTCTAAAACAGCGTTTTATCCAATAGGCATTTCATAAGATCCGATTCGTTATATAGGAACTTATTCTTTTTCAATATGGGGGGTGTAACCTTGAAAACGAAAACAATTGATGCCGCGCATATGCTTATCATACTAACGGCACAGGAATCACGCTCCCTCGGGTTAAGCCCGAACAGCATTTGCTGGAACAGTCTGCACTGTCGGTTGGCAATTGCGCGGATTTTTGTGGCTGCATGTGCAGGCACCGATTTTGCAGCGAATAAAAACAAAATTGAACTCAAAGCGATGGCTACCGCAGACGGGGAATGTGTACTGATCTTCAGCACCGATCCGTCCTCTGCAAAGCCAAAGCGTAAGGTATATAAAATAAAGACGTCCGCCGGACCATATGTATACCAGTTTGCAAATGTCGGCGATGTTTTGAATACCATTGAACGCTTGTACCGCGCAGATTTGGGTTGCAGTGATTGCACCCTGCTGCGTGTAGAAGGATGCTACCGTTTAATTATCAGCCCGCCATACGGTATATGCTCAGACGTTTCCTGTATTTTAAAGGAGTACGGCGCGCTCTGCGGCAAAGGCAAAACAGCTGCCGCTTTCGCGCAGGAAAATGGCGAACTGCTTTGCACCGACGCTATTCAGACCATTGGCATGCATCTTATTTAGCTGCCGCTTTTAATTCCGCGATCATTTTCGCCGGATTTTCTGCCTTAAATACTGTTGTTCCGGCAACACAAATATCAACACCAGCCTTCGCACTTACCGCGATGGTCTGCAGGTTAATTCCGCCGTCCACCTGCACCGTAAGCGCGGGGGCTTTTTCTTTAAGCGCTTTTACCTTGTTCATCATATCCGCCATAAAGTTCTGACCGCCGAAACCGGGTTCCACCGTCATAACGAGAACCATTTGGAGCTTGTCCAGATACGGATACACCGACTCAATCGGAGTATTCGGTTTTACCGCCAGCGCGGGTTTTGCTCCTCCGGCAGCAATCGCATCAAGAACCGCAGCAATGTCGTCCTCAACTTCCACATGAAAGGAAATCAGATCCGCGCCCGCGGCTAAGAAGTCCGGAATATATTGCAGCGGATGTGCAATCATCAGATGTACATCAAACGGAACCTTTGTATAAGGACGCATCGCTTTTATAACAGGAGCGCCAAACGTAATATTCGGCACAAAACAGCCGTCCATTACATCAAGATGAATCAGGTCTGCGCCCGCATCGGTCATTCTTTGAATTTCACTTCCTAGATTTGCAAAATCAGAAGAAAGCATGGATGGTGCGATTAACATAAGTCTACCTCCGGAATTGTTTTTTGTGTTGTGTGTTTGGATGTATGTAGCGTATGGTATATTCTATTTACATATACTACAATAGTTTTACTATTTTTTCAAGTTTATAAAAAATAATAGTGCCTGCCGCAGCAAATCCGCCGCGGCAGGCAATCTATAATAAAGCGGTAACCAAATATTTGCCCCGCACCCTATTGTATGCAAACAAATCCATTTGCGCAACCGATAAAATCCGATTCCTGTATGCTTTCTTTTTTGTGGATACGCTGCTTCCTTATGTATATCCGGAGATCAGCTGTGCCAGTGCAGCAAAGAACGGCATAGTAAAAATAGAAAGCAGTGTGGTAATGGTAACTGTTTTTGACGCAAGCTTTACGTCGCTCCCGTACATAGCCGCAAAAAGCACTGTATTTCCCGCAGTAGGAGCACTGGCAAGCATCATACAGGACATCAGCACCATTGGTTCAGGCTTAAGCAGCGCCAAAATCCCCAAGAATACGGCGGGAACTAAAACCAGCCGGTAAAAGCTTACCCAATAAACATCTTTGTCCAGAAAAAGCTCCCGCAAATTGACCTTCGCGATATAAGTACCGATTACCAGCATGGCAAGCGGCGTATTCAGCGAAGAAAATCCACTGAGTGGGGCTTCTATTACATCCGGAAGATGAACCGAGAACGCAAAAAGCGGAAGACCTACCGCCAATCCGATTACTCCTGGATTGAGAAAAATCTTTTTTAAAGAAATTTTCCCATCTCCGCTCATCATAGCATAGCCATGCGTCCACACAAACACGTTGAAGACAGACATGTAAACTGAAGCATAAACCACGCCTTGGTTCCCTAAAACTGCCTGTACCAGCGGAAGTCCCATAAACCCGCAGTTGGAGTAGACCAGCGCAAACCGCAGCACCTTTTTGCGCCGATCTTCATGCTTACGAAACAGCAGAGTGCTGGCTGCAATGGCAACTATATCGGATAAGGCTGCCACGCCGCTTGCAACCGCAATAGCCTGCATGCTCACGGTTCCTATCGTATCCTGCAGCGAAGAAACAATCAGGCATGGTGTTACAATATACATAAGGATAGTTGTAATCTGCGCCGCACCCCGCTGCGTGATTACCCGAAACTTTGAACAGCCGAAGCCGACGCTTATCATCAGAAACAAAACGGCAACTTTTTCAGCAACTGTAAAAAAAGAATGCAGCATTACGAGTTCATACCTCCGTCTTTCGGAGAAGAACCCCCTTGCTCTTCTTTTATTTCGTCATCTTCTTTGTCGTCCTGTTTTCGCGCCGCTGTTTTTCGGTAATCCCGAAAGAAAACAATACAGACCGCTGCTAGAGCTAATCCGGTAATGACACGCAGAGCCATTCCCCAGCCGCCGGAAAACAAATGAACTGTTGGCAAAAGGGCATCTGCCAGCCACCAACCGCCAAGAAAAATAAAATAGCCTCCGGCAAAATAGAAAATCTTGTTTTCCCTGCTCATGCGAAAAATCAAAATCAAGCCGGCAATTACCCACATACCGGCATACACATATTCCATCCGCAGAACTCCCAACAGTTTATACTTAGAAAGTGCTTATTTAGTATCGGATTTTTTCAATAAAAAATACGGTATAAGAAATGTTGCTGGGAGCGATTTTGAAACCGCCCCATCCAAGAGTCGTGCGGTTTTTGATTGCCGCTTAACAACGAAATCCGCGTATTTCTAAGTATAAAGCCGCCCAAAAAGGATGTCAAGCTTCTTATGCGCAAACACGGGAATTTGATTGTAGGATTACAATTGATGCGTTACAATAAGTGAAAAAAAGATAGCGAATAGGAAAAGTCTGTGTTACAGTTAAGTTACCACACAAAACGGCACAGAAAGGAATCCTATTCGCTATGAACACAAT
>JAEWYE010000019.1 GCA_023458755.1 Bacillota bacterium | reverse complement strand
CTGAATATGTAGTTTTACAACTTTTTTCTTGGTTTCCTCAGTAATTGTTTGCATGGCGTACTCCTTTTCTCATAGATATTATAATCCATTAGGCAGGAGCGTTACAAGTTCAGTATACCACTACAATGATTTCTATTTGAATTATCGATTAGATTTCAATAAATAATCTTTTATTAAATTGGCGCACCCAATTTGACAAACTTTATTTAAAATTCAATAACTATAGTACTATATCCATCACGTTTATCCCAATAATTTGATATATTCGATGCATTAATATGAAGTTTGGGCAGTTCGTCCTTTATAATAACTTCATGCTTCTTTGAACGTGTTACTTCATCTATATCATCTTTCATATATAATAATTGAATTTGCTTAATAATTCCGTCTTTGAACCATAGTCCTGCTTTAAACGTGCCATCAATGTCACCCACATGACATAGGTCTGGAATCCAAAAAAAACTACCATCTTCTTGGTTTATAAAAAGCACTGATCTCTTAAATGTATCAAATTTATATCCTTTATCAATAAATACGCTATCATTTAATACTAACATATGCATTCCCCTTTATTACTTTAATCCAATCCTATCAACAGGTATTAGTATGCCTTGTTCAATCAGCTCATTCGCATTAGGAATATATTTTTGCTCTAATCCACCTTTTCCAAATTGTGAATTTGCCAAGCATTTTGCTTGTGCTGCATTCAAATCAGTATTTAACATATACCCTTGCATTTCTTTGCGATATCCGTGAACAGGATCTTCTCTTACTTGCAATCCTTTAAAAAGTTTATTTCTAGATGCACCTACACTACTGATAGAATCTTTTGTTGTGAAAAATTCAGTACCTTTTGGTTCACCTCTATAGTATATTTCACCTTTATTAAGATGAGCTGGTAACCATTTATCAATTCCAGTATACACCGGATTTCCCTGGGAAGCTTTCGCTAGATTAATAGCTTCTTTACTATCTTTCAAAAGGAAAGTATCTTTAGCCACCTTTGCAGCCTTTTCCGCTTCCGCTGCTTTCGCTGCCTTTTGAGCGTCCTCAAGTGTGGTTACACCCTTTTCAAATTTAGGTATATCCTTTGCTGCTTCTGCAACTTTTCCACCTTTGGTTACGTCTTCGGCTACTTCTACCGCTTCGCCTGCTTTTCCAAACTCCGTAATGGCTGTTCCGGGTATGCAAAATAGCGCAATATTACACAAAATATCCATTACCATTTCGCTCTTTTTTGCGATCTGCTTTTTTCAAAAACACTTACAACTTCAGCTTTTCACAACATTAGCACTATTTTATTCAAGTACACGATAGTTGTCGCAATAAAATTTATTAATTTCCAAAATTATATCTTCAAGTTGTTTTGGATCATTGTGGTCTAGCATTTGTGTAATTCCTAAGTAAATAAAACTTGTTGCAAGAGCGCCTCCTTCAACTGCATTTTTCAATTCAATTAGATTTTTAATTATTTTCTTGTATCTATCAGTATACATTTCCAATTGAGATTGATTAGCGAAATGCTGGGTTATCGAAATGCCAGAGTCAATTAATCTAATAAAATCATTTTGTAAATTCATGTATTTTCCTCCTCAATTTAACCATCCACTTGGAATATCATTTAGCCAGTATTCTATACCTCCACCAGCCCTACTTTCTATAACTTTACCTGTAGCATCAGTTACTGTCTGACGTGCTGCTACCCCTTTTAATACCTTTGTACCTTTGGGTACTGTGATTGTATATTCTGCGGTAAGAGGATTCCCCCAATTATCGCAAACGGCTAAATCATTTCGCACTTGATTAATCGTTCGGTGTGCATCTCCCCACCACCTGCCAAGTCCATTTGGTGATGTTGATTCTCCTGGATATCCTCTTCTATATAGTTTAATCGGATCTTTGAGTTCTTCAACTTCAATACTCATGTCTTTAAAGCCAAGGACATCAGCAAGTGTTCCTCGAGAATCGAAGTTAGTAAATCCACTTCTTTGGAGTATTTCACGCTTTAATGTTGCCTTTCCGGCTGTGTTGAATACTGTTTCATCTACGCTCTTAAGAAGATTTGTAAGACTTTTGCTATCACTTGCATTCAACGCAGCAGCTCTTATACTTGCAAGTGCATCGTTAAGATTAGAAATCGACTTCAACTTGCTACCTAGTTCAACTGTTTCAGCTGCGTTCTTTATTAGTTTAGCTTCTTCCGCTGCTTTCGCTGCCTTTTGAGCGTCCTCGAGTGTGTTTACACCCTTTTCAACTTTCGGGATATCTTTTAATGCTTCTGTACCTTTTTCAATTTTGGGTATTTCCTTTGCCACTTCTACAACTTTTTCGCCCTTGGTTACACCTTCGGCTACTTCTACCGCTTCGCCTGCTTTTCCAAACTTCGTAATGGCTGTTCTTGGGTTGAACAGGCATTTTTATGTAATGGCCGCTAGCTATTTATTAAATACGATATTTATGGCATTGATTCTGTCGTTAATATTTTCTTTGCTTAATTTTTTCTTTATTTTTTCTGCTTCACTTGTTACAGAATATCCGATAGCACTATTAATTATTTTTTTACAATAAAGCATTCCATTGATAGCAGAATCTCTAATTACTTCATAATTATCCTTTATATATGCTTCTTTACATAGTTCAAACAGCTCTGGGCTTGGATTACACGAAATTAATTCATTTATTGCCGTTAATCTTAGCACCTTTTGCTTTGCTTCTAATCCAGTTGCTATAGCAAACAAATATTTAACTTCTCCGGTATACACATAAAGGACTTTTGCATATTTTATCCCATTACCGCATGGCATATCAAGTGAATTTAAATATTTTTTCAATTCTGATATTCCATCATATTTTACTAACTCCGGCAAGAACACAGCCAATGATGCAACATTGTTATGAAACTGCTTCCATATAATATCCTCTATTTCATCTATCTCATTTGGATTAATTTCTTTTAATAATGTTGGATTATATGAATCAAACCTAACAGCATCTTCGCTAGTAATCTGCTTTATAAAATTTTCATACGCCAAACTATGTTTATTCATTAATAGCCCTTCTTTCACTAATTTACAATTTGAATTACATTTATCGCTTTTGTATTTGTTGGTGAAGCTAAAATAGGACGTTCTATATTCATCCAGGTATAGCCTCGCTCCATGCCGCGTGGCAATACATAATAAACTGTTCCGCTAGCTCCTTCGGCATATTTTGCAGAAGCCGAAGCCCAGAAAAGCGAACCATCCTTTCCTCCTCCTCTGCCCCAACAAGAAGGATCAAACCTTTCGTCAAGATATTTCCAATTGTCAAAAAAACGACCTCCTAAAGTTGTTTCCATGATTGTACCTTTAGATTTTTCAGCAATTACTGCTGCACCTTTTTTATCTTTGCTCCAAAAATATGCTTTGTTAGGTTCTGTTGATAAATTAAAATGTGAAACAAATGAATCATAATCTTGGTCTAAAAATTCCTTAAAAGCTTTTTGTGCTTCATTATCCGATAAAAATACACCCTTAGTCTTCTTTAAAAACTCATCATACCCCTTTGCATCTAATTCACTTAATGTCGACTTTAAATTTCCTTTTATAGCTTCTGCAGCCTTTGTTTTTTGCTCAGTTTCGGCTAACTTTCCTGCCCCAACAGACTTATCTATTTCTCCTGCTACTTTCACTTCTTTTTCAACTTTTGATAGACCTGCGGTGGTCTCTACCGCTTCGCCTGCTTTGCCAAACTTCGTAATGGCTGTTCCAGGTATGCAAAGTAACGCAACATTACACAAAATATCCATTGTCATTTCGCTCTTTTTTTCGAGTTCGGCGTTTGCGAAATCACTTCCGAATTTTTGTATTTTATTCGATATACATTGATCAATTCCACCGTTTAATACATAAGCTGGAAAGCCATTGATTTTTCCGATTGGATCATTATTAATAAAATCGCATAAATCATCTGCAATATACTTGGGCGTAAGCAAGATATCTTTTACAAAATTGATACCGCCCCAACCCATTCCTACAAGCACTTGACCCGCATCATTCAAACACGATTGTACGCTTTCCGCTGCATTTTCATACCACTGCTTGTCATAAAGCAAAGGCATGGACTGTTCGCACTTTTCGATCTCCGCGTTGCTTTGCACTTTTACATTATGATATTTTACGCGTATGCCCTCCGATAGTTTTGCATAGTCGCTCGAATTCGCCGTAATCACGGACGGGTTCAGCATATTCGCCATGCGCATTACCCGGTTACTAAGCGCATTTACCTGGTCTGTCAGGCGGTTCAGCCTGCTCGCATAATTTGTATCTACACTATGCACTCTTTCCAGAATTTTGTCAAATTCCGAACTCCCAACATTATGCTTATCTACCATTTTAGCATGATATTCATTGACATTGTTTACGTAATTTTGAATGTTCAGCTCTTGCATAAGGAATGTATCCTGAAACCAGTCAAAGAACCCGAACTGACCTTCGTCATCCACATTTTTCTTGATGATATCCCTCAGTTCGTGTACGGATTTCCGTGTAAAATCCCGCGAGATGCCGCTCATTTCGGGAACACCTCCTCCTGCAGTTGTTTCATAAGCCCGGCAGTGTTTTCATCCGCATTGACATAGCCGTCCTTCGCATTTTTCAGCAATTCGATAGTGCTTTGAATTAGGACTGCAAGTGCGCGATCCAAGTTCAAAAAACTGTCATTGAATTTTATCATCGCATCATTCGTTTTTCCCATTCCGAGTAAAAAGAACTGGGCGCGGCTGTTTTCCTCACATTCAAAAAGCAAATTGGTCAGATTGAATATTTCAGCGTCTAACCAAACCGGATCGATTTTTATTTGGGACATATTTGTAACCCTCCTTTCGCATTTCATGAAAGAACGATTGGTTTATCCACTTTAGATGTCCGGAAATCATGTACTGTTTAAAACAAATAACTGTCAGCCGCATCCATATCCGTAAGGAACTGTTTGTTGCACTCTTTGGCTGACGCGGCGATACTGTTCGCTTCATTTTGCAAAGTTTTTGCTTCTTCCTTAAACTTTTTCAAATTATCCGCCAAAGCACCATCCATAACGGCACGGTCGAGTATATCCTGTAAATTGTTCTGATAGGTACGCAGTACACTTTCAAACTTTTTTGCGCGTTTCTCATACTCGGCTCCGATTAAGTTGCAATTGTCATCCATCACAAGTATGTCATATCCGATATCATAAGCCATCGCTTAATCCTCCCCCATCTGTTCCAGTTCATATTCCAGATCTGAAATCCGATTTCGGCATCTGCGGTTTTCGCTGTTCAGCTCCTGAATTCTGCTTTCTGTTTCGCTCGTTTTTCTCGCAACTTTTTGGATGGATACCGCTATATTTTCGTGGGCGTTTGCCGACTGTGACCCATTGAAGCAGTTCAGCATGCCTTCCGAGAATTTGACCGCGAACCGGTTATTCGGATAGTTACTTCGCATTCGCTGGTAGGTTTGCTTTTGCGTGGAGTGATAATCATACAGCTTATTCTGTGAATCGTTGAGCTTCTTTTTGGTATACGTCAATTCATCCAACTGATTCCGCAGCTTTTTTATCTCGCGGTTATTGGAATCAATCGTATTCCGCAGCCTTGTAACGGTACGCTCAATCTCAGTTTCTCTCATCATGCACCTCCAAATGTTATTCCGGCACCTTCTGCCTTTGCAGATAGCGCTCACGCTCCTCCTCCGTTGAAAAGCCAAACGAGTGCATTCTTTTTTCGAAAATCATTTCTTGTTTCATAAAAAAGACGTATGCTTCTTCCTGTTTGTCGGAATACCCCGTATGAACCACGTTTTCGACAACTGCGGAAGTAAAGTGCAGCATTTGTTTGGAACGGAATATTCCGATCGGATATACCACGCCAGCATATGTAAAATAAGACGTATCGCCTTCCTGATATAGGAATCGATTGGTGATGACCACACGAATTTGCTCAATCTTATCGATATCGGTGAGCATATCCTTGAAAAATTCCTTCTTTAAATCCACCACACTGCCTAAGGGAAGAATGTCTTCCAGAATATCAATCATTCCGGCCAATATTCCTTGGAACTGCGGCTTCGTAAATATCAGATTTGCACCGTTATACATCAGCGTGTACTGATTATTTTGCAATTTACAGCGAATTTTTCTCTCTTCGTCGCTCCAATTCTGATTGGTTCCAACTGCATGGTAAATTTGATACATGCACGGCATATTGCTTTTGTATATGCATCCAATTTCAAACAGCAGGCGTTTTGTTTCCTTTTCTAAAAACGGTATCTTCGCAAGCCACTGTATGAGCAGTTCGCTGGTTGCTAACACAAAATCCGTATTTGTTCTATTGGTTTCGTCCATTTTCATTTACTCCCCCAAGTTTAATCCGTTGTTCTTTAAATTCAATATGTAATTTATTATACTACCATATATTTTTCTGATTACAGAATATCTTGTCGGATTTTCACCAAGGGGTAAAATAAATTAAAGAGTGACCCCTGCCAGCCTTGAGTCGGGACAAATTGAAACATATTTTGTGGCACCCCTCTATAATTTCAGCTACCACATATAATAATTTTGGGGTTTTGCAGAATACTAAAGCCATTAAATACAAAGGAGCAATAAAATGTTTAAGCACGATAAAAAATTATTAATGGATGTACGGGTTGACGGACCAAATCCCAATTATGCAAATTTGATGCAGGAACAGCTTGGCGGCCCGCAAGGCGAATTAAAAGCTGCACTGCAATATTTGTCTCAAAGCTACCGTATTAAGGATCCCAGAATTAAAGATCTTTTTCTCGATATTGCTTCGGAGGAATTGGGGCACATGGAAATGGTGGCAACTATGGTAAATATGCTGAACGGCCATAATTTGGACGCTAAAAATACAACGGTAGGAAATGTAGAGGCCGCCGTTCTTTCCGGTCTTACCCCTATGCTCACCAATGCATCCGGATATCCGTTTAATGCGTCCTGGATCAATGAAACCGGTGACCTTGCCGCCGACATTTTATCGGACATTGCCGCAGAACAGCGGGCAAAGGTCGTTTATCAATACCTTTATCGGCAAATCAACGACAGCGGAGTGAAAGAAGCCATCGATTTTTTGCTTAACCGCGAAGAAGCGCATAATACTCTTTTCCGTCAAGCTTTTAATATGCTTGAAGAAACCGGTTCGCTGGATGACTGGGGGGTAACAGAAGATTCGAAACAGTACTTTGATTTATCTACACCCGGCAAATTCTTCGATGCCAACAATTTAACGAATCCAAAACCACCAAAGTTTAATATTCCAAACCCCAGTACGCAAAATCAAAACATGATGCATTAATTCTTTTTTTGATTTTATGCACAAAACAGTTCCCCAATCGCAGGATAAAACCCGCAATTGGGGAACTGCTGTATCTGACATAATTTATGGTTTTAACACAACCTGAATGCAATTGTCCAATTTCTTCTCAAACAGATCATAGCACGTTGCAGGCGTGAAAAAAGGAATAAAATTTTATTCAAATTTACTTGCCGCTTCAAGAACCTCCGCCAGTGCCTGCTCCTTTTTTGCGGCGGCACACAAAAGTTCCGTGGCAAGATTCATCTTTTTTTCGGGGCACAGATATTTCTCAGCTGATATTTCCCGCAGGGACTGACAGAAAAACAATCTTAAGCAGCGTATCATCCAAGCTTCTTCCGCCAAGATGCGCAAGACCCATCCGCCCGCAGTCTGCTGTTCGCTTCCGACCGGACATCCGATTGTCTGCCAATCTGTTCCTGTATATTTCATTACGACTACATTTTTCGATATGTCATGATAGGCGATATACGGCGTGTTGTTGCTGTCCAAGGCAATCGTTGTGTCTGACGCGGTGCTCGGCGAAAATCCCGGAGTACCGACATATACCCAACTTGTGCCGTCAAACTTCATGACCGAAGCTCTTACTCCATTTTCTGCATCCTGATAGACGATATACGGCGTGTTGTTGGAATCGATTGCGATGGAAGTAAAGAACACTTCGCCGGCTGAAAAGCCCGGAGTTCCAACGTAAACCCAGCTTGTGCCGTTAAATTTCATCACACTTGCTTTAAAACCGTTACCGGCATCCTGATAGGCGACATACGGCGTATTGTTGGAATCGATTGCCATTGTAATATAATTTACACCGCTTATTGAAAATCCGGGACTTCCGACAGTCACCCAGTATAAGCCGTTAAACTTCATCACCGTGGCCCGGTAATTGTAAGCCACATCCTCATAGGATACATAGGGCAGATTGTAGCTGTCCAGAGCGATCGCCGTGAACAGCGCGTTGCCTGCCGAAAACCCGGAATTTCCGACAGCTACCCAGTTTGTGCCGTTAAACTTCATTACCGTGGCTTTGAAAACCGATCCGTCCCCATCAAATGCTACATAGGGAATGTTGTTTGAGTCTATGGCGATGGATGTATACCCTACCGCGCCCGCTGAAAAGCCCGCGTTCCCCACGGTTACCCAGTTTGTACCGTTAAACTTCATTACCGTGGCTTTTCCGCCGTTGGCGCTGTCGACGTATGCAACATACGGAGTATTGTTACGGTCTAAGGCCATCGAAATATAGGTTGCCGCGCCCGCTGAAAAATCAGGTTCCCCCACTGGTTCCCAGCTTAATCCGTTGTATTTGCTTACGGATACTCTGTTTTCGTTGCTGATATCCTGAAATGCAATATATGGAACATTGAGTGAATCTATTGCAATTGATATGGAACTTGTATCGCTTGATGAAACATTAAAATCATCTGCAGCCATTTTGCGTTACTCCTCAATCTCTATATTTATAGTAAATAGGCTTTTTCCATCATCATTATATGAAAAGGTTTTTTCGCCTGTCACCATAAGCTGCTTCCATGATTGGAAACAGATATAATATAAATAATCAAGTTCGCATTTCTATATAGTTCCTTCTGTGAGTTCTGTGTTCGCCTGCGGTAACTGCACCGTAAGAAAAAAGACACCCTAACGGGTGCCCTTTCTTTATGTATCATTTGCTGAATTTAGATACGAGTTCCGATTCCGCTCAAAATCGAACTGACAAAGTCCTAATACTCAACGTGAAAAGCCAGAATTGTATTAGTATCGAAGACCAGCGCTTCAGGTTTTTTATTATCATTTCCCCATAGCAGTTCCACACTAATCTATAAAAGCAGTATTTCTATTTTTTATAAGCAATCTTTTTTCTTAGATCAGCAAGGCGGTTGAGAGCTTCCTCTAACGTATCGTTTTTCTTAGCAAAGTGAAGGCGTATCAGGTGGTTTACATTCTCGCGGAAGAAACTTGAGCCAGGCACAGCACCGACGCCGACATCCCTTGCCAATACTTCGCAGAACTCGAGGTCGCTCTCAAAACCGAATTCAGAAATATCCAGCAAGACATAATAAGCGCCCTGCGGAACGGTATGGACGATTTTCAGATCATCGAGTCCCTTTAAAAACAGGTTGCGTTTTTGTGTGTATTTATCAAGAAGCCATTGATAATAGCTGTCACCGAATTTGAGTCCTGTGACCGCTGCCTCCTGTAACGGTGCCGCGGCACCGACTGTTAGAAAATCGTGTACCTTTTTCGCCACATCGATAATATACTGCGGTGCGATTATATATCCTAGGCGCCAGCCGGTGATGGAGTACGTTTTGGACAGCGAGCTGCATGAAATTGTGCGTTCCCACATGCCTGGCAGCGAAGCAAAGTAGATATGTTCGTTTGGTTTATAAACGATATGCTCGTAAACCTCGTCAGTAATTACAAATGTATCGTATTTTTCAGCTAACGCAGCAATTAACTTCAGTTCCTCATATGTG
Organism: Bacillota bacterium; assembly: GCA_023458755.1. Classification (GTDB taxonomy): domain Bacteria; phylum Bacillota; class Clostridia; order Oscillospirales; family Acutalibacteraceae; genus JAEWYE01. The sequence continues at coordinate 214,268 of JAEWYE010000019.1, read as the reverse complement.
AACACCTTGCCACAGGGATTGGACGGATTGCAGAGAATCAGTGCCTTGGGATGCTGACGGAAGGCAGCTTCCAGCTCGTCAGCATCAAAATTAAATTCGGGCGGATAGAGTGGAACATAGATTGGCTCTGCTTGTGATAATATAGCGTCTGCACCATAATTTTCATAAAAAGGTGAAAACACAATCACTTTGTCACCCGGGTTCGTTACAGTCATCATCGCTGCCATCATTGCTTCCGTACTTCCGCAGGTTACAACAATCTCCCCGTTCGGATCAATTTTCCGTCCCATCCGCTTGGATTGTTTATCAGCCAACGCTTCCCGAAAGTTTTGCGCACCCCATGTTATAGAGTATTGGTGGAAATCTTCGCTGGTGACTTCGGAAAGCCGCTCCAATATCTCACGGGGCGGTTCAAAATCGGGAAAGCCCTGTGAAAGATTAACCGCGCCATATTTTAATGAGACTCGGGTCATTCTGCGAATGACCGAATCGGTAAAGGCAGATGTTCGCTTGGAAAGAGCCGGCATTTAAGTACCCCCATCAAATAGTATAATTTTGATTACGTTCATCAATAATCCGTTTTGACTTATGCTCGGAGCGTGTATTCAGCCCGCCATCCGGATGCACCTCGACGCTGTAGGGTTTTACACCAATTCTCGCTTTCAATGCTTCCGATACTTTTGCTGCAACTTCTTCGTCAGGCGCAGTATTATCCGCATTCTTTTCAATTTCTACGGAATATTTATTCGTAAAGTCCTTTTCAAATATGCGGATAAGATATTCCCCGGTTATTCCTTTTATCTCACGGATAACTGCTTCAATATCACTTGGAAATACATTAACCGCAGAAACAATAAACATGTCATCTTTTCTTCCGTTAATATGAATTCTGCCATGTGTACGTCCGCATGAGCAAGGGGTGTAATCGATCCGTCCGATATCTCCGGTACGGAATCGAACAAGCGGCCTTGCGTGCTTGCGCAGGGTTGTGAAAACAAGCTCCCCTACTTCGCCGGGCTTCAATATTTCACCGGTATGAATATCAATTGTTTCAACCAGAATATGATTTTCGGCAATATGTAAGCCGTCTTTTGCCTCGCACATTGCTGCACACGCACCGAATATGTCTGAAAGTCCGTAAAAATCATAGACCTCAGCGCCCCACAAATCTTCAATGGCCTTTCTGGTTGCATCAATGGAGCCGCCAAGTTCTCCGGCAACAATGATTTTTTTGATAGAGAGATCCTTTTTGGGATCAATTCCGCTCTTGAGAGCCTTTTCTCCCAATTGCCATGCGTAAGACGGGCTGGTCCAGATGACAGTCGGCTGATAGGTTTTCAGCACGAACAGCAGCCGCTCACTTGGAAGTGTACCGCCCCAGATGCACAACGCACCGAGATTTTGCGCACCAATGACATCAGGACCACCCACATATAAGGAAAAGTTTAACGCGTGGACGTAACGATCCTTCGGCCTCATTCCAACCTGCCAAAACCAACGGCTTTCAGTATCCTGAAACTCTTCAAAATCCTTTTTTGTAAAAGGACTCATGGTTGGCACACCTGTAGAACCTGACGAAGTTGAAATAAAGATAACATCCTCTTCGGGTACTGCACAAAGCTCTCCTAAAAAGGACCCCACCCCCTGAGTATCACGCTGCGTCTTTTTATTAATGAACGGAAACTTCTGAATATCCGAAAGATTTTTTATATCTTCCGGCTTCACACCCGCCGCATCAAAAGAACGTTTATAATAAGGCGCATTGTCATATGCAAACTTTACAATCTCCTTCAAATCTTCGAGCTGATGCTTCTCAAGCTCTTCCCTTGGCATAGTTTCAAGTTCTTCATTCCAATATTTTCTTTCACTCATGATTATTTCCTCCAAAATTAGATTTATATGTTTTACGGATAAAATTCCATTTCGCATCGCGCGAATCCTGAATGATCTGCATGTCATCTTCGGTTAAATGTTTAAACCTACTCTGCTTTTTAAGATAGTTCTTGGTCTCAGAGAAATCCTTCGGAGCGAAATTCAGGATAAATTCCCCATCTTCATATTCCGCAAGATACCAAAGCCCGCAGTCGACAATCTCTTTGGCAGATTCAATCGTTTCATCGGTTGCAATACCCCAACCGGTAGGGCAAGGCGCTATCACATGAATATACTTGGTACCGTGTATTTTCGATGCTTTTTCAACCTTTCGGATGAAATCGTTCAGATATCCAACACTGGCAGTAGCGGCATATGTGATTCCATGAGCAGCGACTATCTCGAACATATTTTTTTTGGGACGAAGGTTCCCGTGAATGTTCTTGCCAGCTGGGGTTGTGGTGGTTTTTGCTCCAAACGGTGTCAGGGAACTTTTCTGTATTCCGGTATTCATATAGGCCTCGTTATCGTAGCAAATATACAAAATGTCATCATTTCGGTCAATGGCACCTGAGAGCGCCTGAATGCCGATATCAGCAGTACCTCCGTCACCGGCAAACCCTACTGCATGAAAATCTTTGATTCCCTGGGCACGGAGTCCGGCTTCAATGCCTGTCAGCATGGAGGCTGTTCCGGCAAAAGTAGAAATAATTGCGTTGTTGCCAAAGCAGAGCTGCGGAAAATTAAAGCCCACCGCTGACATGCAGCCGGCCGGAAGAACGGCAACAGAACGCTCACCCAGCACTTTCAATGCAATTCTTACCGCCAGACTTCCGCCGCATCCGGCACATGCTTTATGTCCATAAAAATATTCATCTTGATCAAGCGTTTTGGCATTTAGGCTCATTCTTGTTCCCCTCCTATTCCCAAAAACTCAATAACCGGTGTTTCCTTTTTCAAATCACTGAATATTTTTCGAATATCTTCTTCTGCTATGTTTTTGCCGCCAAGACCGCCAATATAATTGGAGGACGGCACCGATAATCCGGCTTTATGCAGAGCGGAATTGACATTTGTATAGACCGTACCTTCGTTGCCGAACGAAATATCCTTTTCCAGCACCGCAAGTGACCGAGCATTTTTTACCGCTTCACAGATTTCCGCATTCGGAAACGGGCGCATGTAGCGTATTCGCAGCAATCCGACTTTCTCGCCGTCATCACGCAGCTTGTCGACGGTATCTTTAATCAGTCCCGCGATGCTTCCGAGCGTAATTATGATATATTCGGCATCTTCGGTACGATAACTTTCAATTAGACCTGTATAGCGTCTTCCAAAAATCTCAGCAAATCGTTGTTCAGCCTGGGCAATAACCTCTTTTGCATTTAAAAGACCGATATGTTCTTTATATTTAAAAGCTGTGCTGTGATCCGGGCCAGCTGAAAAAGCAAGGTTACGTGGGTGATCGAAATCCAGTTTGTTTTCGGTTTGATAAGGCGGCAGAAATAAATCTGCCTGTGTCTGTTCGGGCACATCTACCGTTTCGTAGGTATGTGTTAAAACAAACCCGTCAAGATTGGCCATGTAAGGCGTAGAAACATCCTTATGCTCCGCGATAAAAAAGCTCATCAAGGCAAGGTCAAAGCTTTCCTGTGCATTTTCCGCATAAGCCTGTATCCAGCCGCAGTCAAGCTGCGATAAAGAGTCGCGTTGATCCCCGTAAATATTCCATGGCAATGCGGTGGAACGGTTGGCATTCATCATTACGATAGGGAATCGTCCCCCTGCGGCATACGGCAGACATTCCGCCATATATAACAGTCCCTGAGAGGATGTTGCAGTAAAAGCACGGGCACCTACCGCAGATGCTCCTATTGCGCACGACAGTGCTGAATGTTCGGATTCCACATGAATAAACTCTGCTTCTAGGCTTCTGTCTTCAACCATTTCGGACAGCTTTTCTACCACGATCGTCTGCGGAGTAATCGGATAAGCTGAAATGACCTGTGGGCGCGCAAGACGGACACCGTAAGCAAAGGCTTCGTTTCCCGATAAAAAGTGCTTTGACATTACTTTTCCGCCTCCATTCTAATTGCTCCAGATTTACAGATTTTTCTGCAAATTCCGCAACCTTTGCAAAAATCATAATCAATGCCTACTTTTTTGCCTTCTCTGCAAATCACACCGTCCGGACAATACAAATAGCACTGCAGGCACCCTGTGCATTTTTCAATCTCGATAACCGGACGGACGTTTCGCCAGCCGGCATTCTTTGTCACAAGATATCCGGCTTCAAAAGCAGTTGTATTTGGGATTTCGTCAAGACTTTTCGGATATTTTTCTCTTAGGAATGGTTTCATCTCGCTGCCCCCCTCTTTACTCCTGCCGCAGCCTGTGTGATTGCTGCAATGTTACTTGCATGCAGCTTTGGAGGCATATGTAGACGGACGGCCTCCTCAATCTCATTCAATTCAATCCCGTCAAACACCGCTGAAAAAGCGCCCAGCATGATGGTATTCGTAATCGGCATCTTTAAAATTTCGGTCGCCAGAGTATCTCCGTCAATTGTAAGAATGCGAGAATCGCTAAAGCTGTGCTTTGTGTTCAGCAGGATGCTGCCATTTGGTTTCAGTTCTGAAAAGTCAGATTCAGTAAAAAGCGTATCGTCTAGGAATATACAATAGTCCGCTTTTTCGGGTTCGCTCCTGTTTAAGATAGGCTTATTGTCCAGCTTTGTGAAAGCGTGAACCGGTGCACCTCGTCTTTCCGGCCCAAAAGAAGGGAAAGCAAGAGCATATTTGTTGCTGTGCAGAGAATACGCGGCACCAAGCAGTCTCGCTGCCGTGAATGCGCCCTGTCCGCCTCTTCCATACCATCGAATTACTGTCATCCAAAAACCTCCTTCTCGATATCCGGTTGGGTTGTCATCCCTGTCTTCTGTTTGATTTCTTCGCAGCATAATCTCCGACTAACTGGATGAACTGCACAATTACAACCAATACAATTACGCAAATAAACATAACCTCCGTTTCATACCGCTGGTAGCCATACCGAACAGCCAGATCTCCGATTCCGCCGCCGCCGACTATCCCCGCCATAGTGGAATATCCAATAAGAGATATGGTCGTTACCGTAATACCGTTGATAAGTCCTACGCGGGCTTCAGGAAGCAAAATACCCAAAATAATTTTCAGCGGATGTGCTCCGCAGGCGCTGGCGGCTTCCAGTACCCCATTGTCTACTTCTGCAAAAGCCGCTTGGGCAAGCCGGGCATAAAAGGCAATCGCTGTCACGGTTAAAGGAACCACAACCGCTTGGGGACCGATGGTCGTTCCTACAATAACTTTCGTTATGGGAAGGAGCAAAACCAGCAGAATAATAAATGGGATAGACCGCAGAATATTGACTACAACCCCAAAAATTTGATTCACTATTACGTTTTTAAAAAAAAGCGTGCTCGTGGTTATATATAAAAGCAGCCCGATTAGTCCACCGACCAGTATAGATAAAAGGAGAGAGTAGGAAACCATATACAGCGTTTCTTGCAGTGCTTTAAACAATGCCTCCTGAAGATTAAAATTCATTTGTAGCTACCTCCACTCTCAGTGTCTTGCTTTTGATGTATTCCACTGCGTCTTTCACGCCCTGCTCTTTGCCCCTAACACTGACAATCAGCGTGCCAACCGGCGTATGATCAATGTAATCAATTTTGCCATGCAGGATACTGATATCAACGTCATGTGCTTTTATTGCGTTTGAAAGTATCGGTTCCGTTGCTTCTCCGCCCAAATAGGTAATCTTTACAATATTTTCGTGGCCAAACTGCGAAACAATCGCAGACGGAAGTTCAAAATTTTGTGTATGCGCAATTAATTTTCTTGTAAAATCGTCTTTGGGATTGGAAATTACATCAATCACCTTTCCGTGTTCCACAACACGGCCCTCGTTCATCACAGCTACTTCATTGCAAATATCTTTCACAACATCGATTTCATGCGTAATTATAATAATCGTGATACCATATTTTTGGTTTATGTTCTCAAGCAGCTTTAATATTGAAACAGTCGTTTCGGGATCAAGCGCACTGGTCGCCTCATCACACAGCAGTATGCTTGCATCGTTTGCAAGGGCTCTTGCAATGCCTACTCGCTGCTTTTGTCCGCCGCTGAGTTTTGAAGGATATACTTCGCTCTTGTCGGAAAGACCGACCAGTTTCAAAAGCTCATCGACCCTCTGCCTAATCTGAGTCTTCGGAACATTGGCTGCCTTTAAGGGAAATTCAATGTTTTTTCGAACAGTTTTGTTAGCAGCAAGGTTAAAATGCTGAAAAATAATTCCTATGTTTCGGCGATGTCTCCGCAGTGCCTCTCCCTTAAGACCGTTTATCAACTCACCGTTTACAAATACCTTCCCCTCGGTAGGATGCTCTAGAAGGTTCACCGTGCGAAGCAACGTGCTTTTACCGGCTCCGCTTGCACCCACAAGACCAAAAATCTGACCTTTGCCTATAGCAAGGCTTACATTGTTGACTGCATGCAGCTCCCCGTTTTTTTGCGGAAAACTCACGCTCACATTTTCAAATCGAATCATAACTTTCATTCCAATCGGTTGAATATAAGAAAATACTTTGTTTTATCAGGCAATGCTTTAAGGACATTGCAACAGAACATAGAATGAAACGTATGCCGCTGTTCTGCTGCAATGTCCTATTGCTTTATTACCAGCCTGTCGGCTTTTGGAATGTATAGAACACGCCCGATTTATCTTCAATTTTTGACTTGAAGGTGCTATTTGTGGCTGCTTCTTTAATATCCTTAGCAAATTGCTTATCAAGATCCTCTGTCCTGACAGCAATAACATTTACATAACCCGCAGCCAAAACCTCCTTGTACAGAGCCTTTGCAAAATCAAGTCCCGCGCTGATTGCGAAGTTTCCGTTGATCACTGCGAGATCGGCACTATCCAGTGTGCGAGGGAGCTGCGCCGCCTCTGTGGGCACAATTTTAAGATTATGCGGATTTTGATCAATATCACTCGGAATTGCTTTGGATTTATCAACGCCGTTCTTAAATGTAATCAGGCCCGCTGCTTCTAAAACACGCAGTCCGCGTGCTTGATTCGTCTCATCATTCGGTACGGTCACAGTAGCGCCGGAGGTTATTTTATCAAGACTCGTTATTTTGTCAGACCAAATTCCCATGCCCGCGGTCGGAACTTCGGTCACAAGACTTAACTTGAGATTATGTTGTGTAGAAAAATTCTTTAAGTAGGTGGAATGCTGAAACAGATTTACGTCGATTTCTTTGTTTGCCAAAGAATTGTTCGGCTGAACATAATCGCTGAACTCAACATATTCAAAGGTGTACCCTTTTTTTTCTAACTGAGGTGCAATTGCAGTTTTCCACATATCACTGTACGGTCCGGGGCAGAAGCCAATCTTCAGTTTTGTAGCAGCTGTAGAGCTGGCACTATCTTTTTTTGTTTCGCTTTGATTCGAGCAAGCGGTAAAGGCAACCGCCAGCACGAAAACAAGAATTACCGATATTATCTTTTTTATCATGATAAAAATCCTTTCATTCATAAGTTAATCAAAATTAAAAATCAGAATAAATAAGTCAGATGTCACATTCGTGCCGGGCAAAAGCAACATCGCCTCATACAACAGTTTATAAGCCGCAGCCTATCGTCTTTTTTTGTTTTCCAAGCAGGTGTTGTCATGTCATCTCCTCCTTAAACTATGTTACTATATTATCTTTCGGGAGAGAGAATGTCTAATATCCTATAGGTATACTAGGCAATAGATTTTTTCTATTGCCCAAAGTATTGACAAAAAAAGCAGCAGGATTTTCATCAAAAATCCCGCCGCTTTTTTATCATATGATTTTCGTGACATGTCCAATCAGAATACAGACACTCTTCCTATAGCATTCACTGATTTTAAGTTTTACGTTGCTGCATCCGGAGTCGCTATCAAATCTTCAGTTATCCTGATTGGCATTTTCTCCTTTGGTATACTTCGCAAGATAGCACTTAATTTCTTCGATATAAAGCGCACCCATTTTACTGAGTATACTGTTTTTCTTTGTAATATAACCAATTTCCATTGTGCTGTTTGGGTTGAGTTCGTCCGCCTCAAATGGCACGGCGATAAAATCTGTGCCGTTCAACTCTTCGCATATGATGCCGGAACACAGCGTATAGCCGTTAAGTCCTACCATCAGATTCAGCATAGTTGCGCGGTCACACGCTTTGATTGTTCTCGGATATTCATTGGTACTGAGAATTTCTTCGGCAAAATAAAAAGAACTGTTATCTCCCTGCTCAAAGGAGAGGCACGGATAATCCGCGAGTTGTGAAAAATGGATAGATTGTTCTTTAGCCAGGGGATGCCCCTTCCAGAGATAAACATACGCCTTACAGTCAATCAATTTATGAAATTCAAGATTATTCCAGGCAAGCATCTTGGAAATAGCTTTCCTGTTAAAATCATAAAGATATAAAATTCCAATTTCACTTTTTAACGTACTGACATCGTCAATAATGTCCCTCGTTTTCGTCTCGCGGATAGCAAACTCGTATTTTGATGTGTCATAAGCTTTTACCATCTCAACGAATGCTTTGACCGCAAAGGAATAATGCTGAGTGGATACACCAAACTTCTTTTTTAAATTTCCAGCCTTGCCGTATTTTTCAAGAAGTGATTCATATTGACCGTAGATTTGCCGTGCATAAAGCAAAAATTCTGCACCGTCATTGGTAAGAGAAACACCTTTGCCGCTTCTGGTAAAAACAGTGATACCGATTTCCCTTTCAAGCTCTTGAATCGAACTCGTCAGCGACGGCTGCGCCACATAGAGGAGTTCTGCGGCTTTGTTTAATGAACCTGCTTCAGATATTGTAATAATATAACGCAGCTGTTGTAAAGTCATCTTGTAAATCTCCTGTTCTTATCACTCCGGCGCGTTTATTTCGGCTTCACAGCTTCTCATTGCCAGAATCGTTTGCTGAATCAATTCATCCAATTCCCAACCAAGCATTTCTGCTCCGCGCTCAATTACGGCTCGGGAACACCCTGCTGCAAAGTTTACATTCTTGTATTTTTTCTTTACCGATTTCAGTTCTAAATCCGATACACTTTTTGACGGGCGCATCAGCGCCACTGCTCCGATTAAGCCGGTTAACTCGTCTACCGCATACAGCACCTTTTCCATTGTGTGCTCCGGCTTAATATCCACGGCTAATTCATAGCCATGGCTTGCGGTTGCATGAATGATTCTTTCATCTATACCGTTTTCACGCATAATTTCCTGCTGCTTTATGCAGTGCAAGTCTGGGTATTGTTCAAAGTCCAAATCGTGCAGCAATCCGACAATACCCCAAAATTCCTGCTCTTCTCCGTAGCCCAATTGATCGGCGAAGTACCGCATAACGCCTTCTACAATTCGCGCATGCTTTAAATGGAACGCATCCTGATTGTACCGCGTTAATAGTTTCCATGCCTGGTCTCTTGTAAGTTCTTTACTCATTTTAATTCCCCTTTCTGAAATTCCGCCCATTTTTACCAAGGTACTATCTGTAAGTCCAAGCCTTCTGCAAAACTGTATTAATATGATATGTATTGTAAATATAGTAACTTTTTTCTTAGTAAAAGTCAACATTATGCTAAAAGTGATGTTTGTATCGAATCATAATAGGGGAATGATTTACAGAAAACACAAATTAATGAATGGCAATTCTGGCTTGACAAAAGAAAACCGAAATGTTAATATAGTAAACATATATGAGATATATCTCATATTATGTTACTAGAGTATATATTTGCGAAGTAAAATCTAATAGGAGATGATTGTTTGACACACAAAGAAATATTACTGTCGGGTATTGCGCGAAGGGCAGTGCCTCGCGTGCCGGCTATTATTCTATCGAGCGGGGTGTGGACATATTGTCGAAATGGATTGACTTTGCAGGATACATTTGATTTACCGCCCGAAAAAGTTGCGGAATGTATAATTTATAATAACGAAGAAATCGATGCCGATTTAATTTGGGTGGCCGCAGATTGCAGCAATGTAGCACTTCGAGCCATTGGCGCAAAATGTACATTTGATGTTTTGGGTGGGGCGGCTACTGTTGATGAACCGCTTGTTCACAGCCCGTCCGATATCGACCGTTTGAAAATAGAGGATTTAGAGAATTCCAGAGAAATTGAAAATCTGCTGAAATCCACAAGAATTGTTGCAGACAAAATCGGTGACGAATACGCAATCGGAATCAGCCAGTGGGGCCCGTTTACGCTGGCCGGCCAGCTCATGGGCATCGAAAATTTTATGATAGCAACCCTTCGTGATAAAGCGGGGGTTAAATATGTGCTCGAATTTACCGAACGGTTATTGTTGAGATATTGGAACTTGTTTCTTGACGCGGGCGCGAACCTTGCCTGTCAGGCAGAGCCAACTTCATCGGGCGATATGATTTCGGCAAAAACATTTCAGGAGCTGGCACTGCCGTATATCAAATCCGCAAATGACGCAATTAGCGAAAAGGCGGAAGCGAAAATGCTGCATATCTGCGGCAATACAGCCAAAATACTTGATTTGATTCCACAGACAGGCACCGATTTGTTTTCACTCGATCATAAGGTTGATTTAACACTTGTTCGAGAAAAATTAGATGGTAAGGTGGCCTTTGCGGGGCAGCTTGACCCGGTAGGCGTTTTACTCGAAGGTACACCCCAAACGGTTGAAGCCGCCGCCCGAAAATGTATCAGCGATGCCGGTGGAAACGGCTATGTATTAATGCCGGGCTGTGATATACCGCCCAGAACGAAGATTGAGAATGTGCAGGCAATGATAAAAACTGCACATCAAGCCCGAATGTAAATTTTGATAATAAGGAAAGCAGGAGAAATGATGAATAATACCGATGAATCCCACATGCCAGAGTTCAATGAAATGTATGAGAAGCTTGCGGACGCGGTTGTTGAAATGGATGAAGATTTGGTTTCAGAACTTGCGGATGAAGTGATTAACAAAAAAATAGATGCTTTTGAAGCAATTGACAAAGGACTTTCAAAAGGTATGACACAGGCAGGAAAGCTGTTTGAAGAAGAGGAGTATTTTGTGCCGGAACTGCTCATGTGCGCCGATGCAATGAATATCGGAGTAGATAAGCTGAAGCCGTATATCAAAGTAAACAACTACGATGAAAAGCACAAAATTGTTATCGGTGTTATTGAAGGAGATACTCACGATATCGGCAAAAACCTGGTAAAACTGATGCTGGAAAATGCGGGCTTTGAGATGATTGACTTAGGCCGCGATGTTCCGCCGCTCAAGTTTATTGATACCGCAATCAAAGAGCATGCAAAAGTAATTATGATTTCGTCTTTAATGACCACGACCATGGAGGGCATGAAAGATGTGATTACGCTGTTAAAGGAAAAGCATTTGAGGAATCAGTTTAAGGTTTGCATTGGCGGCGGCCCTGTTTCACAGAGCTTTGCAAATCAAATCGGTGCAGACGGATACTCCAAAAATGCGGCAGATGCGGTTCGGCTTGTGAATGATCTGCTTGGCTCGGAGTATAAAGAGCGGGTGTCCTAATGAAAAACGACCTTTCCCCAAAAGAGCGGTTATTGCGCACCTTTGAAAAGAAATCGGTTGACCGCCCTCCGGTTATCTGCCCCGGCGGAATGATGAACGCGGCAATTGTCGAGATTATGAACTCCACAGGGCACACCCTGCCCTCGGCACATCAGGATACCGCGTTAATGTCCGGCTTGGCAAGCGATGTTCATGAACAGACGGGATTTGAGAATTTCGGGATTCCGTTTTGCATGACGGTAGAGGCTGAAGTGCTTGGCAGCCAAATTAATTTCGGTACGCTGGAATGCGAGCCGAAAATTCAAAGGGAAAAATACGCAAGTGTTGCCGATGTGAATTTTCTGCCGTTTTCCGCTATGGAAAACAGCCCGCGGGTAGGCGTTATTACAAAGTCGATTCAGCGCCTTTCCACACGCTATCCCGATATTCCCACTATTGGCAGCATCACCGGTCCGGTCAGCACAAGCGCATCTATTGTTGACCCGATGTCCTTTTTAAAACAGCTTCGCCGTGATAAGGAAAACTCACATAAAGTGATTGATTATGTTTGCGGGCACCTGATTGCATATGCAAAATTAATGGTGGAAAACGGAGCGACGGCAATTTCCATTGCCGACCCGACTTCTACCGGCGAAATCTTAGGCCCGAAGATGTTTGCGGAATATGCGGTGCCCTATTTGAACAAAGTGGCAGATGCCGTTCATGCAATGGGAAAACCGGTAATTATTCATATTTGCGGCAAAATGGATTCCGTTCTGCCACAGGTTGCCTTGTTACATGCAGACGCAATCAGTGTAGATGCGTTTGTCAGCCTGAAAAATATAAAAGCGCAGATTCCGGATGCGGTCACCATGGGGAATGTCAGTACCATCGCGCTGGAAAGCAGCAATCCAAACAAAATTTCTACGATGACGGAGCTGCTGCTGCGTGACAAAACAAATATTATTTCTCCTGCCTGCGGGCTGAGCACTTCAACTCCTCTTGCCAACATCAAGGCATTAACACAAACCGTTTTTGAATATTAAGGGGGTGCGAATATGCCAGTTGTTCATTTTGTTGATAAAAATGTTCTTGTTACGGTTGAAAGCGGTGCAACAATTTTAGAGGCTGCCCGAAAAGCAGATTTGATTTTGGAATCTCCTTGCAATGGAATGGGTACCTGCGGAAAATGTAAGGTTCAGCTCCCCATTTCACAGTTAAGTAACATTCGTCCGAGCGAAAACCGTCAAGCTGTGAGCGCAGAAGAAGCGGCGCAGGGAGTTGTTCTCTCCTGCCAGTCCCATATTTACGGTGATATTGAAGTCAAGTTCTACGTGCAAAACCAAAATAAAACCTTAAAGATATTGAGTGAAGGAAAATCCTTTGCATTTAATATTAAAAACCTCATTACGAAAAAGTTTGACGGCAAAAATACGCTCGTATTTGGCAAAGGCAAAAAGCTGGGCGAAGAAACCGGAAATACCGAAAATGAAAATTACGGCTTAGCTGTCGATATTGGAACAACTACCGTTGTAGCTTCCTTAATTGATGTAACGAGCGGAGAAGAAAAAGCTTCCGTTTCCGCACTGAATACGCAAAGCCTTACCGCGCAGGATGTACTTTCACGCATCCAGTTTGCTTCTTCGGATAACGGGCTCGCAAAAATGTATCAGAATATCACAGACCAAATAAACAGGATGATTGCGGAACTGGAAGCGCAAACCGGAATTAGCCGCAGCAATATTTACGAAGTGATTTACAGCGGCAACACCACCATGATTCATTTGGCGGTAAACGTAAACCCAAAATCATTGGGAAAATTCCCGTATACGCCTGCCATTTACGGTGGAAACAGTCTTTCTGCTGCCGAGTATAGAATTGCAATATCACCTTTTGGGTATCTCTATCTTCCTCCGATTATCTCCGCCTATGTCGGCCCCGACATCACATCCGGTGTTCTGGCCTGCCAGTTAGATCAGATAAAAGGTACGGCATTATTTCTTGATATTGGTACGAATGGCGAAATGGTTCTTGCAAAAGACGGTTCTCTTTTTGCAACCTCCACAGCGGCAGGCCCTGCTTTTGAAGGGATGAATATTTCCTGCGGAATGCGCGCAAACAAAGGCGCAATCGAGTTTTTTGAAATTAACGGCGAAAAAATCAACATCAAAACCATTGGCAACGCTCCGCCGGTCGGCATATGCGGCAGCGGCCTTTTGGATATTGTCGGTGAGCTTGTGCGTGTTGGTGTAATCGGTTCAAACGGAAAGCTGGTATCTCCGGAAAAGCAAGACTTACCGCAATTTTTGGCATCCCGTTTGTTAAAAAAGGACGGCAAGCTTTGCTTTGAAGTTGCCGAACAGATTTATTTAACGCAAAAGGATATCCGTCAGGTACAGCTGGCAAAAGGTGCGGTTCGCGCAGGTGTGGAAGCGCTGCTCGCAAAGCAGAATATCGATGCCTCAAACGTAGATGTTGTTGAAATTGCAGGTTCGTTTGGCTATCATCTGCGCGCAAACAGTTTGATTAATATTGGACTTTTGCCGCCGCAATTTGAGGGCAAGGTACTCTTTGTTGGCAATACCTCAAAATCAGGTGCGCGCGCGTTTTTGCTGAACTATGATTTTCGTGAGTCAATCAAAGAAATTGTAAAACAGATTGGCGTGGTAGAGCTTGGCAATACCAGTGATTTTGAAAGGCTGTTTGTAAAATGTCTGTCTTTTTAAACCAAGACGATTTATCCAAGATTATCTGGCAAAACGGAGAACTTGCTGCCTTTCAATGCTCCGGTGCGGAAGAATCCACTGCATTTTTGCTGGGTGAATCGGATTATTCCGCTCAGTCCATGCTGCGTATATCCCGTGAGGAGCAAAAAGAACATAACAGTTGCTTCTTAAAATTGCCACCCGCATTTATGCCCGAAGCCGCAGTTTTTGGAGCAAAATCCACTTCGGATTACCCGTATAGTAGCATAGAAAATTTTTTAGTTGTACAGCCGAACGATGCAATTTTGCAAGAAATTTTAAAGTCAATTCGCATGGTAAAAGACGAACCCGTTCTTTTTAAAGTGACCGGCGCTTTTTCAGTGCTTGCGGCTTTGATTGAGCCGATGAAGCTTTACAAAGCTATGGTAAAATCGCCGAATTCCTTGTATCAGGCACTTCAAAAAGTCAACTCGTGGTTGACTGGCTATGTCATAAGTGCGCTGAAAAGTGGCCCGGCAATTGTATCGTTTGCAGATCCGTCCGGTCTTTGTGAACTTCTCGGCAAGCAGTTTTACACCGACTTTGTCGCAAATTATCAAATGGCGTTATTTCATTCCTTGGAGCCGTTTCTGACGCAGTCGGCAGTTTTTATCTGCGGCAAAAACTCGGTTGATTTGCAAAAGTGCGGTTTTCTTACAAGTGTTCCACTGCCCTGCACAAAAAAAAATCTTGGAGAAGAACTTTTACTAAGAGCGCGAGAAGAGGATTTTACCTTTTGTGGGCATGGCTGCATGTTAGAGGAAAGGGTGCCGCAAAAACACATATGGAAATTGATGCTGAACAAAAATTAGATTTATTCAAAAATCTTGCAGCTGCCATTGCAGAAATGGATGAAGCCGGTGCTGCCCTAAATACGCAAAAGCTGATCGATTGCCATGCTTCTCCGCAAAACATTTTGAATTACGGGCTGATAAAAGGTATGACAAGAGCAAGCGAATTGTTTGAACAAGAAGAGTATTTTATCACAGAAATCTTTCTTTGTGCAGATGCGATGGAAGCGGGTCTTTCGGTATTGCGCCCCTGCTTTGAACAGAATGAAATGCCGAGCAAAGGCCGCATTGTAATTGGTACTGCCGAAGGAGATACCCATGATATTGGCAAAAATATCGTTGCATTGGTGCTAAAAGGTGCCGGATTTTCGGTACTCGATGTTGGGCGGGACGTTACGCCAAGAGCGTTTATTGATGCCGCACTGAAGTTTAATGCGGATATCATTGCGGTTTCTGCGTTAATGACCACCACAATGGAAAACATTGAGGGAGTCATTCAGCTTTTAAAACAAGAAGGTCTGCGTGACCGATTTCGGGTTATATGCGGCGGCAAACCTCTTTCTGCCGGTTTTGCAAAGCGCATCGGCGCGGATGGCTACAGCGCCAGCGCAAACGGCGCTGTAAAATTAGCGCAGCAGATTATGAAAGAAAAGGCGAAATACTTGGCTTAGAATGGTCGGATATTAACTTTGAATCCGGAGTAACTCCCATAATCAGGGAAGCCGAATATACAAAGGATAAAGGTCATTATACCGATAAGCCTAAAAGCAAGAAGTCAATCCGATATGCTCACTTCCCAAAATCGTATTAGATGCTCTGCTGGAACGCAAACAAGAGCAAGAACAAGACCAAATCAATGCCGGTGATTTATGGCAGGATACAAACCGGATATTCACTGATCGTTTTGGCAATCAGCTCGGCAGCTCCTCTATGTATAATTGGGTTACACGTCTCTGTGAAAAAACAAATTGCGTAAAGTTGGTATCCATAGCTTCCGACATTTTAATGCAGCGCTCCTGATCAGCGAGGGCGCGGACGTTGAAACTGTGGCTGACATGCTCGGCCATGCTCAACCATCAACGACACTAAATATATATGGTTATGCTTTTCAGAAGATAAAAGCCAAGGCTACAAAGACCATTTCTAAAACATTAACGACCAAACAACGACCAAAAAAGTTCAAGTTAAAAAGAAATCCTCAAAAAACCCAGCAATAAAGCCGATTTTTTGAGGTCCTAGTGGTGGAGATGAGGAGAGTCGAACTCCTGTCCGAAAACCATTTACCAAAGCTTTCTACGAGTGTAGCCAGTGTTTTAAAAATTCCCGCGGTGCAGCGCCCAATGGCAGGCTATGCACTTTGGTAGCCTTTAATCCGTGACCGGGGTAAAGGCGTTCCCCAGTTCACGTTCACCGCTAAGTGACGCCTTTATCCGAGCCGCGGTGCTCCCGGTAAAGACGGCAGTCTATAAATTAGGCTGCAACCGCCATCCCATAATTGAAATTAGAGGTAGCGTTTGTTTTAACAGTTTTGTCATTTAAATTTAAATGATGCAGAAGTATAGCGTTCTGCGCCGCTACTCGCTTACTAAGGCTCACAATCCCCGTCGAAACCTTTACATCCCCATGTAAATTTTAGAACTGACTAATAGCGGTTTCTTTCTTTGATTGCACGGTCGATATCCCGTTTTGCTGTGCGTTCGGCCATATCCTGGCGTTTGTCGTATTGCTTTTTACCTTTGCAGATGCCCACCTGTACCTTGACCATGGAACCTTTAAAGTAGATGGACAGCGGAATAAGGGTATAACCATCCCGCTTGATCAAATCAAACATGCGCGCGATTTCACGTTTATGAACCAGCAGGCGGCGCACACGCAAAGGGTCGCGATTAAAAATATTGCCTTGCTCATATGGGCTGATGTGCATGCCGTTGACAAAAAGTTCGCCCTTTACAATAGAACACCAAGCATCCTTCAGGTTTGCTTTTCCCTGCCGCAGCGCCTTTACCTCGGTGCCGCACAGTTCAATACCGGACTCTATGCTTTCTTCCACAAAGTAGTCATGAAAGGCTTTTTTATTTTGTGCGATCGTTCGCAGCGCTGTTTTCTCCATGCTAAAAAAGCCCTCCTCCACTTTGGTATTAGAGCATACCACATTTTTTTGAAGCTGTCAAGTATTATGTAAACCACTACATAAAACCTTAAATTTCACTTCTGCCTTCCATCGCGCGCGAAAGTGTAACCTCATCGGCATATTCCAAATCGCCGCCGACGGGAATACCATAGGCAAGACGCGTCACTTTAACACCCAATGGCTTAAGCAGGCGCGAAATATACATAGCAGTCGCTTCACCTTCCACCGTCGGGTTGGTTGCCATGATAACCTCTTTGACTTCGGGATTATTCACGCGCGCAAGCAGCTCCTTAATACAGAGTTGGTCGGGTCCGACACCGCCAAGCGGTGAAATGGCTCCGTGCAGCACATGATACAGTGCCTTAAACTCGTTGGTACGCTCCAGCGCAAACACGTCGCGCGGATCTTCCACCACACAGATGATGGATCTATCCCTGCCCTCATTGCGGCAAATAGGACACAACTCCTGGTCGGTGAGGTTACAACACACCTTGCAGTAATGTATTTTTTCATGCGCCTCTAAAATGGCATTGGAAAACGCTTCGGCTTCCTCTTTCGACAAATTCAAAACATAATAGGCAAGCCGCTGCGCAGTTTTGTGACCGATGCCCGGAAGACGTTCAAACTGTTCAATCAGCCGCGAAAGCGGCGCTACATTATACGACGACATTCTTTAAAGGATGCCCGGAACATTGAGTCCGCCGGAGATTTTCTCCATGCGCTCGTTCTTTTCGGTTGCGGCGGTGCGCAGTGCTTCATTCACCGCGGCGATTACGAGATCGGAAAGCATTTCAACGTCTTCGGGATCTACAACTTCCGGTTTAATATCAATGGACTTCACTTCCATTTTTCCGGTTACGGTTACGCTGACAGCATTTCCGCCTGCGGTTGCGCTATATTCTTTGGCTTCCAGTTCCGCGGTCGCCGCGTCCATGTCTTCTTGCAGTTTTTGAGCCTGACGCGCAAGCTGCTGTAAATTATTTGCTCCGTTTGAACCGTATCCTTGTGGTAATCTTGCTTTCATTTTCAATTCCTCCAGATTTTATTCTAAAATTCATAAAAATAGATAAACAAATAAATAAACCGCTATTTTTGGGTGACTTCGATTCCCGCGTCGCGGGCAAGCCCTGCCAGTTCGGCAAGCGGATCTGTTTTTTGCTCTTCTTCTGCTTTATTTTTATATGGGCCAAGCTTGTACACACGGCCGGTTACCTGCTGAATGGCATCACGCATTTTGTCCCGCTGTGAAGATTTGCGCAGTAGCTCAAAAGCCATTTCCTTCGGCGCGTCAATCAGCACATAATTTCCGCTGACATAAGCGGTGGAACCCGCAAAAGCGGCGGCGATGGACTGCGAATGTTCACGCAAAAGCTGCAAAACCTCCGGCCATTCGGACAAGCGCCGCGCCTCCTGCTGAATTTGCTCCATATTAGTGGAAACAGGCGGTTCCTGCGGCGGAGCAGAAGGGACTTCTTTTCTGTCCGGTACGGGTGGTTCTTCCGAAACAACCGAATTACCGGGAACAGCCGGACTGCTGCTAATCAGCTGCGGACTTTTTACGGGTACTGACGTTTCCTGCCGCGGCTGCTGGGTAATGCCCCGTTCCAAAGCGGCAACGCGCCGCACAAGAGCTTCATTTGTCCCATCCAGCTCCGGTGAACACAGCTTGATCATTGCCATTTCCAATTCGATGCGGCGATTCCCACCGCGGTACATGCGCTCGAGCGCATCCTGCATAGTATCCAGACAATGCAGAATTGCCGGAAGCGGCGTGGAAAGCGCCTGCTTGGATAGCTTCTCAAATTCGTCATCCGGTACCACGAGTATCGACTTTGCATCTTTCATCGTTTTTATCAGCATTAAGTTGCGAAAATGCGAGGAAAGTTCCTCACATAAACGCGTCATATCTTTGGATGAATTGTGCAGGCGGTCAATAACTTCCAAAGCAGAAGAGGAATTCTGCTCTTTGATAGCATCGGTCAGTTCAAAAAGATGGTCACGCCCGACTAAGCCTGCGGTTTCGGTAACAACATCAACCGTAACCATTTTGCTGTGCCCAATGCACTGATCCAAAAGCGAGAGTGCGTCGCGCAAGGCCCCATCCGCCAAACGCGCAATCAGCAAGCCCGCCTGCGGGTCAAGCTGTGCCCCCTCCTGCGCTGCCACATAGTCAAGCCGTGCGGCAATATCCTGCGGAGGAATACGGCGGAAATCAAAACGCTGACAGCGGGAAAGGATGGTCGCCGGCAGCTTATGAACCTCGGTGGTCGCCAGAATAAAAATGACATGTGCCGGTGGTTCTTCCAGTGTTTTGAGCAAAGCATTGAACGCACCGGTAGAAAGCATGTGCACTTCGTCAATAATATAAACGCGATACTTTGCCGCGGAAGGTGTAAAATTCGCTTCTTCCCGCAGTGCACGGATATTGTCCACACCGTTGTTGCTGGCCGCGTCAATCTCCACAATATCCATAACGGAACCGCTGTCGATTCCTTTGCAAATCTCGCATTCTCCGCAGGGGTCGCCGTCCACCGGATGCAGGCAGTTCACGGCTTTTGCCAGTATTTTGGCGCAGGTCGTTTTTCCGGTTCCGCGTGAGCCGGTGAACAAATACGCGTGGGAAATACGCCCCGCCATCAATTCATTCTTCAGTGTTACGGTCACCTGCGGCTGCCCCGCAACATCAGCGAAAGCCTGAGGACGCCATTTTCGGTACAAAACCTGATACATAAATCCCGTCTACCCCCTTCGTACCGACTCGTTGGAATAAATTGAAAGCAAGACAGCCGCTATAAAACGGTACATCATACACTAGGATATGCGAACGAACAGACTTACCTGCATCGCACAGGGCAACTCCGCTTAATGCTGCTCGGTTCCCCGCCTGACATGGTTCACGGCGCCCCGCCGTACAGAGCCCGCCCGCCCGCATATCCTATTGTACGCATTTCTGCCTTGCTTTCAAAATAAGCTAACTATGATATTATATACGATTTTGAGGAAAAAGACAACACCTAAAATCAGGATTTCACGAATACAATTTGTTAAAAGCTCCTGTTGACAAATATAAAATTCAGGATATAATATGGCAAGAATCTATTTCGATAATCTTCTAAATAGTTTGCGACTATCTTGATATTGGAACGGAGCTGATTCCTTATTGCATTCGCTGAATCCTTCAAAGCACTCTCCGACCCGGTGCGCCGCGAGATTTTAATCCTGCTCAAGCAAAAGCGGCTGTCCGCCGGACAAATCACTGCTCATTTTAGCATGTCGGGTGCAACGATTTCGTATCATTTATCTCAGCTAAAAAAGGCAAATTTAATTTTTGGGGCCAAAGAAAAAAACTATATCTATTATGAGCTGAATGTTTCGGTATTTGAGGAACTGATGCTTTGGTTTGCGCAATTTTATCCGCAGGAAAATAAGATTCAAGAAAACGAGGAAGGTAACCATGAAAAATATAAATGAACAAAAGGAAGAAGAAATCAATTCAACCGGCACTTCCGGTTGGATAAAAATACTCTATTGCGGATTGGCGATTCTGCCTTTGCTGGTCACCCTATTTTTTCTGCCAAGTGCCCCCAATGTTATACCAGCCCACTACGGCGTGAATAATGCAGTTGACCGCTGGGGCAGTAAATATGAACTGCTGGCTCTTCCGGTTCTTACACTGGTCGTTGCGTTCGGCGGATGGGTATACGCGCGGCGGTACCGTTCAAAGGAACATATCGAAGAAAAAGTTGGTAATAAAATACCGTCCGATCGCAAAACGTTACTTATCGGCATACTTTTTGCAATTGTATTGCTCAATGTATTGTGTTACATAATCCTTTACACATCCTGCAACAAGATTCAAAATCTGTCCGGTGCCAACATGGACCGTATACTTGCCCTTGTCATCAACATGTTCTGTGTTATTTTCGGCAATATTATGCCGAAGCTGAAACAGAATCATTTTGCCGGTATCCGTGTAAGCTGGACACTGGAAAACGAAGAAGTTTGGTACCTGACACACCGTTTCGGCGGAAAGCTTTGGGTGATTGGCGGAGTATTGCTCACCATTGTGTGTCTGATTGTTCCGGATAAATTTGCTATGCCGATTTCGATTGTCGGGCTGCTGGGTATGACGGTTGTGGTCTGCGTTTACGCACGTAATCAATATATGCGAATCACGAAAGGGCAAAACAAATAACGTCTATATACATAATGTCTGCTGAACAAACTTGCAACTCGACTCAGCTATTGCGCCTCTGTGGAGCCGCACCCTTTTGTCGCTCTGCGACATTTCCCCTTGTAGGGGAATCACCCGCGCGCCAACCGCGGGGGCGAGGGCGGCAAGCCGCCCTTTTTCGCTCCGCTGGGGCGCAAGGTTTTGAGCTTTTTTTGCAAAAAAGCTTGCACTTGTCCAGATAATAAAATCATAAATTCTTTGGTTTTCTCGTATTATCTCTTAAATTTTCTTGTATGCTAATTATCTAAGGATTACATATAAAAATAGAAAAGGAGTATTTTAGATGACTGTTGCAAGTTCCACTGTTCTTGCCTACGCAATCGGAGCATTCGCCACCACACTTTTGCCTGTTATCATTTTGATTGTGCTTGGCGTGCGCAAAAAGCTGTCGGTTACCCCCATGTTTATCGGTGTTCTGGCATTCTTTGTTTCGCAGGTTGTCCTTCGTCTGCCGATTTTAAGTGTGTTGGGTACGCAATCGTGGTTTAAATCTTTTGCCGAAAACAACTATATCGTTTATGTTGTTGTGATTGGCGGCTTTACTGCGGGACTCTTTGAAGAAACCGCCCGTTACTTGGGTGTAAAATTCATTCTAAAGAAGCAGCGCGGCTATCAGGATGCTATCTCGTTCGGCTTGGGGCACGGCTTTTGCGAGGCGATTCTAATTACCGGTTTAACCTTTATCAACTATCTGATTTACTGCATCATGATAAACGGAGGCACATTTGACACTCTTGCGAAAGCAATGCCGAGTGCTACCGCCCAGCAATTAATTTCAGTTCTTACCGCCGCCACCGCAGGCAACATTTACATAGGCATTGTGGAACGCGTTTTTGCAGTAACCTATCATGTTTTTGCAACTGTTCTTATTTTTAAAGGTATCAACTCGAAGAAAATCGGCTATTACTTCCTAGCAATTTTGGCACACACCATTTTGAATTCGGGTGCTGTATTACTTGCGAAATACGTAAATGTCTGGGCGAGCGAGGGATTCCTGCTTGTAGTTTCCATACTTGCTTTCCTTTATATCATCAAGCAGAAGAAGCTGTTTCCCGCAAAACACAGCGAAGTTACCGCCACACAGGCAATTGCATAAGAAAATATATACTAGAATGTAGCTTGGACAGCCGGGGGGGGGAAACCAACCGGCTGTTTTCTACATATATACCGTAATTAAACTCAGCATTACCATTGACTTTATTTCCAATATTTACTATGATATAATTACATAATGAGAATTTTACAATTAATTGTGATTACTTATAATAGAGCAAATTCGAATGACAGGTGAATGGTTATGAAAAGAAAATGGTTAAGCATTACTCTATGCTTACTGTTTACCATAATATGTGCTTTGCCCGTATCGGCAGAGCCTTTAACAGGACGTTGGGAACGAGGTCCGGCTTACGGTATGGCTCCAACGAAAAGCAGCCCCATTGTGGTTGAAAAACAAGATGTGACCTTTCAAATTACAGAAAAGCCACTGCTGGACAGTCCAATCTCTTCAAAAGTAACTGAAACCTACCGACTGAAAAATCCCACCACAAAATCAATGAACATTGAAATGGCACTCCCGATCATCAGTACATTTCAACAATTTTCCGCAAATGGTTTGGAGCTAACAAGAAACGGAAAAAAGCTACCCTATACGGTCTGCCTAACCGGACCTTTGCCGTCTCTTAAAAGTGGGCATCAGCTTTATGATCGAGAAGGTCACTTGAATTCCAATTATTTACTCGGCTTTGCTGTTTTACTAAAAAATGCCGTTGCTCTTCCCACTAATTTAAAATATATAGCCGCAAGTAATGCAGTGCTTTATCAAATAAAATGCAAAAATCAAGCTTGGATACGTGCGGAAGTAACAGCCTCCTCCGATAAAACGAAAATTATTTCTTTTGGCGATGATGAACCAATACACTTTGGAAACAATATAGCTTTCTATGGTTGGTTACATGATGCAGAGTCTTGCTTTTCCTTTTTGATAATAGGCGAAACACCGCAAAATATCAAAATAACCCCATTGAAAAAGAAAACAGATCATGAAAAAATGAATATTGAGCCTGAAATTACTACTACGCAAGTATCTCCGCTTAACCATTGTCTCAAACGTCTAAATTCATTAGACATCACAGACCAGAAGGCTCAATCGATCGCCCTGAGCTATCTAGAAAGCCGCTTAGAACAATATGGGACTTGTAATGCTCTTGAACAACTATACCCTCTTGAAGAAACCAGTCAAATTTATTTATTGAAATATAGCGTACCGTTTGCTGCTAATAGTGAAGAGGAAGTAACCGTCAGTTACACTACCGTACCTACCACATACACATGGAAGGACTATGAAACCGATCAATTATTCACGGACAATACTTTCGCCTACCTTACAAATCCAGCAGGAAACTGGGCATCTTTTCAAAATTCAAATATCACTGTCATTCCTCCAAATAAGAATTGTAAGCTTACTTCCAATACCATCAATTTGAAAGCAGATTCCAGCGGAAAGTATCAGTCATCCCTTACTACTTTACCACAGCAAAATTTCACCTTTACCCTGCGTACCAAAGCTCCAGAAGAACACACCACTTCCGGATTTATTCTTCCACTGTTTATTTATATGTTTTTTATTATAGGAATCCTATTGCTAGTACTTATCTTTTATTTGCTGTATAAAAAGCGCCAGAAAGTGAACGCATAAATAATGCTTACCGAACAATTAGTACACAAAAGAATTTAAGAGATTCTACGAGCAAGTCAAAAAATCCGTGATTTTATAATCTATACAAATGCAAAGTTTTTGCAGAAAAGCGATCAAAGATTTGTACCCCAGCGAAGCGAGCGGCAAAAGGGCACAGCACTTAGAATTATATTTCTATTTAAAATGAAGGGAGTGGACTTTACGAAAAAATTGTTTAGTATTCTTCTGTGCATGCTGTTCACTGTCATGTGTGCAGTACCTGCATCCGCAAATTCCGGTCCCAGTCGTTGGGAGCAAGGCCCGGCTTACGGCATGACCCCGGTAAAAAACTGCCCCGTTACAGTGGAAAAAGAGGATCTCACCTTTCAGGTTTCGGATAAGAGCTTCTCCTACAGTAAAACCTCTGCCAGAGTGACCGCTGCCTACCAAATGAAAAACCCGACATCAAATTCTATGAATGTTGAAATGGCATTCCCACTCATCAGCAGTTATAAACAGCTTGTCGTGAATAGCGGCGTAAAAATCACCGCTGGGGGAAAAGAACTGCCCTACACGGTTTGCCTAACCGGGCCGTTACCGCAGTTTGGCACTGCACAACTACTCTATGATGATAATGGTAAACTGGATACTTCCTCTTTGCCCAACTTTACTACACTACTCAAAAACGCTGTGCCCATTCCAACCACTCCAAAATATATTGAAACTGAACATGCTGTTTTATATGAAGTAAAGCATACAACAGATTGTTTTCTACGAGCCGAGATGTCAGCGTCGGCAAGTAAAACTCACTTAATTAGTTTCGATGGAGAGATCTCCCGATCTGGAGATAAGGTTACAATCACCGGATGGTCATATGATAAGCAAGACAGCTTTTCGTTTTTGGTAATCGGTGAAAATCCACAGGACATCAAAATCACAGCATTTGATACTACTGACAAAACGAAAAAACTCAAAATTGAGCCGCAGTTTACCATTTCACAGGCTTCTCCGATCGAGCTGTGCCACAAATACATTCGTAAATACAGTGAAATTGACCCAAACGATCAATCCATCGTGATACGATATCTTGATAGCCTGTTGCAGCGGGACGGCATTTGCGACGTTGCACAAGCAAATGACCTTATTTCAAAAAACTGCATTTATTTACTGAACTACACCGTACCGTTTGCCGCGAACAGTGAGGAGCAGGTGTCTGTCAGTTACACAACCATTCCAACTATGAGCAATCCAGACAATAGTATCAACACATTCGCCTACATTTCGAATCCGGCAAAAAATTGGGCATCCTTTCAGAATTTAAATATTACCGTTATTCCTCCGAGTAAAGATTATACCCTTGCTTCCAGTACGATTGATTTAAAAGCGGATACCAACGGAAATTACACAGCCAATCTTGCCGCTTTACCGCAGGACGACATTGCTTTCGCCCTGCACAGAGGGAATGTGGAATTTAGCATTCATTCTTTTTCATGGTGGCTTCTGGCTGCCGGAATCATCTTAATTTCAATTATTTTCCTTGCTATCTGGATGTACCATAAAAAGCACCATAAAACGAACATATAAATGTCAAAAACCAGGAACCGATGTGATGCACGGTTCCTGGTTTTTTAATCCATTTATTCAAATGAAAAAATTAAAGAATAATCTCACCGTCAACGGTGCCCGGCAGGCCGGCAGCGTTGGATTCGTCGGTATCGATGTGCATAGCGGGAGCATAGTTCTTGCTTACGCGAACCACAACATCACCGAATGTTAAAGCACGATCGTTATAATCCAGCTTTACGGAAACAATCTGCTTGTCCTTTACGCCTGCTGCTTCGGCAGTTTCAGGAGTGAAGTGGATGTGTCTTTTCGCAATGATAACACCGTGGTCGATGTCGATTTCGCCCTTTGGCCCGATGAGTTTGCAGCCAGGGGTACCGTCTAAAACGCCGGATTCACGGGTCGGAGCGGTGATGCCGATTTTGCGTGCATCGGTAAGCGCAAGCTCAACCTGTGTTTCTGGGCGGGTCGGGCCGAGAATGGACATTTTCAAAGAGCCCTTCGGCCCGACAACTTCAACTTTCTCGTTGCTGGCAAACTGGCCAGGCTGTGAAAGTTCTTTTTTAACGGTAAGTTTTGCACCCTCACCGAAAAGTGCAACTAAATCCTGTTCGGAAACGTGAACGTGACGTGCGGAGGTTTCTACCATAATTTTACTCAAAAATAACATCTCCTGTAATTTGAATATATTTAACCAATCATTGCTGTTGCAATATGGGTTAACGACAATTTTCTACCGTTTTTAATTTTACAGCAGGATGCTCTCAAAAACAACCTATCTGCATGAATATTAGCGGTTTAATTCCTCGATTTTGTCGCGCAGCTTTAAAAAGTCTTCAAAAGCGCCCGGTTTATTGTTAGGATTACGAAGCAAAGCAGCCGGATGCAGGGTTGCCATCATTAAAATTCCGCCTTTTTCAAAGAAAACACCGTGTTCTTTGGTGATTTTCATATCGGGCTTAATAATCTTCATGGCGGCGATGCGCCCAAGGCATACAATAATTTTGGGCTGCATCAAACGAACCTGATTGCGGAGCCAGTCAATGCAGGCATCCTGTTCCTCCGGCAAAGGATCGCGGTTTTGGGGCGGACGGCATTTTACAATGTTTGCTATGTAAATGTTGGTTTTTCGGTCAAGGTCAACCGCCGCAAGCATTTTATCAAGCAGCTGCCCTGCTCGGCCGACAAACGGTTCGCCCTGCAAATCCTCGTTTTCGCCCGGGCCTTCGCCGATAAACAGAATATCCGCATTTTTATTGCCGACACCGACCACCACATTGTGGCGCGTGGAGCAAAGCCCGCACTTTTGGCAGGCCTTGCAGGCAGATTCCAATTCATCCCATGTATCGTACACTGGTTATGCTCCTTTCGCTGGAGTGGTACCGGTTTCTTCATCTAACGGAAGCAAACGCCTATTTTTGAGGTTCTTTACTCTCTGGCTTTGTTTTGTCGGGATTGCTTTTCGGCATTTGAAACACATCCAAAAATTTTTGAGACAGAACACCGTACTCATGATTTTTAAGGATATATTTCTTACCGCGCTCACCCATTTTGTCAAGGTCAACCTTCGTTGTTTCGGCAAGCTTGATGGCGGCTTCCGCGATTGCGTCGCTGTCCTCCGGCGGAATGGAAATACCGCATTTTGCTTCTTTGACCATATCATTGCCCGCTTCGATTGCGAAGATGACCGGCTTTGCCGCCATCATATAATCCATCAGTTTGTTCGGGCTGACGCCGAAACGGAACAGCGGCTGACGCTGCAAACCGACATATAACGCGTCGAACTGCTCCAAAAGTGCGGGGACGTCGTCACGTTTTACCGCGGAGAGTGTCTCGACCGTATCTTTTAAATCCATATCAACGATCTTCTGCATCAGACGGTTGCGCTCCGGCCCCTGCCCTACCATAATCAATTTTATTTTTTGATCTTTTAACTGCTTGCCCGCTTCGATAAAACTATCCAAAGCATTGGCAACGCCGTGTGCTCCGGCATAACCGATAAGGAAATAGCCCTCCTTACGGAACTGCGTAAGCAAATCATAATAAGGAGCCTTATTCGGAGCAATCGGCTTTTCCCAGTCTTCTTTGACGATTCCGTTGGGAATACAAATGAATTTTCCATCCGCAAGCCCATGCTCCTTCATGTGTTTCTCTGCCTTCGGCAAAAGGGATACCACATAGTCGCTGTGCTTGTAGCAATAATTTTCCGCCGCCTGCATCAGCATAATATAAGGATGGTACTTGCTCATGTTGCCAAGTTCCATAGGGCTGAGCGGCCATAAATCGTGTACCTCGTAAATGAGCATGGCGCCATACTTCTTGGCGATTTTATGAGCTGGATAAATATCGAGCGGATACGTTGAGGACGCGATTACCACGTCGGGCTTGCCCTGTGCGGTAATTTGCTGCTCGTATTTATACAGTCCGCGCAGAAAAGACAGCATATTCTGAATTCTGCCGATACCGTTGCCCTGATAGTTCGGTCCGTGTATCCAGAAATAGCGGATGCCGTCTATTTTTTCTTCTATTGTATTCTGTCCCTGCAAATCAGGGTTTGTACTGCGCAGATGGGAGTAGGAGCTTGCCGCTATCGTAACATTATGCCCCGCCTGAGCCCAGCGTTTTGCCATAAAATACGGGCGGTATTCCATGCCATGCCGGTCGGAACCTGCGTAATGATTGATATAGATAATATTCATATAAATACCTCTTATGCTTTATACATGGCAAGCGCGTCGGCAATTTTGCCCGAAGCGTTGCCGTCACCGAACGGCATTTGCTTGTGCGCGGATTCATCCACAACAGTATGGAGCGCTTTATTTAAAATATCTTCCGTTTCCAGCTTCGCAAGCACGTTCCAGCTGCCTTTGAGCGTTTCCACCCACTCCGTTTCGTGACGAAGGGTAATGCAGGGAACCTCCATGAACCATGCTTCCTTTTGCAGTCCGCCGGAATCGGTTAATACCTGACACGCGGCGGATGTCAAAAGCAGCATTTCCAAATAGCCGACAGGATCAATCAGTTTAATATTTTGGAAGCCGCCCTTTTCAATCGCCTGCTGTGCAAGCGGCCTTGTTCTTGGGTGAATTGGCAGCACTACCTGCTGCGGAAGCTGTTCAAATGCCGCAAAAATACGGAGTACCGCATCAAGACCGCCGTCGGTCGTTTCGGCGCGGTGTAGGGTTGCAAGGCGGTAATTTTTCGGCGTAATACCCAACTGGTCAAAAATAGCGGTCTTTTGCGCGTTATTGCGAGCCAGCTTTAAAAAGTGCAGAACGGAATCCAGCATGACATCGCCACTGACGGAAACGCCCTCCGTAATTCCCTCTTTTTTCAGGTTGTCCACAGCGGTCTGCGTGGGGCAGAACAGCCATTTGGAAATGTGGTCGGTCAAAACGCGGTTCTGTTCCTCCGGCATACGCATATTGTAGGAACGAAGTCCGGCTTCAACGTGGGCCACCGGAATATGCAGTTTAGATGCTGCCAAAGCGCCCGCAAGGGTAGAATTGGTGTCGCCGTAAACAAGCAGGATATCCGGTTTCTCTTCCAGAATGACATCTTCTATTTTCATCAGCATCTCGCCGGTTTGATGACCGTGGGAACCGGAACCGACACCCAGATTATACGTGGGTTTCGGAATGGAAAGTTCCTCGAAAAACACATCGGACATATTGCGGTCGTAATGCTGTCCGGTATGTACAATGACTTCTTTGCACACATTGGAAAGCGCGGCGGAAACAACGGATGCTTTGATAAACTGCGGCCTTGCGCCGACAATCGTTACGATTTTCAAGTTTGGCACCTCAAAACTTTGATTATTTAACTTTTACGTCTTTGCTGGACATTTCAAGCGTGGAGAAGGAAAGGTCGTCAAACTTGACAGCCTGACCGGTTTTTTGTGATTTATAGGCGGCAAGAATAATCTTCATGCCCTTAATACCTTCCGTACCACTGACAAGCGGCTCTTTGCCCTCGTTGATGGCATTGACATAGTTCGCGTAAAGTGCGTTGTGACCGCTGCCGTAAACATCCTTCGGGTCAGTTCCTGCAAGCGCGGCAACCGCTTCATCCTGCGCGGCAGGCTTTTCAAAGTTCCAGGTCTGCACACGGTTGACGGCAAGGCCGCCGATAACCGCTGTTCCGGTTGCACCGAAAACAGAGAGGGTTTCCTCCAAATTTTTCGGATACACGCAGGCGGTACCTTCCACAATGCCGATTGCGCCGTTCTTAAAGCGGATGAGAATGCTGCCGAAGTCTTCTGCCTGAATATCGCGCAGATAGTTTCCGGTCATGGCCATGATGGTATCCGGCTCGCCGCCCAAGCTCCACTGGAGCAGGTCGATGTTGTGAATGCACTGATTCATCAGCGTGCCGCCATCCTGTGCCCACGTGCCGCGCCACGGAGCCTGCTCGTAATACGGCATGGTTCTGTTCCAAAGAATACGGGCGGTACCGCTGACCAGCTTGCCGAAGCGACCGTCATCCAGCGCTTTGCGAAGCTCCTGAATCGGAGCGTTGAAGCGGTTCTGGTGGCATACACCCAAAGTGACGTGATTCTCTTTTGCTTCCCGGATCATCTGCTCCGCATCGGCAGTATTTAACGCCATAGGCTTTTCGATTAAGACGTTTTTGCCGTGGCGGATGCAGTACAGCGCGATTTCGGCGTGATAGCCGCTCTCTGTCGCAATGGAGCAACAGTCGATTTTCTGCTCTTCCAAAGCCTTTTTATAGTCCACGTAAATAAGCGGACGAACGCCGGTAAGTTCAAAATAGCTGTCCGCCTTTTGCTTTGCGCGCTCCTCAACCGGATCGCAGACAACCGCAAGTTCTGCCTTCTCTTTATTTGCCGCAGTAGCCGCAATGTGGTTCTTTGAAATTCTGCCGCAGCCAATCAGCATAAAACGTAATTTTTTCATAACAAGCACCAAACTTTCTTCCTGACATCTTCGATTAAAACCAAACGGAAACTAAAATATGCGGTTTTAATTTGGGATTTCGTATTATATTATTTGTTTTTAAAAATGAATTATTCATGAAAAGTTCCCCCGCTCTCGTCTGAAAACGGGGGAATATTATTTTTAAGAATTACAGAAGTTCAACATTGGTCCGATCGTTGACGTTCTTCATCGCGTTTCTGGTATCAAATACTGCCTTCGCAAGCTTCTGAATCTTGTTGTAGTCAAAGCATTCATGTGCGGTGCAAACGATGACGATATCGGCATTCGCAACGGTCTCGTCCTTCAATTCCTTTAAGCCGGTGTGTGTCGCACCCTTGTGGCGATATTCCGGAATATAAGGATCATAGAAGGTCGTATCGGCACCCTGTTCAATCAGATGGTCGATTACGTTCAAAGCCGGGCTTTCACGGTAATCATCGATGTCCGCTTTGTAGGCAACGCCGAGTACAAGCACTTTTGCGCCGTTCATGGCAATTTTATTGCGGTTGAGTACCTTCATGGCACGGTCAACCACATATTCCGGCATCGCGGTGTTGATTTCGCCGGAGGTTTCAATCAAACGGGTATGATAATCAAATTCACGTGCTTTCCACGCAAGGTAGAACGGGTCAAGCGGGATGCAGTGACCGCCGAGACCAGGGCCCGGATAAAATGCCTGAAAACCGTAAGGCTTTGTTTTTGCGGCGTCAATTACTTCCCACACATTGATGCCCATGCGGTTGCAGATAATCGCCATTTCATTGGCTAAACCGATATTGATATTGCGGTAGGTATTTTCCAGAAGTTTTTCCATTTCCGCCACGGCAGGAGAACTTACTTCATATACGCCGCCCTCCAGAACATTGCGGTAAAGCGCCGCGGCAACTTCAGTGCCGTCTTTGCCGATGCCGCCGACAACCTTCGGGGTATTCTTTGTTTTATACTGCTTATTGCCCGGATCGACGCGTTCCGGTGAAAAAGCAAGGTAAAAGTCTTCGCCGCATTTCAGACCGTTTGCCTCTAAAATAGGCTTTAACAGTTCTTCGGTTGTACCCGGATAGGTGGTGGATTCCAGCACAACGACCATACCCTTATGCATATATTTTGCAACAGACTCAGTAGAGCTTTTTACAAAGCTAATATCCGGCTGCTGATATTTATCGAGCGGAGTAGGAACTGCAATTGCAACCGCATCCACATTCTTAATAAAGGAGAAATCACTGGTTGCGGAAAGGGCACCGCTTTCAACAACGTTTTTGAGCGTATCGCCCACGATGTCGCCAATATAATTGTGGCCTTCGTTTACCAGTTTGACCTTTTGGTCCTGCACGTCGAAGCCAATGGTTTTGTAACCGGCCTTTGCAAATTCTACCGCGAGGGGCAAACCTACATAGCCCAAACCGACCATGCCGACAACGGCAGTTTTATTCGCAATTTTATCAAGCAGCTCTTGTTTTACATCAGACATTATTTTTACCTACCTTTTTCTATTATAAATACCCGTTGTAACATCATACCGATAAACGGGAAAAGGATTGCAAAAGCGTGTGTTATAGGCTTTTCAGTACGCTGCAGATTTGTTCAGCAACTTCCGGCTTTAAATAGCCATGCATCGGCAGGCTGAACACCGTACCGGAAAGGCGCTCACTCACCGGCAAATCACCCGGCTTGTAACCCAAATCTGCATAAACCTGCTGCAAATGAAGCGGCTTCGGGTAATAAATCATGCAAGGGATTCCGGCTGCTTTCAGCCCATCCATAATCTTAGCGCGCTGTTCGGTGCTTTCCGCCTTTATGGTATATTGTGCCCAGCTGGACAAATATCCTTCCGGCACAATCGGAGTGTTGAATGTATCATGGAGAAGCTCGGTATATTTTGCCGCAGCGGCATTGCGTGTTGCGTTTTCGGTATCGAACTCACGCAGCTTCGGCAGTAAAATCGCCGCCTGAAGGGTATCGAGTCTTGCGTTTAAACCAACGCGGATGTTGTCATACTTCTGCTCGCCTTTACCGTGCACGCGAATGGAAACCAAATGCTCGTACAATTCCTCGTCATCGGTAAAGACCGCGCCGCCGTCGCCGTAGCAGCCGAGCGGTTTAGCCGGGAAAAAGCTGGTGGCGGAAACATCGCCGAAGCTGCATGCCTTTTTGCCGTTGATTGCGCCGCCAAAGCCTTGCGCCGCGTCTTCCATCAGCATTAAATTGTATTCCCTGCAAATCGGCTCAATAGCGGCATAATCCGCAGGCTGACCGAACAAATCAACCGCAATCACCGCTTTGGGCTTCAGTTGGCCCTTTTTGATGACTTCCTCAATTTTTTGGCGGAGGGATTCCGGGTCTATATTAAAGGTATCTTCCCGTACGTCGCAGAACACCGGCGTTGCGCCAACAAGGCTGGCAACCTCAGAAGTGGCAACAAACGTAAAGGCCGGCACGAAAACCGCGTCACCCTTGCCGATACCCAATGCCATGAGCGGCATTAAAAGCGCGTCGGTTCCGTTTGAAGTACTCACACAGTACTTACGGCCTGTATACTCGCAAAGCTTTTGCTCCAACTCAGTCGTTTCCGGGCCGGAAATAAAATGGCAGCCCTCGATTACTTTGGCAATACCGGCATCAATATCACTTTTTAAATGCTGATACTGTGCAGAAAGATCGTTAAATGCTATATTACTCATGAATTTATTTTACCTCCTCAAGGCCGTTTGCGCCTTGAACATATCTTCGCCCGCATTTTGAGCAGGATAAATCCTCGTTTAATTTTTCACCGCATTCGCATGCCCAGCCGCGCTGCTTTGCGGGATTGCCCATCATAATAGCATGGGCGGGAACATCTTTTGTCACCACACTGCCCGCGGCAATGAAAGCGTTGCTGCCAATGGAATGTCCGCAGACAATCGTCGCGTTTGCGCCGATGCTTGCACCCTCGCCGATTGGGGTATGGGCATAAAATTCTGAACCGCGCTGCGGATATTTGCACCGCGGACGCTGTACATTGGTAAACACCATGGACGGGCCGCAAAAAACATAATTGCCAAGTTCTACGCCCTCATAAATAGAAACATTATTTTGAATTTTGCAGAAATCCCCAACCGTCACGCCGCCGGCGACAAAAACATTCTGCCCCAAGGTGCAGTTCTCGCCGACCGTCGCTCCGCTGCTGATATGACTGTAATGCCACACTTTTGTGCTTTTGCCTACTTTTGCGCCGTCATCAACGCAGGCGCTTTCGTGGACAAAATAATCTTTTTGGTCACTCAAAATGATTAACCACCATTTCTCCACGCGGTAAAAAAGCCAATTACCTTCTTCGATAGCCGTAATTGACTTAATATCAAGATTCCTGCCATTCGCGCGGGAAATGGCAGCAATCACAAAATTGCTCAATCTTCGTCTATTATATCTCGTTCGTTTGTCATAGTCAACAATTCTGGCGCGATTCCTGTTGACATTAAATATTAATCGTATTATGATTTACTTTGGTTTCTTGTTAAATTTAGACACATGAAACTGTTTGCTAAGCCAATCGGAACATTGGGTTCAGGCTTGACTGCAAGCCGCTTTCCTGCATGTTTGATTGCGTATCGTGTGAACAGAAAAGCATTTACGAAGCAAGAAAAAGGAAGGCACGAGAATAATTATGAGTAATTTTGTAAAACGTGAAAAATTCATTCCGTATAATGTCCCGAACATAACGGATGTCGAAATCAATGAGGTTGTGGACACTCTGAAATCCGGCTGGATTGCAAAAGGTCCGCGCACCATGAAATTTGAAAAAGAATTTGCCGAATATGTGGGAGCAAAGTATGCGCTCGGCGTAAACTCCGCAACAGCCGCACTTCATGTTGCCCTGCTGGCAAAAGAAATCGGCGCGGGCGATGAAGTCATTACGACCCCGATGACCTTTGCCTCTACCGCAAGCACCGTTATTCACACCGGCGCAACCCCTGTGTTCGCGGATATCGACTATTCCACCGGCTGCATCGACCCGGACGAAATTGAAAAGAAAATCACGCCGAAAACCAAGGCGATTGTACCCGTTCATTACAGCGGTCAGGTATGCGACCTTGACCGAATTTACGATATTGCCGAAAAATACAACCTGTTTGTTTCCGAAGACGCGGCACACGCATTGTGGAGCCGTTACAAAGGCAGATTGATTGGTAATAAATTGCAGGGCGCGGCTTCCTACAGCTTTTATGCCACCAAAAACCTGGCTACCGGTGACGGCGGCATGTTGGTGACCGATGATGAAAAAATCATTGAAAAAGCAAGAATTCTTGCCGGACAAGGCATGAGCCACAACGCGTGGAACCGCTACGCAAAAGGCGGAAGCTGGAAATATGACATTGTGGAACCCGGTTTTAAATACAATATGTTCGATATTCAGGCCGCTTTAGGGTTAAAACAACTTTCCCGTTTGGAAGAAATGCAGGAAAAGCGTTTGAAAATTGCCGCGAAGTTTCAGGAAGCATTCGGCAAGATGGACGCCATTGACCCGCCGTTTGTTCCGGATTATACCACTCACTGCTGGCATTTGTATGTAATCCGCATTGTGCCGGAACTTTTGACTATTGACCGTGACCAGTTTATTGTGGAACTGAACGAGCGGAATGTTGGCACCAGCGTACACTTTATTCCGGTACACTATATGAGTGCCTACCGTGATCGTTTCGGCTACAAAGAGGGCGACTTCCCGAACACGGAAAAACACTTCGACCGTATTATTTCCCTGCCGCTCTACCCGACCATGACGGATGAAGAAACCCAGTATGTAATTGATGCCGTTGCGGACATCGTGGACAAGTATCATAAATAAAAGCATAGCATAAAAGAGTCGCCGCGTGAACATCTATCACGCGGCGATTCTTTTATGCCTCAGCGGCAAACGGCACATCTGCATACATGCTGCTTACATCCACATTCGGCAGACTGTTCAGCTTTTCCGTAAAGGCATCGACTTCCTCTTCCGGAGCATCCATGACAATGCAGATAATGGACACATCGCGCTTATGGTAAGGCACGCCCAATCTGCCGACAATTACTCCCGCATAATCGTGAAAGATTGCATTCATTTCATCAATCGGTTCCGAGTTTCCCACAACAACGCTGATAATCGCAAGCTGATTTTCCATTGTCAACATCCTTTTTCTTTATTTTTCTATATCTGTCTGATTGATACAGATAGTATAGCCACTAAAAATAAAAGCATACCGAATGTTATGCCTGCTTCCGCGGCGCATTTTTGTCATAAATCATACGCAGCCCTTCCAAAAGCAAATTGTCACAGTACAGAATTTCACGCTTACACTGCGTAATGACCTCTTTGGCAAGGCCGCCGGTCGCAATGATTTGGCAGGGAGTGCCAAGCTCTGCTTCAATGCGTTCGCACATGCCGTCAATCATGGACGCGGTGCCGTATATAATGCCGGACTGCATGCTGTCAATGGTTCCGGTGCCGATTACATGGCCGGGCGCTTCCAAACTGATACCGGGTAACTGGGCGGTACGCTTGGTAAGCGCGTCCAGTGAAATGCCGATGCCGGGCATAATACAGCCGCCCAGCATATTCTGATCCTTGTCCAACACCGAGAACGTGGTGGCGGTTCCCATATCGAGAATGATACAGGGACAGCCGTACAAGGCGATTGCCGCCACACAGCCAACGATCAAATCAGCGCCCAGTGTTTCGGGATGCCGCAGGCAGATTTTCAGATCTGTTTTGGTATTCTCGCCGACACAAATCGGTTCTGTTCCGGTCAATCTTGCTATGGCACGCTTGATGTAAGTGGTAAGCGGCGGCACAACCGAGCTGATAATAGAGCCTTCCACATCGGCGATATTGACGCCGTAAGTATCTAAAATATCGCGCAGCTCAATCGCGTACTGATCTTCCATCCGGGCACGGTCGGTTGCCATTCGTGAAACAAATTTTAAAGTTTTGCCGTCATATACTCCGATGGTTATATTGGTGTTCCCGATATCCAATGCTAAAATCATATGATAAATATCCTTTCATACCAGTATGAAATTTAGAAACATATTTTATGCCTTTTATTAAGAAAATTATAGCAAGTTCCGAAACGCGTTGCAATCTTTATCTTCTTTTTTGTCTTTGGCAGATTTCACGGAGCAGTATCCGCAAGATTTGCAAGCACCGCCGCAAGACTTTATTCGTTTGAACGCACGCAGCTTAGTAATAACCAACAAAGCCACGCTCGCCGCCGCGCCCGCCGCAATGAGAATATCCGCCACCATATCGAGTTCTCCTTCAGATTTTAATCTTAGCTGTTCCAGCCTTATAAAAAACGTGCAAACAAGACGGCAAACTGATAAAAGAACGCAGATGCAAACCAAGCAAGCGCCAATTGATACACGATGGTAACGGAAGTCCATTTCAGACTGCCCATTTCACGTCGGATAGCGGAAAGCGCCGCCACACACGGCGTATACAGCAGGACAAAAATCAGAAAAGCATACGCGCTCAGCGGCGTGAATGCCTGCCGCAGGGCTATGTTTAAGGTACCGTCCGCCCCCGTGGGATATAAAATCTGCATGGTACTCACGACCGATTCCTTCGCCACCAATCCGGTCACAAGCGACACGGCAGACTTCCAGTTTCCAAACCCGCACAGGGTAAATATCGGTGCAATCATGATTCCGATTTGTGCCAAAATGCTTTGTGATTCATTCGTAACCATTTGCAGATTCGGGCTGAAAGACCGCAAAAACCAGATAATTACGGTCGCGCCGAGCAGTACAGTGCCCGCCTTGGTTAAAAAGTCCTTAAGCCGCTCCCACACATGCAGCCAAAGGCTTTTGGGTGTCGGCAACCGATAGGGTGGCAATTCCATGACAAACGGTGCGTCTTTTCCGGTTAAAATTGTATTTTTAAACAGCAGGGCGGACAATACCGCAAGGATAATACCCAAGAGATAAACCGAAAAAATCACGAGCGGTCGGCTGCCGACAAAAAAAGCAAGGATGAACATGGAGTAAACCGGCATTTTGGCACTGCAGGACATGAACGGCGTAATTAAGATGGTAAGCCGTTTGTCCTTTTCATTTTCCAGAATGCGTGTGCCCATTACCGCCGGAACGGTGCAGCCAAATCCCATGAGCATAGGGACAAACGCTTTGCCTGAAAGCCCGATTTTACGCAGAAGCGGGTCCATAATAAACGCCGCGCGCGCCATGTATCCGCTGTCTTCCAAAACGGAAAGCAGAAGAAACAACAGCAAAATCTGCGGCAAAAACGCAAGTACCGCCCCTACTCCGGCAATCACACCATCTACTGCCAGACTTCGCGCCCAGTCGGATGCGCCTGCCGCCGAGAGCAAAACCGTTACTATGTCCGAAAGCCAACTGCCGATGAACCAGCTGACCCGTGCGGTCAAAAAGGAACCAATCGGTCCAAAAGTGATATAGAAAATAAGCAGCATGACTGCAAAGAACATCGGAATTGCAAGCCATTTGTTCGTCATCACGCGGTCAATTTTATCGGAAACGCTGTACTGCCCGTCCGGTATTCCCTTTTTAACCGCCTGCCTGCAAACGGAGCAGATGGTGCGGTACCGCTGGTCGGCGATAATCATTTCCCTGTCCATATATCGGGAGGTGGGAATCTTTTGTTTCAGTATTTCTAACTTTTTCTCGTCCGCCGGTTCAAAACGAAGCTGTTTCCGCGTAATTTTATCATCCTCGAAAAGCTTGACCGCTGTCCAGCGCCGATACTCTTTAACCGGCGGCACCGCACGGTTCAGCATCGTTTCCATACTGCCGAGCACCTGCTCTACCTCTGCCGAATAAACAGGCGGTGTGCCCGAAACAGGCGCCTTTGCCGCAGCGAGTGTCCGCTCCAACAGTTTGTTGATGCCTATCCCTTTGCTTGCGGAAATCGGCACAACAGGAACGCCTAATCTTTTTTCAAGCAAGGCATAGTCAATTTTATCTCCGCGCTTTTCAATGACATCTACCATATTTAACGCAGCCACAACCGGGATGCCCAGTTCGGCAAGCTGCGTGGTAAGGTACAGGTTCCGCTCCAGATTGGCAGCATCCACAATGTCGATTATCGCATCCGGACGCTCGTTCAGAATATAGTTGCGGGAAACCACTTCCTCCGGCGAATAGGGTGAAAGAGAATAGATGCCCGGCAAGTCCGCAACCGTAACGGTATAAGCCTGATACCGGACTTTCCCCTCTTTCTTTTCAACCGTGACACCCGGCCAGTTTCCCACTGTCTGACTGCTGCCGGTAAGCTGATTGAAAAGTGTAGTTTTGCCGCAGTTCGGGTTGCCCGCCAAAGCTACACGGAATGCCGTTTTCGGTTTTGCCTGCAGCCCATTCATTTCGCTACCCCTACCAAAATTTCTTTCGCCTCAGACTTGCGGATGCTTAGCTCATACCCGCGCACATTCACTTCTATGGGGTCACCGAAGGGAGCCGCTTTGCGCATAACAATCTGCGCGCCCGGTGTAATGCCCATATCGATGATTCTGCGGCGAAGCGCGCCGGAGCTGCCAATGCTGATGACAATTCCGCCTTCTCCGATTTTTAACTGATCCAGATATTTCATGTTGGACATGGCGTTTCCCGACCCTTCCGGTATTTTCTGCTGTATGCCGCTTCTTATTGAAAAAACAGTTTGATCGCAAGCGCGGACATAAGGTAGCCCGTAAAATCCGCAGACAGCGCAGCCGGTATGGTATGGCGGGTTTTTTTGATTCCCACCGAACCGTAATATACCGCTATCGCGTAAAAGGTTGTTTCCGTCGAACCCATCATGACTGACGCAACCCGTCCGACAAAGCTGTCCGCGCCATTGCTCGAAAAAATCTGTGTCAGCACAGCAAGAGAACCGCTGCCGGAAATCGGCCGCAGCAGCGCAAGCGGCATTACCTCTTTCGGCAGACCGATGGCATTGGCCGCAGGCGCGATAAAAGAGGAAAACATATCTAACGCGCCGGAGGCATTGAGCATGGTGACCGCCATAATCAGCCCCACAAGCGACGGCAAAATAGAAATGCTGGACTGAATGCCCTCTTTTGCTCCCGCGACGAACGTGTCGAAAACCGGTACGCGGCGCACCAAACCGAATAGAACAATGATGCATATCGCAACCGGCATGACATACGCACTGAATTTATCCATCTTTTTTTCCAGCCTTTTTGCGTGTTTCAAAAAGCTTTGCAACCACAACGCCCACAAGCAAAGACCCGACTGATGCCACCCAGACTGCCGGCAAAATATCAAACGGCGTGGCTGACCCGTACTTTGCCCGAAGAATCCCGATAGAGGTCGGAATAAGCTGAATGGAGGCGGTATTGAGTACAACAAACATTACCATGGAGTTGTCGGCATCTGTCGAATTCGGGTTAGCTTTTGCCATTTCTTTCATGGCGGCGATTCCAAGCGGTGTGGCGGCATTGCCGAGCCCGAGCAAATTGGCGGTCATATTCATACAAATTGCTTTCGCAGCGGGACTGTCCTTTTTATATTTTGGAAATAAATGCTTTGTCAGCGGGTAAAACAGTTTCGCGAGCAACGCCGTCATGCCGCCGGCATCCGCGATTTTCATCAGCCCCGTCCAGGCGCACATCATTCCCAGCATGGCAAGCACCAATTCTACTGCGTTCCCAGCACCGGCGAGTATCGCGTCTGAAAGCTGCGGCATTCTGCCTGTCGCGAGCGCGCAAACAAGACTGAGCAGAATCAACGCCGCCCAAATCATATTCATCATAATGTATATTTCCTCCGTGCCAATATCAACCGTCTACAAAATGTATATGAACGATTATAAAAAGAGATACATTTATTTTTTATTATTCTCAGAAGATAATTGACATAATTGTCAAAAAAAGGTATAATTTCAACGTAATAAATGAAATATTTATGCCACTCTATTTTGAAAGAAGATGATTATGATGAAATCTACAGGTATTGTACGTAAAGTTGACGAATTAGGACGAATAGTGCTTCCGAAAGAGCTGAGAATGACCCTCAATATCAAAGAGAAGGATCCGCTGGAAATTTATGTTGACAACTCGACAATCGTACTTAAGAAGTATGAGCCTGCATGCATTTTCTGCAGCAACGCGGAAGATGTAATCAATTACAAGGGACATAATATTTGTAAGAATTGTTTGCAGAAACTTGCAGATAAACTCGGCGAAGAATAAGTCAATTCCAATCGGCATTCGCTGACTGGAATTGACTTATAAACTGTCCGGCAAATTCTATGCTTCTACACAAAAAAGCCATCCAAGTTTTTCATAACTCGGATGGCTTTTCTTGTATTCGGAATAAATCAGGAAACAGGGACAGCCCTGCTTGTTGATCGACTCTACTCGGTAAACATGCGATACATTGCCTCTAAACAAATTCTTGCGTGAACCATAAAACGGTCCATATCAATATTTTCGTTCGCATTGTGAAGACGGCGATCCGGTTCATCCGGGAAGAACGGACCAAACGCAACGCCTTTTCCGCTAAGGGCACGCGCATAAGTGCCGCCGCCGGACGCGTATACTTCTGCCTTTTCACCGGTAACCGCAAAATAGGAATCCTGCAGCAGTTTAATAAACGGGCTGTTTTCCGGCAAATAAAGCGGCAGCTTATTTTCGTTTACCTGCATGGCTAAACCAACCTGTTCCGCGCTGTTCTGAATGGTACGGATAATTTCTTTGCCGTCCACGGTAACCGGATAGCGGATGTCAAAACTTGCGCAGGCAGAATTTGCTGTAATATCCACAATGCCAACGTTCAAAGTCAGTTCTCCGGAAGGCTCATCACTTTGCTGTACACCCATTGCCGCACCGTTTATCTCAGTACCGACTTTTTCGCTGAGGAATGTAAGGAAGCTGCCCAAATCCTGTTTCGGGAACACTTTTGAAAGCAGTTCAATCAGGTGAGTGGCAGCATTCAAACCCTCCTGTGGCTGCATAGCATGGGAAGCGACGCCGGCCGAACAGATTGCCGCGCCGTGCAGTGTTTTTTCAATGACAAAGCTGCCTTTAGACTTTTTTGCTTCCTCAATTAACTGAAAGAACTGATTTCCTGTACAGACAATATGAGCGGTCGCTTTGTCCGGCACCGCGTTTACCACGGTTCCGGCATGGAACTGATAAACGACGGCGGAATCGTTTGTATGTTTTATATCAAAATGCATGATTCCTTTTTCACGGTTGCAGATGCCATATTCACTGTCCGGCGTAAAGCCCATAACCGGCATCGGCTCCGATTTGAAATAAGCCTCCATGTCGCCGGAGTTGATTTCTTCGCCCGCGCCAAAAATAGCGCGCAGACGGCGTTTTCCCTGTATATTTTCATCCTTGAGAGCCTTCAGGCAATACAGCGCAACAATGGCTTCCCCCTTGTCGTCGGCCGTCCCTCGGCCAAAGCAGAGGTTCCCTTTCTGGGTCATGGTAAACGGTGGGGTGTCCCATCCGTCGCCGGCCGGCACCACATCGACATGCGTAAGTACAGCAGCAACCTCATCTCCGGCTCCATACTCCGCATGACCTGCATAATTCTCCACATTCTTTGTCGCAAAGCCCATATTCTGTGCCGTTTGCAAAATGCAGTTGAGTGCCTTGGCGGACTGTTCTCCCATTGGCATACCCTCCTTGGGCTCACCGCAAACGGAAGGGATTGCAACAAGAGTTGCTAAATCTTTCAGAATGTCATCACGATACCTATCTATTTTATCTCCAAAATACAAAACAAAACGCTTCCTTTCTGTTTGATTCTACATTTCATCTGCCGCAGCGCACAGCAAGAAAGCAAAAAATCAGTCCTATACCATTCGCACAGCATTCCTTATTATGCATATTCCTAATTATATGCTATTTATATACTCTATTATAGCACAAATTATACCAAAATACAGTTCTTTTTCAATAAAATTCATGCTGATTTACCAATTATTGTATGGAAATATGTGAATTAAACTTACCTGTAATAAAAAAGGCCGCCGGTTTAATCGGCAGCCTGGTTTTGAATACAAAAAAGAAAATCCTGCTTGCTTTTCGCTTATCACGAAGTTCAGCTGTCGTATCCGTTCGGATTTTGAGTTTGCCAGCGCCAGGAATCCGCGCACATGTCATCCAGAGTTTTTACCGCTTTCCAGTTGAGTTCTTTCTCCGCCTTTGTCGGGTCCGCATAGCATGCCGGAATGTCGCCTGCACGGCGGTCAACAATTTCATAAGGGATCTCTTTGCCTGTCGCCTTGCTGAATGCGTGTACAATATCCAGCACGGAGTACCCGTGACCGGTACCTAAATTATAGATTTGCAGACCGGTGGTCTTTTCAAAGTTTTTCAGAACCGCCACATGCCCTTCCGCCAAGTCCTCAACATGAATATAGTCACGCACACCCGTGCCGTCCGGCGTTGGATAATCGCCGCCGAACACGCGGAGCTTTTGCAGCTTTCCGATGGCAACCTGCGTGATATACGGCATGAGGTTGTTGGGGATTCCTTTCGGGTCCTCACCGATTAATCCGCTCTTATGCGCACCGACCGGATTGAAGTAACGAAGAATAATCGGATGGAAGGTGGAATCTGCCTTATACAAATCAGTCAAAATCTGTTCAATCATCAGTTTGGTTGTACCATACGGATTGGTGGTAGAAAGAGGGAAGTCTTCGGTAATCGGCACGGTTTTCGGATTGCCGTATACCGTCGCGGAAGAACTGAACACAAAATTCTTGACTCCGAACTCCTGCATGGTTTCGAGCAGAACAAGAGTCGATGTTAAATTGTTGTCGTAATAGCGAAGCGGGATCTGCACCGACTCACCCACTGCTTTTAAGCCAGCAAAATGGATAACCGCATCAATCTTTTCCTGCTGGAA
Organism: Bacillota bacterium; assembly: GCA_023458755.1. Taxonomy (GTDB): domain Bacteria; phylum Bacillota; class Clostridia; order Oscillospirales; family Acutalibacteraceae; genus JAEWYE01. The sequence goes on along the minus strand of JAEWYE010000019.1, from coordinate 170,886 downwards.
AATCTTCCTCATGGCATCTTTGTCGCAAACATCGTTCTCATAAAAGGTCAAATCTTTGTTGGCAATTTGCTTGATGCGCTTTACTACTTCATATTTGCTGTTTACTAAGTTATCCACAATAACGACTTCATATCCGGATTCCAGAAGTACAACGCAGGTGTGGCTGCCTATGTACCCCGCTCCGCCTGTGACCAGTATTTTCATTCTAATAACCATCCTTTCTCTGGCAGTTGAAAGTTTTGCCGTTACCATTGCAGCAATTCCGTGCAAACACAAAACTTTCTTGCCTCTCTTAACACTTTATACTCTTACATTTTATCGATAACAAATCCGTACGCTTCGGGCACAGTATTTGTTACTGGCTTCTATTATAACCCCAAATCACTGAAAGTGTATAGACTATTATTGAATAAACAAGCACTTTTGTGTAAAAAGAAAGAATACGGCACCTTCCCTGCTCCCTTTCCAATGAAAAGTCGGCCATATTGAAAGTACTCCCATGCGCAAGAGAAGCGAGATGGAAGGTTACAAACACAAATAAAAAACTGCCGGTCAAAAAAGATCAGCAGTTTCGATTGTTATGCATGCGCAACAAGCAAACGGGGTACCTCGTTCTTCGGTATCGGGCGGCTAATATAATAACCTTGAATAACCGTACAGCCGCACTGCTGCAAATCTTCCAGCTGACCCTCGATTTCAACACCTTCGGCAATAACCCGGAGATTCAGCCTGCCGGCAAGGGAGACAATCATGCCCACGATATCTTTTTCCGTCGTATTGGTACTGATTTCATCAATAAAGCTTTTATCAATCTTCACTGCGTCAATCGGCAGATTTTTCAAGTACGTAAGCGACGAGAATCCGGTTCCAAAATCATCCAAATAGACAAGCAGACCATAATCACACAAATCGTTCAGCTTTTGGATAACTTCATCAAAAGATTCAATCAAGCATGACTCCGTTATTTCAATCGCAACACTGTGCCATTTCAAATTGTAATAATCAAAACGCTCTTTTATGTAATCAACAAAATCCGCCTGCAGCAATTCCATTGCGGAGCAGTTGAAGGAAATGCAAAAGTCGGTATCTTCATATTCCTTCGCAAACGCAAACGTTTTGTCAATCACAAACCGGCCGATTTCTTTAATGTAGCCGCTTTTTTCAGCCAGCGGGATAAACTGTACCGGAGAAACCATGCCGAACTCTTTACTGTCCCAGCGCACCAATGCCTCGAACCCGATGATTTTCCGTTCATGGAAATCATACTGAGCCTGATAATACACAAGCATTTCATCTTTGGCAATCGCGTTTTTTAAACTGCGCTGCATTTTTGCCAGTCTGGTTTCCTGCTCGCCGATTTGATTGTTAAATACACAGTAGGAACCCTTGTTGGTTTTTTTAGCCTGTGATAAAACAAATTCCGTCTGGTTGATAATTTTATCATATTCCTTTTGTGCTTTCTCTTCCGTCCAATCAAACAGCATAGTGCCAATGCTGCAATTGAGCTGAACAATTACGCCATGCACCAAAAACGGTTTCGTGAATACATCCTGAATCCGCTCTGCATATTGCTGCAAGTCGTACTTGGTATGAATCGGGTGAATCAAAAGGGCAAACTCATCGCCGCCGATTCTTCCTATAACGCCTTCCTTGCTGACGAATTCAGTAAGCCGAACCGCACATTCTTCCAGCACCGAATCCCCGATATTGTGGCCGAAAGTATTATTGACCGACTGAAAGTTGTCTACATCCAAAAAGAAAGTGCCGCCGTTATGCTTTTGTTCGCGGCAGATGTTCATCCAATTCGCGATTTCCTGCTTCATCGCTCCCCGATTTGGGAGCTTGGTAAGAGTATCTGTATAAGTTTGGTGCCTGATTTCTTCGGTAACTTTTTCGTTTTGCATGTCGCTTTTTTCCTTTAGTTTTAACAGCCAGTATGCCACCGCAAAAGCCGCCGCAATAACGAAAACAACAAAGCCGCTGATAATCCAGTAAATTCGGGCAGACTGTTCCCTTAAATTTTCGGGAACCATATTGGTCATTAACATGGAGTGCAAATTGAAAACAAGCAGTATACCCGCCCCAGTAAGCGCAAACAGGAGAATTGCTGCAATAATAATGTTCCGTTTATTTCTATGATGCAAACTGGTTCACCCCCCGCATTTCGTGTTTCCTATTATACAATAGTTTCCTTCTATATTACAACAGATAATATGAAAAAATAATAATAAAAAAATTGAATATTCTGTAAATCTGTAACAAAAAGGAGCTTTTTACCTGAATATGGATGAATAAATATAAGAAAACCGGCAACTTTGTGTGCCGGTTTTTGAAATGCAAATATGGACTTCTAATAATTTCCGCACATAAATGTTTTCCGCCTGCAAATAATGCAGGTAGAACATGATTATGGGGGGAAATCTTGATATGAAAAAGTTTCTGTTTCTTTTTTTAACCGGCAGTTCTCTTTACCCAACACTTGAAGTAGCATGGCGCGGCAGAACACATTTTTCAATGGCCTTGGCCGGCGGAGTCTGCCTGTGCCTGATTGATAAAATCTGCAACAACGATTTGCAGAATAAAAGGATCGTCACGCGATGCTTTGCCGGTGCCGGAATTATCACTTCCGTCGAATTCTTCACAGGATTACTGGTGAACGTTGTGTTAAAGCTGAATGTATGGGACTACTCCATGCAGCCCATGAACATTTTGGGGCAAATTTGTCTGCCGTTTACTTTTTTGTGGTGTCTGGCAACAATACCCGCAATGGGAATCTGCGGCATATGCGACCGCTCCCGCTTTTTAACTGCTTAAATCAGTGACCACTGCTGCTATCATTTTCATCATAGTCGTCACACAAATGCAGATTCTGGAGCGGCTTCAGCATAAACTGTTCCGCATCCGTCTTTTTAAGCGGTTTTGCAAAATAGTAACCCTGCACCATATCACAACCTGCGTCCGCCAAAAACTTGGCCTGCATGAGAGTTTCGACGCCCTCGGCTATAATACTCAAATTCAGTGACTTTGCCAGCGTTATAATGGACTTTGCCACATTGCGGCTGCCTGCATCATGCTCCACATCATCTACAAAGGATTTGTCCAGTTTTACGATATCAATCGGCATAATACGCAAACAGCTCAGTGAGGAAGCGCCTGTCCCAAAATCATCCATGGAAACTTTAATGCCCAGATCACGAAGTTCACCAATCACATTTTGCACATAATCTGTCATTCCCACCGTTGCGGTCTCTGTAATTTCCGCTTCAATATATTGAGCCGGCACTTGGTACTTTTGTAAAGTTTTCGTAATGAAGTCCAACAAATCACATTGGTACAGTTCAATACGGGATAAATTGAAGGAAACCGGAACTACCTGAATTCCGCGTTCCATCCAGTTATGTAAGTCCGAACAAACACGGTCAAAAACGTAGCGGTCAATATCGGCGATATAGCCGTGCTTTTCGGCAACCGGGATAAACTGATCTGGGCGGATTAGGCCCTTTTCGGGATGATTCCAGCGAATGAGGGCCTCATAGCCCACAAGAGAACATTTTTCCAATTCAAATTTGGCCTGATAATATACTTCAAACTGCTTGGTTGCCAAAGCATTTTTTATGTCGCTGCAAATGGCCCGTTCATCGGACCGATGTTTTCTCATTTCTTCATCAAAGAAAGCGTACCGCTCGGTATTATCTTGTGATTTTGCGGCATCACGCGCTAAATTTGCCTTATTGACGATTTTATTTGCGTCCGTTTCATCTTCACGGATTAAATAAATTCCGGTTGGGAGCGACAAATTAACCGCGGTCTTATCATCAATTTTAATTTGATTAATTTTTTCTTTAATCAGTTTTACCAATGTGACCAGCTCCTGCGGATTCCCATGGTACTCCGTGAGAATTGCAAAATAATCATTGGAAAGTCTTCCGTAAATTTGATTGTCCGTCAATATTTGGGATAACTCATTGGAAATCTGCACCAGAATTTTATCGCCGATCGTATAGCCGAAAACATCATTGACGACTTTGAAGTTTTCAATATCAAAATAAATAATCGCGTATGCCTTACCGCCTTTATTTTGCAGGCGCTTTTCGCATTCCAGCATAAATTTGTTGTAGTTCCATATTCCGGTAACGCGATCTACATAAGCGATTTTATTCATTTCCTGACGGCTTTTTTTACGCATATAAATAATATACAGCACGCCAAGAACAAAGAGAATCAACACAGCGGCAGCCACCAGCGCACTGCGCAATATAATTTGCTTGGATTTGGCAAATACAACATCCTGCGGTAGAGAAGTAACAAACATCCAGTGGTTACTGGCGCTTACCGGGGCATAGCCTATATAAACCGTTTGGTTCTGGATATTCAGCAGGCGAATACCCGTATTGCGATTTGTAAATGCCTGCTTCATTTGCTCATAGGTATCCGTTGAATTCGACTGCTTGGTCAGTGATAAAATGCTTTCCGTATAACTCTCTGTACTGGATTCATAAGGATGAAACAGAATTGCTCCGTTCTCATTTGTAATATAACTGTAACACGAATTATTGAAAACCGAAATGCTGGTCAGTTTCGCGATATTGGAAGCACTGTCCACCGCATATAAGACTTTATCGACTTTGCTGCCTTTAAAAATTGGAACAGCATATACCACAATCGGCTCATCATTTTTAATCCGGTCAATCAGCAGATCCGAAACAGAGGCTTTGCCGTTTGATGCATCCTTAAAATACTGTCGGTTGTAAACATTCACAGTTTTGTCATCTGTTGTTACCGAATTACCTTTTAAATCGGCCAAACCAAATCTTATAAATCCGTATTTTTGTACTTCGGATTTTAAGCTGTCCATTTTTTGGCCGTCCGTTATGCTGGTATTCTGCATAATCGAATTGGCAATAACCTGTACGGTGTTGCTGTCCTTCTGGATTTTGCTGTTGACGAGCTGGGCGCCCTGTATGGTTATTTCCTTCAAATTATCCTCTGTCTGCGAGTTGAGTAAATTAAAAGTATTCATGACATAATAAGTCCCTAAGACGATAACTCCAATTAAAAAAGCTACGATGGTAAACCAAATTGTAATAGAGTCTTTGCGAAAGAAATCGACCTTATTCATTCACTCACACCACACGATACTTCAATTTTTCGTAAGATTCTTTTGATTTTCTATTTTGTTCGTATATATATACACATACAAATTGACGAGACAATACATTTATAGGCATTATTATCGTCTTTTTTTATTCTAATGTCAATTAAAAATTAAAAAATTTAATATAAATTCGCACTATTTTTCAAAATGTTGTAACAAGGTATACAAAGCTTTCTCCTATATTTGCATGTAAGTAACTGCAAATATATGCTAAATATCAGATTGCATTTGTATTTATCATTACAAAATGTAATTATTATTTATAAAGCATACAAAATCTTTAAATTTTTTCAGTTTTTTTCAAGAATTCATTGACAGACCATAGGGAATTATGATATTATAATTCACGCACTCGAAAATATGGAGGGGTGTCCGAGTGGTTTAAGGAGCTAGTCTTGAAAACTAGTGACTCTGCAAGGAGCCAAGAGTTCGAATCTCTTCCCCTCCGCCACTTTTTATCATATATTTTTATTCACCAACATGGAGAAGTACCCAAGTGGTGAAGGGGCTCCCCTGCTAAGGGAGTAGGTCGGGTAACCGGCGCAAGGGTTCAAATCCCTTCTTCTCCGCCAAACCAGTGTGTATCATTTGATGCACACTGGTTTTTTATTGCCCATTCGGCTTGTTTTGAACTTCCCGGCACAGGCGGGGTGTTCTTCATACAATAAAAAAAGTTTTAATTATGATTTGAAATTAATGTACGCTGCGTCGTTTTTTCATCATGGTGAGAGCGAACAGAGCGAATGCGGAAACTGCAAGAACAACACACGGTAAAATTGGTAAGTTGTCACCTGTTGCAGCATTTGCTGCTGGAGTAGTATTCTTTGCGGAAGCCTGCGGCACTTGTACAATCGCATAAGTGCTGAAATGGTCTGTTTCAAAAGTGATATTTGTGCCGTCACATACGGTACTCATTGGTGTGATTGCTCCATCGTCGCCGATTCGTACAATCTTATAATTCGTGAGGCCTTTGAGTTCGGCAGGAAGCGGCAACGTAACCTTTACTTTGCCATTCGGCTCAATGGTAACACCATTTTGATTCAGAGTAATTTGGTACATTGCTTTTAATATTGCACCGGTGAGCGACGAATTGCTGTTTTCAGCAGCTATAAGGAAGTTTGAAGCTTTTTTAATTGCCTGCGTATCGTTAACCGCTGAAACAGTAAGTGTGGTGTCTGAGCCAAGATTGGTTGCACCATCTCCGACAACCATGGCACCAGTTGAAGAATCTTTGATTGTGACAGAGCTAGAAGAGCTTGAGGAGCCTGTTGAACTAGAAGGACTTGGAGAACTTGAAGTACTAGATGGAGAGGGCGCAGCTTCTACTATTTTTGCTGCTTGGCTATCCATAACGTCAGAAGTCAATAAGTTTTCGTAATATGCCTTTGTGCCAATTGGAACAGTAAAGGTAGTATCATTATTAAAAGTATATTGACTTATGCTGGATACTTTTCCTTTAAATATGACATTTGTTAGATTACTGCAGAAAAAGAATGCATTACCATCAATTAAAGTACCTTTATCCGGAATTATGATACTGGTTAACCCTGTACAATAAGTAAATGCATTACCATAAATTGAAGTAAGGCTGTCTGGGATTGAGACATTGGTTAGACCTGAGCAATCAAAAAATGTCATTGGAGCAATTTCAGTAATGCTGTTCGGAATTATGATGCTGGTTAACCCTGCACAACCATCAAACGCCCCGTCACCAATTGAAGTAACGCTGCTTGGAATTGAGATACCAGTTAATCCAGTACATTTTTCAAAAGCAAAATCACCGATTGAAGTAACACTGCTTGAGATGTTGAATGTACCCGATTTTTCGCCAGGGCAACACAACAGTTTTTTTCCATCCTTTGAATACAAAACTCCTCCGTTACTCGAAAATGCGGTATTTGCCGGATCAACTGTAAATCCTGTTAAGTTGGAGCAACCGGAAAATGCCTCGGGTTCAATTGATGTAACCGTGCGTGGAATTGTAACAGATTTTAATCCTGTACAATTAGAAAATGCAAACCGACGAATTGATGTAACATTTTCTCCTACAATGGTAGATGGAATTACTAAATTGCCATCAAAATTAGCAGGAGGGGTAAAATGCAATATTGTCAAACTACCAGCGTTCTCACTGTATAGGTAATCTGTTGCCGGTGCACCGCCAGCTTCTTCTGCATGAACTACTGCAAAATTTGATGTAAACGCAATGGTAAACGCTAAGAGAATTGCAAGAACCCGTTTTTTCTGAATTTTCCAATACCGACCTCAATTTTTGACATGGTTATTCCTTCTTTGAAAGTAATTTATTTATAAAAGGTTATGAAAAATCTGATCCACTTACCTTTTATAATGCTGCGATTCTTGAATAACTAATTATTCCATAATATTTACCATATATTACATAAATATAATTATATCAACAAAATAAATTAAAAAATTACAATAATGAACATAAAATACATTTTTCTAATAAAATGTTGTGTTGTTTTATAGAAGATGAAAAGACCGCAGAGCTTATGATGAAGCCCTGCGGTCGATTGCCCAATGTCATGGGTTATTATTTCTATAAATATTAATATTACGCCGTAACAATCCTGCTGTCGGCCTCCAAGCCGAACTTTTTTACCGCGTGCTCACGCATCTTGTATTTCAGTATCTTTCCGGCGGCATTCATCGGAAATTCGCCGACAAAATCAACATACCGCGGTGTTTTGTGTTTTGCCATGTGTGAGCGTACAAAATCCTTGAGTTCTTCCTCTGTCATCGTTTCACCCTGCTTGAGAATAACACACGCCATAATTTCCTCGCCGTATTGTTTATCTGGCACGCCGATGACCTGCACATCCTTTACCTTCGGGTGGGTGTAGATAAATTCTTCAATTTCCTTAGGGTAGATGTTTTCGCCGCCGCGGATGATCATATCCTTAATACGGCCGGTAATCTTGAAGTTGCCGTTTTCGTCACGCCGTGCCAGATCACCGGTATGCAGCCAGCCGTCTTCATCAATGGCTGCTGCTGTTGCCGCGGGCATCTTGTAGTAGCCCTTCATAATGTTATAGCCCCGTGCCACGAATTCGCCATCCATATTGTCAGGCAGGTCTTCGCCAGTAGCAGGATCGACGATCTTGCATTCCACGCCCGGCAGAGGTCTGCCAACGGTGTTGACGCGCCATTCTATCGGGTCGTCCACACGGCTCTGGGTGCATCCGGGCGAGGATTCTGTCTGCCCGTAAACGATTGAGATCTGCGTCATGTGCATCTTGTTTACAACATCCTGCATCACCTTTACGGGGCAAGGGCTGCCCGCCATAATACCGGTACGCATATAGGAAAAATCCGTCTTAGGAAAATTTTCGTGTTCAAGCATCGCGATAAACATTGTGGGAACGCCGTGGAAACAGGTAATTCTTTCTTTGTTAATGCAGTCAAGAGACAGCCTCGGTGAAAAATAGGGCATCGGCGAAATGGTAACACCGTGGGTCATTGCTGCGGTCATGGAAAGCACCATGCCAAAGCAGTGGAACATCGGAACGTGTATCATCATACGGTCGGCAGTGGAAAGATCCATGCAGTCTCCGATGTTTTTACCGTTGTTTACCACGTTATAATGGGTGAGCATCACGCCTTTTGGAAATCCGGTAGTGCCGGACGTATACTGCATATTGCAGACATCATTTTTGTTGATGGCGGCGGCGCGGCGGAAAACGTCTTCCAGCGGCACCTCCCGTGCCTTCGCATTGGCATCCTCCCATGTTAGGCAACCGGGCTGGCGAGAATCGACCGTGATGATGTTGCGCAGAAACGGCAGGCGCTTCATATGCAGCGGCTTGCCAGCTTCGGCGGTTGCCAGTTCGGGACAAAGCTCCTTCATAATGGCAACATAGTCGGAATCCTTACAGCTGTCAATCATGACAAGGGTGTGGGTATCCGATTGGCGCAGCAGGTATTCCGCCTCATGGATTTTATAGGCGCTATTGACTGTGACCAGTACCGCCCCTATCTTGGTGGTTGCCCAGAAAGTGATGTACCACTGGGGAACATTCGTTGCCCAAATAGCCACATGGTCGCCCGGTTTAACACCCAGTGCGATCAGCGCACGCGCGAAGATATCGACATCGTCGCGGAATTGGGAATAAGTTCTGGTATAATCCATTACCGTATAGCGGAATGCGTACTGGTCGGGGAATTCCTGTACCATGCGATCAAGTACCTGTGGGAAGGTCAGTTCGATGAGCGTATCCTTTTCCCAAACGTATTTGCCCGTTTTGGCTGCATTGTCATACAGCCGGTTCTTTTCGATGACTTTATCGCCATACCGTCCCATAAAGTTAATAAACTGCGGAAACACGACGCCGGCATCGCTAAGCTCAGGCATATACCGTTTGACCCATTCGAGCGAAATATAGCCTTCAAAGTTGGTAGAACGCAGGGCAAGCACCATGTCGTCAATCGGCATATCGCCCTCACCCATCATGCGGTACTGGATTTTACCGTCTTGTGCAACGGAATCCTTGACATGTACATATTTTATGTATGCGCCAAGGTTCTGGACGGTTTTATCGGGCGTTTCATGCGCGAAGCGGTAGGGATGGTGGATGTCCCACAGTGCAGCGACCGAATCACTCGCTGCGTTTTCAAGCAGGTCGCGCAGACGGCTGGTATCGGCATAAACACCGTTTGTTTCAACAAGCAAGGTCACACCGCTTGCGGCGGCAGCCGGTGCAAGCCGTTTGAGCTGTGCCAGCACGGCCTTGTCGTCCACCTCGCCGCAGGGGAGCGGCTCAAGGTCTGCCAGAATACGGACATAAGGCGTTCCGAGCCTTGCGGCAAGCTGTATATACTGTAAAATTTCCTTATAGTTTTCCTCCGCCTTCTCAGTAAACTTCAGGCAGCAGCCGGATGAAAGGCAAGGTATCTCCAGATGCAGGCTTTTCAATTTTTTCAATGTTTCGTCAAGTTGACTTTCGGTAAACGGTTTGCCATTAACCGAAAAAATGTCTTTGCCCAGACCACGTATTTCGATGCCGTCAAAACCTAGGTCCGTCGCCATAGTATAAATGTCGGGCCAGCTGAAATCCGGGCAGCCCAGGGTAGAAAATGCTATTTTCATAAAAATTACCTCCCATTTTAAATAAAAAAGGGTATAAAAAAAGCCTCCGCCTCCTGCAAATCTGTAAGAGACGAAAGCTTACACTTCCGCGATACCACTCTGTTTGGTATAATAATATACCCACTCTACCAGCGTCCTAGCCAATATCCGTCAGTTGAAAGGGAAGAATACAAGAAAACTGACCGACTGCACGAATGCCATCCCATGGTAACGGCGGGAATCCCGTTCAAACCTAATTTTACGGCTTTAGTAAGTCCGCAAGTTCAGCTGACTGCTCAAGGGTGAGTTCACATCCTGCCCGGTCCGTTGTTTTTCAGCAACCAACAACTCTCTGTGGGAACCTAACGCAGTGTGTTTTCCCTATCATTGCATTTCCTAATTATTAAATATAATTTTAGCAAATTGCAATTTATTTGTCAAGCTTTGTTCTTAAAATTCCAGCTTAGCATTTGGTATAAAAATACCCGCCTATTGATTTTCGAAGGCAGAGATGTTCCAAAATAGTTGCGTTATACCTACTGTCAGCCCTTTTGTGCTGATAGTTGCCGTTGACCCCGGGCACCGGACAGGGGCGGGCGGCTTTTATTTTACACTTTCCACTGATTCCCACAATTGAGGCAGGTAACTATAACTTTCTTTGCTCCTATATTACCGGCAATAAGACCAATGCCTCCTGTGAGTGCTGCACCTACTACTGCTTTTCCAATACCAAAACCTTTCTTGTTAGCACTTAGTGAGGTAGAACCGCATTTTGGGCAGCAAGCTGTATTGTTTTGGGGACTTACTTGCGCCGTCTGAGGCATTTCTGAAACATTTGTATTTTGCTGTTTTCTAGCATGTGCTGCGTTAGCTTGCTCAGTAGAACGATCCCATAAACTCTTTTTATATTCGTTATGCGGGGCATTCATTTTAATTTGATTGATTTGTTCAATATCATTTGAATCTATGACTGGATAATCACGTGCATCAGCATTGCAAGAAGTGCATTTTTTAGCCTTTTCAAGCAATCTTTCTCCACAGTTTAGACACATTTTAATGGGATGCCCCGGCTTGAAATTCGCTTGTTGAACCGTTTTTTCCTGAATCGGTGCACCACACTCCGAGCAGAATTTACCGTCGCGTATCTCTGCACCACAATTTGGACAGAACATTTTATTCCCTCCGACAATCTACATATTATCCTAATATGTTACAATTTATTTGGAGAATTCATAAGCTGATTTTCTCTTTTTAGGCCGTTCACTATTCGCAGTAGTGGGCGGTCTTTTTCATCCTATTTCTTTTGCAATAAAGTTTCTCCTGACAAATCGAAGTACTCTGCCAATTGCCATTTTCGACTGTGCAGTGAAAACAAATATGAAAAAGTTCACACTTACCTATTGAAAGCAGCTCGTTGTTTGAGACTTAATAATAACACGTTGCATTAACTTTTTTCAACCTATAAACAAAAATAAAAAGTGATTGTTTTGCTGGAAAAATCAACTGGAGATGAATCGAATGAAAGAGGCTGTTTGGGTGCTAATCGGTGCGAAAGCAGCGGAAATGGATTATCCTTGCTCAACCTCGTATCTCCATGAAATAATTCCGCCCATATTGCTCACATTGGTATAACCCATATCCGCAAGCTGGCTGCATGCCGCGGCGGCACGCATACCGCTGTGGCAGTACACAATAATTTCCTGATTTTTGTCACCCGCTATTTTTAAAATGTCGGATGGCAACTGATCCAAAGGGAGCAGCTTACTGCCGGGTATGTGAACCTCACGGTGTTCTTCGGGTGTGCGAACATCAAGCAGAAGAATACTCTTGTTCGCTGACAGCCGTTTTTGAGCCTCGCTTTGCGCGATATTTTGATATCTCTTTTTACTGAATAAGGATTGCAACATAATTATCACCTTTTTGCTTTCTAATGGTTTTTGAAATGCCGGATTCTTTACTGAAATCCAATTGATACTTTTACTGAATGTTAGTATACCCCTGTTAAAAAAACGCTTCTGTAACTACATCACAGAGTAAAGAAAGGCAGCGGGTCTATTATGGTACAAGTTCCTTCAATAGGTATTATTGTTTCATGATTTGAATTTTTGCCGAAATTCGTATATGATATAGATAAGGAAACACGGATTAAAGGAATTCTGAATCCGCTCAGTCTAGAATTTTCACGCCTTCGAAATTATTCGAAGCCTAAAGTGAAACGCTAAATCATATAGAATGAATCAACAAACCAGAAAAGAGGTACAATTTGAAATGAATGAAATACAAACAAAACGCGTGGAAGACTCGCAATCTGAAATTGTCCAGTTGGTACTGGCCCAGCATATAAACGGATATAACCGCCTTTTCGGCGGACAACTGGTTGCATGGATTGATATTTTGGCGGGTGTGGTAGCGCGCAGGCATTCCAACCGCAATGTTACTACCGCCACCATTGATAATTTGCAGTTTAAGCACCCGGCACACGTAAATGACGTGGTCGTACTGATTGGCAAAATTACGTATGTAGGCAAAACTTCTATGGAAGTGCGTGTAGATACCTATATTGAAGATCTTGCCGGTGATAAGGAGCTTATTAATACCGCCTATCTGGTTTTGGTTGCGCTGGATGAAAGGGAGCAGCCTACCGAGGTGCCCAGACTTGTTTTGGAAACAGACGAAGAAAAAGCAGAATGGGAAGCTGCCGAAAAGCGTCGTCAATTCCGCAAACAGCGCAGGATTGAACAATTCTAATTTTTTGCGGAAAATCAAAGAAATTTTCGTAAATAATCTGAAAAAGGTTTGATTTCTTTTTTTAAATGAGCTATGATAAGAGTAGCGAATTTTGTCAGAATTTTGTGTTTGAGGCTGAATTGGAGGATTGTATCATGGATGCAATAAACCTGTATAAATACAATCAAATAAATTCTGTAAACTCCGGAAGCACAACAAAACCGAGTGCCGCTTCTTCCACTGATTTTTCGGCTGCTCTTTCCGATGCAATCAACCGGGCCGAAAAGAATCAAACTGCCGGGAGCAGCGATTTAAATGATATTTTTGAACGCGCGGCAAAACAATATAATGTTCCGGTCAACCTGCTGAAAGCGGTCGGTAAAGCGGAATCCAACTTTCACGCGAAAGCCGTTTCCAGCTGCGGAGCGCAGGGTATTATGCAATTGATGCCCTCTACCGCAAAGTCATTAGGTGTGCAGGACTCTTTTAACGCGGAGCAAAATGTGATGGGCGGTGCGAAATACCTTCGCCAGCTGCTCAACAAATACAACGGAAACGCAACGCTGGCGGTTGCCGCCTACAACGCGGGCAGCGGCAACGTGGATAAGTACGGCGGCGTTCCGCCCTTTTCGGAAACGCAGGCCTATGTGAAGCGGGTAATGAGTTATGCCGGTGAAAATGTTTCGATTCCTGCCGCGTCGGCAACAGTTGACTCCTCTTACGCCGGTGAACTTTCCTCCCTGACGCCGGTATCTTCGCTGTATACCGCTTTGAACAACAGCAACGATACCTCGGCCAACCTTGCCGCCGGACTTCTTTCCAACCTTGGAACAAACAGCACCACTTCGAACAGCAGCTACTTGAATCTGATTCAGTTATTATTGGCGCAGATGCAGGCAAGCTCGTCAAGTTACACCAACTTTACCGATTCTACGGATACGTCCGCTTCCTCCAATAATACATATTTAGGATTGATTCAGTCCATGCTGTCGCAAATGCAGTCCAACACTTCCGGTATTTCAAATATTGCGGATACTTCCGGTCTGGAGGACAGCACCTCTTCCTACGATGACAGCTATTTGAATATTGCGCAGTCCATGTTGTCGCAGATGGGCTCAACTGTTTCAGACAGTTACGGCTCTTCTTCAACTTCCGGTACAACCCCATACGGACTGCTGTAGTTCCATTCCTTATAATACATTAAAAAAAGCATGAACAGGCTATTGTAGCTCGTTCATGCTTTTCTGTTTTTAAAATTTTATATAGACAGGCTGCTGAGGTCACACCCCAACAGCCTGCTTTTATTGAAACTGAAGAAATCAGCTTGCGCTCTTCATTTGCAGCCTTAATTTATCGCTGATCATTGCGATAAACTCGCTGTTTGTCGGTTTGCCGCGGGTATTGTGAATTGTGTAACCGAAATAGGAATTCAAGATATCTACGTCGCCTCTGTCCCACGCAACTTCAATCGCATGGCGGATAGCACGTTCCACTCTTGAGGAAGTGGTGTCATAATGCTTGGCAACGCTTGGATACAATTGCTTTGTGACCGCATTTATAATATCTGGAGTTTGAATTGCCATGATGATGGAATCACGGAGATAATGATAGCCCTTAATGTGTGCCGGAACACCGATTTGGTGAAGAATTTCGGTTACCTGAATTTCCAATGAGGGAGCTGCCGCATTCGTTTGTGAAGACTGTGTGCTGACAGGAGCATGGCCGATAAAGCCGGTGAGCTGTATCATGCGTTGTGCCAATTCACGGCTGTTAAACGGGCGGATTACAAAATACGCGGCGCCCGAAGACATTACTTCACGCTCTAAGGTTGGACTGGTAAATGTGGACATTATGACAAACAATGGTTTGCTTTCGCCCATCGTGCGCTGCGCGGAATGAAGAACACCGATTCCATCCAGTCGAGGCATAAACAAATCCATTAATACAATGTCTGGCTGATCGGACTTAACTTTATCAAGAACACGTAAACCATCCTTCGGCGCATAAATAACTTCAAATCCAGCGTCCTCAAATTCGTGCGCGTATTCTCGACTTACTTCGTCGCTTTCATCCGAAATCAATAATTTTAAATGCTTTTCCATATTTTCTCCCCCAGTTGATTTTTATTATAGGATTATATTACCATTAAATGGTAAAAATGGCAATAGATTATAACATATTTTTTTAAATGAGGGAGAAAATATTCGGATAGGTTTTATTTTATGAGGCTTTCTTTACTGTTTCCGTATTTAAACCTTGCGATGTCGTCAGCATATTTTCAGCAAAAATGCCGTATCCGCGCGTTGGATCGTTTACAAACACATGTGTAACCGCGCCAACGAGCATATTATCTTGAATAATGGGACTGCCGCTCATTCCCTGTATAATTCCACCTGTTGCATCCAAAAGTTTTTTGTCGGTAATACGAACTACCATATTTTTTGTTCGTGCGTTATCGCGATAATTCACGGACTCGATTTGAACATCATAATATTGCGGGGTATTCCCGTCAATTGTTGTCAAGATTTGCGCCGCCCCGATTTTAACCTCTTGTTTCATCGCAACTTTGAGGGCTTTGTTATTAACCGGAGGGGATTGCAATGTGCCATAAACACCTTCTTCGACATTGGCACATAAATTTCCGACAGAAATATCATTGTTGAAATAGCCGCGCAGTTCACCTGCCGCGCCTTTTTCCCCTTTTACAATACCGTTGATGGTGACATTTACGATTTCACCGCTGCGCAGCGGCAGCAATTCATTCGTATCCTGATCGCTGATACCGTGTCCGAGGCCGCCGAACACGCCGGTAGAAGGATTGTAAAAGGTCACGGTGCCAATACCGGCTGTGCTGTCACGAACCCATAAACCACCTTTATACAATTCATCGATAGCGGATTTAGCCGGCGTAAGAGTGGCGGTAAATTGCGCAGAATCCCGTTTCACCAAAAATTTCATGGATTTCCCGTTGCTGTTTTCAATGATTTGCGCCACTTCTTCATTTTGATTTACTTTTTTTCCGTCAATGGAAAGAATGATATCGCCAACTTTTAAACCGGCAACGGAAGCGGGATTTGCCACGCCTTCCATTGTTTTAATGTCCGCTACTCCAACAATCACCACACCGTTCGTAAACATTTTAATGCCAAAAGGCGTACCGCACGGGACCAGCCAATTTTCATCAATCACGCTGATATTTACTGTTTTAATTGGAATAGTATTAAGAAGTACAAGCTTCGCTTGATAATTTTGATTTGATTTTTTTAATGCGGCGGCTGTAATTACCTGATCATTCTGAATATTTTTTGCTGTGACGGCGGCATTATCCAACCCCAAAGTTTTGCCTGCCGTAACCTGATAGGAATCGGGCGTACAATATGCAACCATACCAACCACGATTGCCAAAATCAAACAAATTGACATGCATAATCCAGAAAGAATCTTGAATAATTTTTTCACCGTCTCACCTCCATCCCACTTGCGCCTTCAAGCAGACGCATCTATTAATCTCCCACAAGCGGCGCGATTTATTTTGTCAAATCTATTTCTTTTTGGAAAATCATAGAATTTCTTTAGTGTTTGCTGGATTTGTGGGCTATACATGGGGGATATTACATGAGGTGGCAAAGATTACGCCATTTGATTTAAAACAATTTGTATACAAATTGTTAATGTTCTGAATTGGTACGCAATAGCTGAGTAGTAAGTTGCAATAAATTTCGTCAAATTTTAAAATATGGTTTATTCAGCACCCGTTTTCAAAGATCTTGCTTGAAAATCACAGAAAAAAGCTGCTTCAAAACGGTAAGAATACCGCAATGAAACAGCTCTTTTGCAAAAGGCTAAAAAATTCAATTAATTGAAATTAATCATATAATCCGGTAGAGAGATAACGCTCGCCTGTATCTGGCAGCAATGCGACAATCAGTTTACCTTTGTTCTCGGGGCGCTTTGCCAATTGAGCGGCCGCAAACACAGCTGCGCCGGCAGAAATACCGACAAGCAGACCTTCATGCTTTGCCAAATCGCGCGAAGTTGCAAACGCGTCATCATTTTCGACCGTAATGACTTCATCAATCACTTGACGGTTCAATATTTCCGGCACAAAACCGGCACCGATACCCTGAATTTTATGCGGGCCTGCTTTGCCCTGTGAAAGGATAGGCGAGGAAGCCGGTTCTACCGCAACAATTTTTACATCCGGATTATGTTCCTTCAGTCCCTCACCAACGCCGGTAACTGTTCCGCCTGTGCCGACACCCGCGACAAAAATGTCAACCTTACCGTCGGTCTGTTTCCAAATTTCCTGTGCGGTAGTCGCTTTGTGTATGGCCGGATTCGCAAAATTGACAAACTGACCGGGAATAAAGGAATTTGCAATCTCTTTGTGCAGCTTATCCGCTTTTTCGATGGCACCCTTCATTCCTTTTGCGCCTTCGGTAAGCACAAGCTCCGCACCCAACGCGGAAAGCAGCTTACGGCGCTCAATGCTCATGGTTTCCGGCATGGTAAGAATAATGCGGTAACCTCTTGATGCTGCGACAAAGGACAAACCGACGCCGGTGTTGCCGCTGGTCGGCTCGATGATGGTTGTATCCTTGTTGATTAAGCCTTTCTCTTCGGCATCCTTAATTAACGCGTAACCGACACGGTCTTTTACACTGGAAAGCGGATTGAAATATTCCAGTTTGCCTACAACCGTTGCCGGAAGCTGTTGATTTTTTTCAAAATTAGATAATTCCAACAAAGGGGTATTTCCGATAAGATCTGTTAATGTTTTTGCAATTGACATGATAATCACTCCAAATTAATAATATTTTTGACTTATTACGATTAAATTATAATAGAATACAAGCAGGCAGCTTCCTGCGCAGCAAAAGTTTCTGCTGTAAACATCGAAAAAATGAGATTGATTTTTCTTTCATTTTCCATCTGCCTTTCTATTCATATAATTCATATAACTTTGGTATGTTTGTATTATATGCCACCTTAATAGGAATGTCAATAGATTGCAAAAAAATTCTTATAATTTTTCGGGTAAATACCTACCCGTTCAATAAAAAGGTGCCGCACCGAAAAATCAATGCCGCACCAAGATATTAATGATTGCTGCAAGTGCTCGTACAGTTGTGACCTTCTTCATGATGATTGCAGGTAAATTCAGAATTCGTTATCAATGTACCAGCAAGATAATCACGGACCACGTCTTCCACACTGCCCTGTGCTCCCGCTATCAATTCAATTCCGGCAGACTTTAGGGCATTTTGCGCACCGCCGCCGATTCCGCCGCAGATCAGCAAGTCTACATGATGGCTGGAAAGCAGCGTTGCAAGAGCAGAATGTCCGCTGTCACCCGCATCCAGCAAAAATTTACTTTGAATTTTACCATCCTCAACTTGATAAACCGTAAAACTTTTGCATTTTCCAAAATGCTGAAATACCATGTTGTTTTCAGTTGTTACCGCTATTTTCATAACGAACTCTCCTTTAAGAGGCTGTTATCTGCACGGATGCCTGTGGCAGCATTTGCATTTACACTTACCGATACACTCGGTTTCCTCGCAAAGCTGGTAATCTCCGCCTTCAATTTTGAGTATGAAGCCTTGAACGAGTGACTGCGCAAGTTTTCGGCGCGCATCTGTATAAATACGCTGAACCGTTGTGCGGGCAACATTCATGGTTTCCGCACATTCCTCCTGCGTAAGTCCCTCCAAATCCATTAAGCGAATGGATTCGTACTCTTCGATCGCCATAGTGACCGTCTGGTCCTGCATACTCGGTGAATTCAGCGGACCAAATCTATCACTTTGCGGTAAACAGCAAACCCGTCTGCACTTTCTCGGTCTTGGCATCCGTGAACCTCCTTGTTTTATTATAGCACGTTATGAACATATGTCAATAATTCACGTTCGATTCCATCAGTTTCCCACTTCTATGCTGATTTCATTAAACTTATCGAGCAGTTCATTGATACCGACCGTTGATTTTTGTTCGCCCGCAACGTCGGTGACACACTCGCCCTTATGCATCATCAAAAGACGGTCGCCGTATTGGATGGCGAATTTCAGGTTATGCGTAACCATGAGCGTGGTAAGCTTTTTCTCACGCACAATGCGTTCGGTTAGCTCCATTACATTTTCGCTGGAACGCGGGTCAAGCGCGGCGGTATGTTCATCCAAAATCAGCAAATCGATCGGAGTCATGGTGGAAATCAGCAAGGCAAGCGCCTGCCGCTGCCCACCGGAAAGACTGCCGACTGAAATATGCAGTTTATCTTCCAAACCCAGCTTTAGCAATTCCAACTGCGTGCGGTAATAATCGGTTCTGCGTTTGTTGACCCCCATGTTCAGGGCAAAGCTTTTCCCTTTGTTGTCGGCCAGCGCCATATTTTCTAAAATGGTCAATTCCGGACAAGTGCCTTTGGATGGGTCCTGAAATACACGTCCGATAAATTTTGAGTGCTGAAATTCCTTCAATCTGCTGATTTCCTGACCTTTTACATAAATATTTCCCTTGTCGATGGGGATGCTGCCGCAAAGAAGATTCAAAACAGTTGTTTTTCCGGAACCGTTGCTCCCAACAACCGACACAAACTGCTGTGGCTTAATATCCAGATTAAAATCGGTAAAAAGAATCACTTCGTTGACGGAATCCGGATTAAAGGTTTTATAAATATGCTGCATACTTACCATATTCTCTGCGGAGGAAAGGAATTGTTCCTCAGATTTGTGTTGGATTGACATTCTGTTTTTTTCTCCTTCCCGAAAACATATTGTTGGAAACCAGCGCAATGGTAAAGATGACCGCCATGAGCAGCTTCATGTAATTCGCGGGCAAACCAAGCTGCATGGCGACAACCAAACAGACTTTATAAAGGATTGCTCCGAACACAACCGCGGTAGTCGGCTTCATAAACTTTACTTTTTTAAAGATGCTCGTGCCGATGATAACAGATGCCAAAGCCATAACCACCATGCCGGTTCCGCTGTAGATATTCGCCGATTCGCTCTGCTGGCTTAAAATGCTGCCGGCAAGCGCCGTGCAGCCGTTGCCGATTGCAAGACCGATGATTTTCATTCTCCCCGAATCCTGACCCAGTGAAGTAACAAACTGCGGGTTGTCGCCGGAAGCCCGCAGCAGCAAGCCGGATTTTGTTTTGAGATAAAGATCAATAAGCAGTTTGACCGCAAGGACTACCAGCAAACCCATAAGAACAAAATGCGTATCAATCGGCTTTTGCGGGAGCAACGCTCCCAAACCGGAATTAAAAATGGTCGGCTGATTAAAGAACTGCACCACGGCGTTGCCCTGTGTGATACCCAAATTGACGCTCCACAAGGCGGTCATAACAAGAATACCGGAAAGCAGATCGGTTATTTTTAATTTTACATGCAGAAAACCGGTCACACAGCCGGCAAGCGCGCCGCCCGCAAACGCAAGCAGGCAGGCAAGCCACGGGTTTACTCCCATCGAAATAAGTACACCTGTTATACACGCACCAAGCGGAAAGGTTCCGTCCACCGAAAGGTCGGGGAAACCCAGCACCTGATAGGTGATGTAAACGCCGATTGCCATAATGCCGTAAATAAAGCCTTCCTGCAGAACATTTACGGCAAGCCCTAGAATCACATCCATAATTGTACCATCTTTCCTTGAAGAATAAGAACGCCCAGAGGGCAGCCTGCTAAGGCTGCCCTCATTAATAATAGAAAACTTGCTGAATAGTAGCTTACCGTCTCACCTCGGCTGAACGCGCAGATTTTGGAAGATATCACGCGGGATTCAAAGTATTCATGATTCTATCATCTGCACAAGTACAAGCTTTGTTGCAAGAAAGTACCAAAACCTTGCGCCCCAGCGGAGCGAAAAGGGCAGCTTGCCGCCCTCACGTTCCCCCCGGCTGCGCGCGGGAGCGCGCAATAGCTAAGTGAGTCCGAAAATTACTGATTTGTTCATCTGACATTATATATTAGTATAGCACAGATGAAAAGAAAGCATATCGGTATTTCTTTTATTTTGCCTTCGTTGTGACGGCAGTCGCGTTTTTGTAATCGGCAGGAAGTGTTAAGCCGAGCGTCTGGCATACGGTTTGATTGTAAACCGGTGCGTAATCCTTAACGACGTATACTGCTATATCCTGTGCTTTTGCTTCACCCTTTAATATTTTGGCGGCCATTTTTCCGGTTTCTTTGCCAAGTGATACATAGTCAATGCCCTGACATGCGAGACAGCCGTTTTTGACCTGCTCCTCTTCGGAACCAAACACCGGAATCTTTGCCTTGTTTGCCGCTTGAAGAACGGATGAAAGATTGTTCACTACGTTGTTATCAGTGAAATTGTTGATGCAGTCCACACCTTTTGAAACGAGAGATGCAGCAGCAGTCTGTACTTCGGAAGCATTGGTGACGCCGATATCGACAATTTCAAAATTATAGTTGACCGCAACCTTTTTGATTTCCGCCAACTGAGAAATGGAGTTTGGTTCGCTTGTGGTATAGATGATACCGATTTTCTTTGCGTTTGGAAGGAAAGCGCGGATCATTTTGACCTGCTGTTCAAGCGGAAGCACATCGGAGGAGCCAGTGCAGTTTGTGCCCGGTTTATCCAGAGATTTTACGATTCCAGCCTTAATCGGGTCGGAAACCGCGGTAAACACGACCGGGATATCGGTGTTTTTTGTTGCACTGTAAGCCGACATAGCTGCCGGGGTGGCGATGCCCATAATCAGGCTCTCTTTTTTGGTAACCATGTTTTTCGCCATCATATCCGCGTTGGACGCGTCGCCCTGCGCGTTCTGAAAATCTATTTTAATCTTGCCGCCGTCTTTGTAACCAGCCTCTTCCAGTCCCTGCTTAAAGCCTTTGTAGCAGTTATCAAGAGACGGATGAGGCGCATACTGAATCACGCCGATTTGAATTTGGCCCTGACTCGCGGTTCCGGCACTGCTTTGGGAAGCGGAAGAAGCATCGGAATTGGAACATGCCGTAAAGGAAACAGTCATCAGTGCGCAAAGGGAAACAGCCAGGATTTTCTTGAGATTTTTCATGAGTAAGTCCTCCAAAAATTTTATTTGATGGAAGTCTGGGCCGCAATCTTATTTTGACCTTAAAATTTGCGTTTTAAATCAAAAAAGCCCTTGCCCCTAAGAAGTCTTAGGGACAAGAGCATTTACTCCTGCGGTACCACCCATATTGACGAAAAATTTCGCCCTCTTGTTCCATACACCATCATGTATGCTCCCATGGTAACGGGTGGAGATCCCGTCAAAAACTACTTGGCAAATAGCTTTTCGTCCTGCCCTCATAAGTCCATTCGCTGTGCCGCACAGTACCGCAATCTCACCGCCTGCGGTTCTCTTGAAAAGTGTCATGCTCAGTTACTACTCTTACTCAACGGTTTGTTATCTTGGTTGTATTATATGCCGATAAAAAACATTTGTCAACTTTTTTGTCTGGAAAAATTATAAATTCTTTTTTTGTGGCTTTTTTAGAATTCTTACGCTGCTGAACGACGTCGTAAAAATTGCAGCCAACATGAGAAGACCGTTTACGCGCACCAACCAATCGGGGAACGGAACCACAAAGCGCCACAATACAAACCCGATTAACGATACAGACAATAAAATGAGACTTACGATGTGAAATTTTTTCATATTGCCCTCTCATCCTCTGAAAAATACTTAAACACTTATTTCAATTTCGGTTTAATCAAATCATAGCTGCGGTTCACCATATCCAGCACTTCCTCGTCCGGCACCGAGCCGTCGAGCGGCACCGTATTCCAGTGCATTTTGTTCATGTGATAACCGGGCGTGACACTGGGATAAATGCCGCGCAGGAAGTCCGCGTACATCGGCTCGCATTTCAGATTCACACAGAGTTTCCCGCCGCGCTGAAAAAGAAACGCAAAGCTCTTCTTATTCGCACTGTGCCGCATAACCGTCCATGCGTTTTCCGCTCCGGTGTCTTCATCAAACGGATAATCCTCATACGCGGCGGGAAACGTGAGACAATACGCAATGAATTCTTTACGAGTAAACATCTTGCGCCTACTTGCTGTTTTTCAGCATTTTAATAATGTCGTTCGGCTTTGGGGGCTTTCCGTACATCAAAACGCCCATGCGGTAAATTGCCGCCGCAAGGAAACCGATTCCGACGGTAGAGCCCACTAAGATGACGACGGAAACAATGATCTCCCATGCCGCGACATTGCCCATTGCGATGCGCACGAACATTGCCATCGGCGAAGTGAACGGAATGTAGGAACAAATCAGCATGGCTGCATTGTCCACATTGCCGCTGCTCATGGAGAACATCACCACCATAAACGCGATAATAAACAGGTAGGTAACCGGCATAATCGTTGTGTTGAGTTCCTCCATGCGGCTGACAAGCGAGCCGAGCGCGCCATACATAAAGGCATAAATAAAGAAGCCCAAAATAAAGAACAGAATCGCATACAGCAAAATGGTAATCGGCATATTGAAAATGGACTGGATAATCATATTATTTGTAAAATAACTTGCGTTCAAATTATAGAATGCAAAGCCGGAACCGAATATCAGAACAAACTGTAAAAGTCCCGCACAGCCCGCGCCGAGTACCTTTCCGAACATAAGATGAGTCGGGTTTGTCGAGGTGATGAGCAATTCCATCGCGCGGTTGCTTTTTTCGGTAGCAACACTGGAGCCGACAAACTGGCCGTAAAGCAAAATTGCCATATACAGGGCAAAAATCAGGATGTAGGTATAGAAGAAATTCTGCATTTGATCTTTGCCGTTACCGGTTTGAATCGTATTGCTTTCCACCTTCGTGCCCAAAATTGCCTGCGTGTCACTCGCGGAAACACCGAGCTTCGCAAGAGTATCCGCACGGTATTTCGCAATGAGTACCTGATCAATCTGCGCACCGGTTTCGTCATACATGCCTACATTTTTCACAATGTGCGTATATTTCAGCGGTGCGGTAATAATGATCGCGCTGTCAAATTCGCCGCTGTCAACCGCTTTTTTAATATCGGCTTCGCTCTTGTCGGTTGCCTGAAACTTGTTATCTTTCATTGCGGCGTTAAAATACACAATAGCCGCTTTGCTGTCACCGGTTTTATCTTGAACGGCGATAACCGCTTTTTCCGACGGCTCCTGATTACTTGGACCCATCGCCTGCTGAATACGCGGAAAACTGAGCGCAACGCCGATGGCTAAAACTAAAATTGCAGTGATGATAATAAACGGTTTATTTTTAGCATAGTTTTTAAATTCAAATTTGAATACCGTAAAAAACTGCTTCATATCGCATCCTCCGTATATTCCACAAAAATATCGTTGAGCGAAGGCTCGTATACATGTACGCCGTCGATATCAAAATTCTGACCGGCGAGTGCGGAAATCAGGGCGTTTTTGAGTTCCGGTGACTTCATTTTAACCTTCAGTATGTCGTCCTCGACAGCGGTTTCGGTTAAAATATCCCCCAGCTTTTCGTCGCAGAAAGCTTTGATGTTTGTAAGCTGCGGAGCGGCAATTACCATTCGGCTGCGGTCATAGCTGTGCTTAATTTGCTTAATATCGCCGGAAAGAACGATTTCGCCTTGATTTAAAATTGCGATGGAATCACAGAATTCTTCCACATAGTTCATTTGATGGCTGGAGAACAGAACGATTTTGCCTTGGGAAATCAACTCTTTTACGATATCCTTAAGCATCATGGCATTCACGGGGTCTAAGCCGGAAAAAGGTTCATCCAGAATGACAAAATCCGGATTAGACAAAAGTGTTGCTGCCAGCTGAATTTTCTGCTGGTTGCCCTTTGACAGGGTATCGAGCTTTTTACCAATATATTCGCTCATTTCCAAACGATTCAGCCAGTGTTCAATAGAGGCTTTTGCGTCCTTTACGCTCATGCCGCGCAATTCTGCTAAATAAAGGAGCTGATCGAAAATTATCTTTTTGGGGTACAGTCCGCGTTCCTCCGGCAGGTAGCCGATGTTGATTTTTTCGCGCTGAATCGGTTTGCCGTCCATGAGAACGGAACCGCTGTCCGGCGGAAAAACGCCCATAATAATGCGGATGGTGGTTGTTTTGCCCGCGCCGTTTCTGCCCAACAGACCTACGGCCTTGCCGCTTTCGGCTTGCAGACTGACATTTTTAAGCACATGCTTTTCTCCGAAGCTTTTGGTAAGCTGATTTGCCTGAAAGTTCATGTATTTTCCTCCCGTATAAATTTTTATTATTAATTTGTAATTTATCCTGATAACGCATTAAATTTAATATGAGAATAATACGTTTCATTTTGTTTGTCAAGAATATGAAGGAAACACCTTAATACTTATGTCGGTAATAGATGTTAGGCCTCGCAAAGAGAAAAATCATTCCCCCTCTACATCGCTGAAATCAAAGACCTGCTCGATGGTCAAATGAAAATACCGCGAAATTTTATAAGCGAGTACCAAAGACGCGGTATATTTACCGTTTTCAATGGAAATTATGGTCTGACGGCTCACACCGACCGCGGCTGCCAATTCTTCCTGTGTGATTTTGTGCTGCTTGCGCAGCTCCTGTATACTGGTTTTCATGGCATCACCCTTTTTACCTGTTTTCAAAATGTACACTCTGCTTTACATTTAAAGTATAGCGTGCTTTACATTGATTGTCAAGTGTATTTTACATTGATTTTACAATTATTTATTTCCCAAATTTATCTGTGCATGATTGACATAAATTAATGTTTGATATAATATAATGTTATGAGAATTACATATATTTACCGGTGTTTTACTCTGTAACATAGAGGAGGCTTTTTTATGAGTGCTCAAACCATTATCACCATTTCACGCCAATACGCGAGCGGCGGCAAAGAAATAGGAAAAAAGGTTGCGGAAAAGCTTTCGATTCCGTTTTATGACAAGGAATTGATTACCCTTGCCGCAGAAAAAAGCGGCTTCAGTCAGGAGCTGTTTGAAAACGCGGATGAAAAAGCAAGCAGCAGCCTGCTGTACTCCCTTTTGATGGGCAGTTACGCTTTTGGAAACGGCGTTTCAGCCGCGAACGTTCTGCCGATTAACGACCAACTGTTTTTGATTCAATCCGAGTTAATTAAAAAAGCAGCCGAGGAAGGTCCCTGCGTGATTGTCGGGCGCTGTGCTGACTATGTGCTGCGCGAACACAAAAACTGTTTGAATGTTTTTATACACGCGGACAAAGCCGCAAGGCTGCAAAGAGCGATTCAGGAATATCATGTACCGGAAAACAAAGCCGCGGAAACTCTGATAAAAAAAGACAAGCAGCGGGCGAATTATTACAATTTCTATGCTAACCAAAAATGGGATAGTCTTGATAACTATGACCTTGTGCTGAACAGTTCCGCTTTGGGCATTGACAATGCGGCAGAGCTTATTTTGAGGGCCGCCGAAATGTATCAGCACAGTTAATTGGGTATAATACTGGTATATCGTCATAAAAATACAGTAAGATGGAGCTCTTCCGCGCGATTTCGCAGAAGAGCCCCATCTGATTTTGTATAGTCAGTTAACTTTAGAAAATATCCAAGAAACAAGCGCAAAATCTTTGATATATGGATTTTATGCTTGGAGATTGGCCTTGTTTTCAAATTAACTGACTATATTTACGGTTATTTTTGATGCTCCGATAAGAAGCGTTCAACTTCCTCTTTAGCGGGAATACTCGGAATACCACCGCTCCGTGTGGTGGAAAGAGACGCCGCCGCATTCGCAAAGGAAGCAAGTTCAACAAGCTGTTCTTTGGTTAATTTTTCTGGCTTCATCTGTGTTTCCAGCAGTTTGTAAACAGCCGCTCCGCCGAAAATATCCCCGGCGCCCGTGGTATCAATCGTTTTTACATCATTGAAGGTCGGAACCGCTCCGCAGGCGTTTTTATTTACAAAATAGCAGCCTTCCTTCCCCATTGTGACAAGAGCCAGCTTTACGCCGAAATCCTGAATCAGCCTGTGTGCGGCTGTTTCCGTATCGTCATCCAGCAGCAGACGCAGTTCGTCGCTGCCCACTTTGATGACATCTGCCTGTTTTACGCCCCACAGCATCTGTTCCGCTGCCAGTGCCTTACTTTTCCAAAGCGGTGCACGGTAATTCGGATCAAACGTAATCAGCGCCCCCGCGTTCTTTGCCGCAGTCACCGCCAGTTTGGTTGCCTCGCGTGCGGGTTCATCCGTCATGGAAAGTGTGCCAAAATGAAATACTTTTGTATCTTGAATCATACTATTTTTTAGCTCCGCATGCTGCAGCCTTGTGTCCGCGCCGGGTTTGCGTGCAAATGAGAACGTACGGTCACCGTCCGCATCCAACGTAACGAATGCAAGCGTAGTGAAGACACTGTCATCCGAAATGATTCCAGCGGTATCAATGCCGGCTTTCGCGAGCGTATCAAGCAATAACTCTCCAAATGCATCACTGCCGACTTTTCCGAGAAATCCGGTTTTTAGGCCGTATTTGGCAAGCACGCTCAAAAAATTACCCGGCGCGCCGCCAGGATTCGCATGCATAATCGGGTATCCGTTTTCGGTATTCCCCTTGTGAACAAAATCAATCAGCAGTTCTCCGATTGCAACAGCGTCATACATAATGACAGACATCCTTTCTCTCCGTTTGAATACTTGGGTCAAACGTTCATCTTTAATCTATTATCTTTTTCCATAACCGATACGAATTTTTATTCGTACTATCACATATTGAAATCCGTACTCGTAACTATTCCAGTATAATAGGATAAGCGGCTGAATTCCAGTTAAATTTATGTAATTCGTACTCTTTACCGGAACTGGATTTCTTCATTCCCTATTCACAGAATTGTGTTACTATTCAATTATATTACAAACAACTGATTGCATCTATAGGCTTTTCCGTTGGTCGTCGAACTTTCACTCAAGCGGAGCGTAAAGGGACGGCTTCGCCGCCTCACCCCTGCTCGACGCGTGGGAACACGCAAGAGTATGAAGAACAGGTATGATATATCTCTATATCTATAGCTTCTAACTTTCGCCCAAGCGGAGCGTAAAGGGACGGCTTCGCCGCCCCCACCCCCTGGCTAGCGCGCGGGAGCGCGCAATAGTTGAGTAGAGCCTGAAAACGTTCTAATTTCTATAGTCTTAAATCTTACAGACGGGAGAATATTCATGAAACTGATTGTAAAGACAGCACCGCGAAAACTGGTTGTTTTGCTGGCATCCGTTTTGGTCGCCATCCTCGCAATACTTATCTATATTTGGATAAACATAAGCGGTGTGGACAGCGGCTATGAATGCACCAATTCCACCATGAACACAACAGTGCAGCAAACGGTTTACGGCCGTAACCGTGAGGCTGCTGCTGCGGCGGCGGCAAAAAACATCGGTGAATTGGAAATGCTGATTTCGTGGGACATTGAGGATTCCGATGTGGCAAAGCTAAACGCCGCAGCCGGCAGTGTGTGGACAACAATTGATAAAAAGACCGCATCCCTGCTGGTAAGCTGTCTGGATGTCGCGCAAAAATCCGGCGGAGCATACGACCCCACCATTCTGCCGGTTTCCGCTATGTGGGATTTTGGCGGCTATAATCAGCATGTACCCGCAAAAGAGGAGATTTCAAAATTTCTTCCGTACATTGATTATGCAAATCTGCGTGTGAAAACCGAAGAATCCTCCGCGTCGCTGAAACTGCATTACATGGGAATTGACCTGAGTTCCATTGAAAAAGGAGCCGCGTGTGACGAAGCCGTTGCGGCATACAAATCAGCCGGAGCAGACAGTGGAATCGTAGCGGTCGGCAGCAGCGTGGGCGTATACGGAACCAAGCGAGACCGTTCGCCGTGGCAGATTGCTGTCCGTGACCCGAAAAGCACGGATGAAAAAGTAACCGCAATCGGTTCGCTTGCCATTCTATCCGGTTTTGTATCAACGGCCGCCGCGTATGAAAAGCAGTTTGTGAAAGACGGGGTGACTTACCAGCATATTCTGGACCCGCACACCGGGTATCCGGTAAATAATGATCTTGTATCCGTCACCGTAACCGGTTCGAGCGGCGTGATTGCCGACGCACTGGCGAACGCCTGTTTTGTTCTCGGAATTGAAAAAGGAACGGCACTGCTCAAGGAATACAACGCAGGCGGAATCTTTATGGATAATAAAAATCAGGTCACGGTTACAGAAAGTATAAAAAATAAGTTTCATCTTACTTCAAGTTCCTATACACTGGCAAAATCCGCATCCTGATAAAAGCAGAAATCCCTGTTGCAAACTTCCGTTTGGAGGCTGCAGCAGGGATTTTATTGATTCACTGTGTGTATCTACCTGTTTGCTGAATAATTAACATACAAGAGAATTTAAGAGATATTATAAGGAAGCCAAAGTATTCACGATTCT
Source organism: Bacillota bacterium (assembly GCA_023458755.1). Classification (GTDB taxonomy): domain Bacteria; phylum Bacillota; class Clostridia; order Oscillospirales; family Acutalibacteraceae; genus JAEWYE01. Next base: position 141,545 of record JAEWYE010000019.1, on the reverse strand, counting down.
ATTATTTGCAGAAGTGCAAGCTTTTTTGCAAATAAGCGCTCAAAAACTTGCCCCAGCGGAGCGACAAAGGGCGGCTTCGCCGCCCTCACCCCCTCGGCTAGCGCGCGGGAGCGCGCAATAGTTAAGTCGAGCGTGAAAGCATTCTAAAATCTGATCAGCTTCTTAAATACTGGTTTATTCAGCAGTCATTATTTACCTGTTGGCTTGTATTCCTTTATACAGCACGACTGCCGTATCGAGGAGAAAAGAAAAAACAATAATTGCAACGATTATATGCGGGAATAAATCTATGACACGCGTCAAATCCGCAATCTCTTGCTGCGGAAAAGAACCTGAAGCGCGCATTTGTGCGGCAAAATTGCTGTTCCAAATCGCATTGTTTGCAAATACTGCGCACGCCAATGTCAGAGAAATCAAATTCAATCCCGTTATTGCCAAAGACAGCTTTAACGAATATCTGCCCGCTATCAATCTTAATACTTCCTTTATGATTCCCAGCGCAAAACATAGATCAATCAGCACCAGAACACGTTGTAATGCCTGCAAGTTAAAAACAGAAACGAAACTATTCAAACTTCCATGATGTACGCTCCAAGCTCCGAACATTTGCGGCGCTGCGTGAAAAACAATAAGAAATAGGACGGAAAAAATGATACCCACAATTGGATCACTCTTTTTTATGATTGATTTTTCAGACGGAATTTGAGGTAAATCACTTAACTTCCAATCGTTGAGCCGTTCGTTTACAGCTTTTTTTCCGTACCGTTCTATTACAACGAATAAAACAGTTACCCATGCAAAGCCCTCCACCAAACCGGATAGAAGAGACGGCACCAGTTCATAGGTTATGGTTGAAGTATAAACGCAATTCACAAAATAGGCGACACTAATGCCAAACCCAACGCAAATCAATACTATTTTTAGCACCATACAGTAGGCATCATAATAAGCAGAACCAATCAGGCAGCGCTTTTCATCGCGGTATTTATCCGCAAGGCCGGACGGTTTGCCAAGCTGCAGCAAAACTGCTTCTAAGTCCTGTTTTGTGGGCTCCTGTTCGCCAACTCTGTCCAGCAGCATATCCTCAATGAGCTGCCGCAGTTCGCGCTCAATATCCGCTCTTGTTTTTTGCGGAAGTCTGCGCACCACATCATATACATACCGGTTAATCAGTTCCTCAAGTTCTTTATTCTGCATTTCCATTGTCTGTTTTCCCCTCATTCATCAACAGGTTCATACTGTCCGCCATGCTTTTCCATTGGCGGCAAAGTTCCCCATATACCTGACTGCCAAAGCCGGTTCTTACATAATATTTTCTCGGTTTGGCACCCGTCGTTTCCCACTCGCTCTTTAAAATATTTTGCTTTTCCAGCCTGCGCAAAAGCGGATATAAAGTACCCGCATCAATTCCGACACCCTTTTCTTCCAGTCTTTGCACAAGTGCGTACCCGTATTTGGGATTTTCCAACTGGCTCAGAGTGCTTAAAACGATTGTACCGCGCCTTAATTCCAGTGTTAAACTGTTTATTACTTCTTCAAACTCCGCCAAGCTATTCACCTCTGCTTATTATTATAGTGTGTATCACACACTATTGTCAATACATTAATAATAAATGATATAAATATCCCGGTATGGTAACAAGCAGGGTGCCAAACTCGTTGAGCGGAAATCGGCTCCTCATTTTCCATTTGATATCGCATATTGATGCCAGTAGATTTCTCTTGACAAAATATAGTAGTTTGCATTAAACTAATAGTTAGTTTGGCTAACTACTTTTGAGGTGAATTAATGTATAAAGACTACAACATGGCAGCCATGCAGGTGGCTTTGTTTTGCAGGCTGAATATGAACCGCAAAACAAACATACCGATTCGATACAGCGAAATGGGCGCTTTGATCTATATTGCTGTTTCGGAGCAACCGGTAAGCCCCGCAATGATCAGTACGTTTTTGGGCATCACCAAGCCGTCGGCAACCGCGATACTCAAAATACTGGATACGAACGGATATATTGAGCGAAGTCCGTCCAAACAGGATAAACGCAGTTACACGGTACTTTTGACTGAAAAAGGCCAGGATTTGGCGGATAAAGCCCGAGCTGAATACTGCAAAGCAATCGAGTTGGTACATAAAAAGCTCGGGGAAGAAGATTTCGTTCAACTGATCAGCTTAATCAGTCAGGCGAACAGCATTTTAAAAAACCATGAATAAGATACGGCGGCAAAGATGTCGCCGATTCTTCCGTCCGTCTTCGTTTCCCGCGTGAAACGAAGGCAGCTTCAATATTAAATTCTCATCGCGCGGAGAAATGGCAGTAACTATGAAAATTGGTCTCGACGTTGGTTCTACCACAATTAAGTGTGTGGTATTAGACAATAACAATCAGATTGTATATCAGTCGTATGAGCGTCACTTTTCTCAAATCACGCAGAAAATGGCGGAGCTGCTTCGTAAAATAAAAGCGGAAGTGGTAAAGGATGCGAGCGCGGAGGTTTCGGTTTCCGGTTCTGCGGGTATGGGAATTGCGCAAACCTGCAATTTGCCCTTTATTCAGGAGGTTTACGCCACCCGTATTGCCATGGGCAAGCTGATTCCGGACGCGGATGTCATTATTGAGCTTGGCGGCGAGGACGCGAAAATTCTGTTCCTTTCCGGCGGCACTGAGGTACGCATGAACGGTTCCTGTGCCGGCGGCACCGGCGCGTTCATTGACCAAATGGCAACCCTTTTAAATATATCACTGGATGAAATGAACGCTGCCGCCGCGGAACACGAAAAAATTTACACCATTGCCTCCCGCTGCGGTGTTTTCGCGAAATCGGATATACAGCCGCTTTTGAATCAAGGCGCGCGCAAGAGTGATATTTCCGCCAGTATTTTTGCCGCGGTCGCGAACCAGACGATTGCCGGTCTTGCACAGGGCAGACCGATTAAGGGAAAAGTCGTATACCTTGGCGGACCACTCACATTTTTATCGGAGCTGCGCCAAAGTTTTGACACCGCATTAAAAGTGACCGGCCTGTGCCCCGAAAATTCGCTATATTATGTCGCGCTGGGCGCCGCGTTCAACAGCGAAATTGCCGTTGATCTGGATACCGCGCTCAGAAGCGTAGAAGCCTACAGCAGTACCAGCAACTTTCTCAGCATTCCGCCGTTGTTTAAGAATGAAGCGGAGTATGAGGAGTTCTCCAAGCGGCATGCGCAGTGTAAAGTGCCAAAGGGCGATATCAGCAACTACAAAGGCGATGTTTACCTTGGTATTGACGCCGGTTCCACAACCGTGAAAGCGGTTGTTTTGGGCAAGAACGGCGAACTGCTCAGCTCAATTTACCGCGGAAATTCCGGTAATCCGGTGCCGATTTTCAAAGACTTTTTACTGGACATTTATGAGAATCATCCGGATTTACATATTGTTTCCGCCGCTGTCACCGGTTACGGAGAAGAGCTGATTAAGAACGCATTCAATGTCGACTTCGGTTTGGTGGAAACCATTGCGCATTACACCGCCGCAAAACACTTTATGCCGGACGTTGACTTTGTAATCGACATCGGCGGGCAGGATATGAAGTGCTTCAAGATACGCAACCATGCGGTGGATAATATCTTCTTAAATGAAGCATGTTCCTCCGGCTGCGGTTCCTTTTTACAAACCTTTGCCAACACACTCGGCTATGATATTGCCGAATTTGCAAAGCTTGGCTTATTTGCAAAGCACCCGGTCGACCTTGGCTCCCGCTGCACCGTTTTTATGAATTCTTCAGTGAAGCAGGCACAGAAGGACGGCGCGACCGTTGAGGACATTTCGGCGGGACTTTCCGTAAGCGTTGTCAAAAACGCGATATATAAGGTAATTCGCGCCGCTTCCGCGGAGGAACTCGGCCGCAACATTGTGGTACAGGGCGGTACCTTCTTAAATGATGCCGTGCTGCGCGTGTTTGAAAACGAACTCGGTGTGCATGTTCTGCGTCCGGACATTTCCGGTTTAATGGGCGCTTACGGTGCGGCGCTTTACGCAATGGACAAAGACAAAAAGGAAAGCGGCATCATTTCGATTGACGAGCTGAAAAATTTCTCACATGAAGTAAAAGTGACTTCCTGCGGACTGTGCAGCAACAACTGCCGCCTGACTGTAAATATATTCGGTAAAAACCGCCGCTACATTGGCGGAAACCGCTGTGAAAAGCCGGTAACCAGACGCTCCGGCAGCAAAGACAACGAGCTGGACATGTATGCCTTTAAACTGAACACTCTGCAAAGCTATAAGCCGATTGCGGGTAAACGCGGCAAAATCGGCATTCCGATGGGGCTGAACATGTACGAGCTTTTGCCGTTCTGGCACACCTTCTTCACCCGTCTTGGTTTTGAAGTGGTATGTTCCCCGCTTTCCAACCGTGAGCTGTACATCAACGGTCAGCACACCATTCCTTCCGACACCGTATGTTTCCCCGCAAAGCTGATGCACGGTCATATTTATGCTTTGGTGGAGCAGGGCATACAAACCATTTTCTACCCCTGCATGTCTTATAACTTTGACGAGGGCTTGGGCGACAATCACTACAACTGCCCGGTTGTTGCCTATTATCCGGAAGTTATTTCCGCAAACACGCCGGAACTGGACGGTCTTACCTTCATTCACGACTATGTGGGTATTCACCGCAAGAAGGACTTCCCTGTTAAAATGCAGGAAATATTAGCGAAATACTTCTCCGGCATTTCACTTTCCGAGGTAAAAGACGCCGCAAAACGCGCTTACGAAGAATACGACAGCTATTTTGCAACCATACGCGCGAAGGGCGAAGAAATGATTGCGCAGGCCGAGCGTGAAAACCGGCAGATTATTGTGCTGAGCGGCAGACCGTACCATCTTGATCCTGAAATTAACCACGGTATCGACAAATTGATTACCAGTCTGGGTGCCGCTGTTATTTCGGAGGATGTAGTAAGCTGCAAAGTGGAAAAATTCCCGACATCGGTCCTGAATCAGTGGACCTATCATTCCCGCCTGTACGCCGCGGCAAGATATATCGGCGACAAACCGAACATGAATCTTGTTCAGCTTGTTTCATTCGGCTGCGGTGTAGATGCCATTACGACCGACGAAGTCCGCGAAATACTGGAAGAAAACAACAAGATTTATACGCAGATTAAGATAGATGAAATCACGAATCTGGGGGCGGTAAAAATTCGGCTGCGCAGCCTGTTTGCCGCTTTGGAGCAATAACCGGCTCTGTTTTTCAATAGAATTTGCATGGCTGCATATAGAAAGGCATGATAAAAATGGCTGAACTCATCCGAACAAAAAGCGGTCGCCTGCTTTTTACCAAAGAAATGAAAAAGACCTACAAGATTCTTTGCCCCATGATGGCACCGATTCATTTTGAGCTGATTGTAAATGTACTGCGCAACTGCGGGTATGACGTGGAGCTGCTTACCACCAGCAACTCAAATATTGCGCAGGAGGGACTGAAATACGTTCATAACGATACCTGTTACCCCGCACTGCTGGTAATCGGTCAGTTTATTGATGCTCTGCGCAGCGGAAAATATGATGTTGACCATACCGCGCTGATTATTACGCAAACCGGCGGCGGATGCCGGGCTTCGAACTATATTCACCTGCTGCGCAAGGCGCTGCGTAAGGCGGGATTTGAAAATGTTCCGGTTATCTCTCTGAATCTTTCCGGTCTGGACAAAAATCCCGGATTTAAGCTTTCGCTTTCCATGCTGCGCAAAATGATAGCGGCTTTGGTTTACGGAGATGCGCTCATGCTGTTGGAAAATCAGGTGAAGCCTTATGAAATCAACAAAGGTGAAAGCCACGAAATGGTTGCCAAATGGGTGGAACGGCTTTCCAGTCAATTCAACCGGGGCGAAGGCTGCTCCCTAAAGCAGGAAAAGGAAAACCTGAACCGGATTGTCAGCGATTTCGCCGGAATCAAGATAAAGAAGGTTCCGAAAGTGAAGGTCGGCATTGTCGGCGAAATCTATGTGAAGTATTCGGCGCTCGGCAACAACCATTTGGAAGACTTTTTGGCGGAGCAGGATTGTGAGGTGAACCTGCCCGGTATTTTGAACTTTATGCTGTTCAAGGTAGACAACCGACTGGAGGATATCAAGCTGTACGGCGGAAATCCGATGAAATATAAGGTGATTGATGTACTGATGGACTATCTGCTCAAGATGCAGGATGTCCTGATTGCCGCAATCAAGACGGAGCCAAGTTTCTCCGCGCCCGTCCCCTACGCACACACAAAAGCACTGGTGAAAGACGTAATCGGATACGGTGCGAAGATGGGAGAAGGCTGGCTTTTGACTGCTGAAATGCTGGAATTAACCGAATCCGGTTTTGAAAACATTGTGTGCACACAGCCGTTTGGCTGTCTGCCAAACCATATTTGCGGCAAAGGTATGATTCACCGAATAAAAGCGGTGGATGAACGCGCAAACATCGTACCGATTGACTATGACCCAAGCGCAACCCGCGTCAATCAGGAAAACCGAATTAAGTTAATGCTGGCAGTTGCAAAAGAAAAGCTGAAGGAGCAAAGCAACACAGCATCTACATGATTTATGAGAATTTCACAAATTATTCCAATTTATTTTTTAGAATTTGTTTATTTATCTTGTAAAATTTTAACATATGGTGTATACTGATAGCATATTATAAAGTTTTATACAATATCATGTAAACAGCAAATCCGTTGAAAAGCGGAGGCGCAAAGCCAAGGGGCTAAAGCAATATTTTCCGTCGGTTGAAATGTTGTATGCCAGCCGGTTGCCATGTATCGAATGACATGAATCTACCGGCATGCCTTGCGGTGAAAAGGCTGTCTGCTGATTCATGTCATTTTTTAGGAGGGGCGGGTTATGAAGATTCGAAATTATCTTTTTCTTGCTTTGCTGTTTTTTTCTATACTGCCAGCCTGTCTCCTACTGCTCCTGCATTTTACGGTTTTCAGCAGAACCACAAATTTATCCTTAACCAACTTGACAGTACCGCTGATTTATTTGGTAGTTTCCGCGTATTTTGTCTGCAATGCATATTTCGCAAAGCCGATTAAAAACTTTTTGAACTCGATTAACCGCTCAATTAAGGGTGATTACCGGGCAAGATTTTCGTGCAGCAATTTCAGTGAGCTTCATCAAATTTCCGATGCTTATAACCAATTGATGAGTGCGGTGGAGCAAAAGACGGAAGAATTGAAGCAGAATCGGCTGATACAAAACCAACTTTATGAAAATGAAAAAATTTACCGCTCTGCCTTGGAACTGACCAGTGAAAATCTTTTTGAAGCGGATTTGACACATAACCGGATTGATTACGGTCAAGAGAAATTCAACCGCGCATTCCCGCTTCTACATACCGAAATGTATAGTGAGATTGTCGAATTCATAGCGAAAAATGCGGTTTTCCCGGAGGATTCCGAAAAATATTACCAAACCTTTTGCAGAGAAAATCTTACAAAAATATTCACAAAGCAGGATCTGCATGAGATTTCACTGGATTATCGCTTACTGGACAAAAATAACAATCCTTACTGGGTAACCGAAACCATCATCCACTTAGCGAATTCCAACAAGGATTCATTGAAAATAATAGGCTATTCCAAAAACATTGATGCTCAGAAAAAGCATGAGTTAGAGCTTTTGCAGCAGTCACAGAAGGACAGCCTGACTGGTCTTTACAATAAAAAAGTGACGCAGTCCATGATTGAAGCCTACTTAAACGGTATTGGCTGTGACCAAAAACACGCGCTGATTATGCTGGATGTGGACAATTTCAAATCCATTAACGATACATACGGACATATTCAAGGCGATAACACTCTGATTGCAATCTCGGAAAAACTGCCGCGTATTTTCCGCTCCTCCGATATTCTCGGCAGAATCGGTGGCGATGAGTTCTTTATTTTCTTAAAAGATTACGGATCGGATGACCAGTTGATTGCAAAGCTTACCGCATTGTGCAACATGTTTGGTGAAATATGGGTTGGCGAAAATAATAAAAAGAAGATTTCCGGGAGTATCGGCGTTGCCATTTATCCAATTGACGCTACAAATTATCACGATCTCTATCGAAAAGCGGATATGTCCCTCTATTATGCGAAGGAACATGGAAAAGACTGCTTTTATGTATACGGCAATTACATTGGGAACCGGGACGGTGTGCAAAAGAGCAGTACTCCGACGATTGATATGTCTGCCTACCGGAAATACGCAAGAAAGAATATCAGTGCGGAAAACAATTCCGGCAAAAACGAATAAACAGAAAGAGGGGTGCCGAAGCACCCCTCTTTTTATCTGTCCCATTTATTGCAAATTGCGTTGATTTGATCGGCAAACTTGGCAAGATCTTTATTGGCACCGCCTTCATTGTGCTGTATGACCGTGATTAACCGTTGGCCTGCCGCCATCAGGCGGGCAAACGCAGTAGAGAACTTATGCGTTCTTTGCCGGGCTGCCTCCAATGTAGTCGGCTCGATTCCGGATTCAACCTCGGTATCTGCCACAAGGTCAAAAACCGCCTCAAAGTTTGGCACATAGGTGTGATAGCCCATCTGCGTTAGACAATCGGAAAAGTTAGCAGCAGCCTCTGCCTCACCATGTACAATAAACACGCGCTGCGGCTTTTGCTCAAACGCGGTAATCCAGCGCAGCAAGCCGGTTTTATCCGCATGCCCGCTCAGTGCCCGAAAATTGTAAATATGAGCCTTCACCGCGATTTCTTCACCGAACAGCTTTACCCGGTCCGCCCCGTCAATTAAAATTCTGCCCAGTGTTCCGTTTGCCTGAAAGCCGACAAACAGTACCGCACACTCACCGCGCCACAGGTTGTACTTGAGATGGTGTCGAATACGGCCGGCTTCACACATGCCACTCGAAGAAATAATCACCTTTGGCTTTTGGTCATCGTTTAACGCCTTGGACTCCTCAACAGTTTCACAAATGTTGAGGTTCGGGAAACGAAGGGGTTCAAAGCCTTTTTTAATAACCTCGACCGTTTCTTCATCAGCATAGCCGGTTAAATCGCCGCTGTAAATGCCGGTTGCTTTGGCGGCAAGCGGACTGTCCACATATACCGGAAAATCCGGATTACTTTTTACTAGGCCCTTTTCCTTGATTTCTCGGATAAAATACAGAAGTTCCTGTGTACGTCCTACCGCAAAGCTTGGAATAACCAAATTGCCGCCGCCTGAAAGAGTGCGGTCAATAATCGCCGCCAGTTCGGGAGTATATTCCACCATTTTATCATGTTCCCGGTCACCGTAGGTAGACTCCATAACCACATAATCAGCTTTTTTGATATACTGGGGGTCACGAATAATCGGCTGATTGCAATTCCCGATATCACCGGAAAACACAATCTTTTTCGTAACATTTTTTTCAGTAAGCCACATTTCAACGGAAGCCGAGCCCAGCAGATGGCCTGCATCGGTAAAGGAAAAACGGATTCCCGACGCTGGCTCAATCATTTCGCCGTAACTGTACGGTACAAGGTATTGCAATGTTTTTTGTGCGTCTTCCACCGTATAAAGCGGCTCTGCCATATTGCGGCCTGCCCGTTTTCCTTTTCGGTTTGCATTGACTGCATCAACCTCCTGAATATGAGCGCTGTCCAAAAGCATGATTGAAAGCAGGTCACAGGTTGCTTTCGTCGCATATATTTTTCCCCGAAAGCCATTCTTGATAAGCAGCGGAAGCCTGCCGCTGTGGTCGATGTGGGCATGTGTAACGATTACATAGTCCAGTTCCCCGGCATGAAACGGCAGATTGGCGTTGTCCTTTTCATCCTGCCCCTGCTGCAGTCCACAGTCAATCAGAATTTTTTTGTCATTCACCTGCACGCAATGGCAGCTGCCGGTAACTTCTTTATCTGCTCCGTAAAAAGTAATCTTCATTTTGCAATTCCCCCTATTTTCTCAGTTTTCGCAAGATTGATACAAGCACGGTTTCTGTTCCGCCGGTAAGAATATGCAGAGCGGTCAGACAAACTATCGATAAAAGCAAAAGAATTAAACTCATTATATACTAATCTGATTCTGCCGTAAAGCAAAATTCCAAAAGGCTATACAATATATGACAATTATTGCTAATTGTTAGTTGAAAAGTGAACTATTTTTTGCTATAATGTCATAGTATGAAAATTAAGGAATCAACATTGTATAATATTACCACATTATCGGATTCATCGACCAAAAAAACTCACCTTCCGGCTTAAAGCTTTATCTCATTTCGGGCGGTGCCAGTTGATCGTGATTCGGGTCCTGCTATACATTTTATATTCGTTTGGATGTGATAGAATGAAACACAGCGGCAATTTTCAACTGCCCGCCGTATTCACCAGTCAGCCGGTCTTTTATGGAGTTCCCAACGCTCTTTTCTTAATTATCTGCACAGGTCTGGGTTTATTGGCTATTTTTATAATAGTCACCATTATTCTTAGCTGCCGTCAAAAAAAGATTGGTGCAATGCTTTATAAGAACGCATATACAGATTCTTTGACCGGTATTCCAAATTATTCAAAATTTTGCCTGGAAGCGACAAAGCTGCTTCATACCCATTTGGACGGAACCTACGCGGTTATTACCTTTGACATTAATCATTTCAAGACCATAAACGATACTTTGGGATTTGCGTTCGGCGATCAGGTGTTGATAAGAATCGCGGATATCTTAAAAAACACACTGACAGAGGATGAACCCTGCTGTCATATGTCGGGCGACCTTTTTGCGTTTTGTGTGAAAGCAAAGCCGGAAACCCGTTTGCTGGATTTAATGAAGGGCCTCATTGACAAAATGAGCAGGCTTACCATTCATAATCAGGGAATTGTGGTAAATCCATGTTTCGGTATTTATGTGGCGGCAAATAAGGATACCGATATTCGCTTCTGTGTTGATAATGCGAGTTTTACGCGCAAACAAATTAAAACTAATTCGCAGAAGCCTTACGCTTATTTTAACGAAGAAATACAAAAAATCATTTTGCAGGAAGCCTCTACGCAGAATGATTTAAAAACAGCGTTAAGTGAGAATCAATTGGAGGTTTATTATCAGCCGCAAATTGCATTTCACTCCGGAAAAGTAATGGGAATGGAAGCGCTGATTCGCTGGAAGCACCCCGAAAAAGGCTTTATCAGCCCCGGATATTTCATTCCGATTGCTGAAAGGTGCGGACTTATCTCCCCCATCAGCAAATTTGTGTTCGAACAGGTCTGCAAAGACATGAAAGAATGGAAAAAATACGGCAGACGCATTTTGGTTTCGGTCAACATTTCCCGTGCGGACTTATACCAAACGAATTTTATTGAAATGATTCGGGATACCGCTGCGGCATATAAAATTGATACAGGATTAATCGATCTTGAACTGACCGAAACTACAGCGATTAATGACCTGGGATATATTAAGGAAATCATCGAACAGTTAAAAGAAATGGGATTTTTAGTGGCGATGGATGATTTTGGAACCGGCTACTCCTCGTTAAGCTGCCTGAAAACCATTCCGCTGGATTTGCTGAAGCTTGACCGCTCTTTCCTGCAAGATCTGGATAAGGACAAACGCTCCTCAAACATTGTATACTCCTTGGTAAAACTCGCAAAAACCTTGGGTTTCCTTGTGGTGGCAGAGGGTGTGGAAACCAAAGAAGAGTCGGATATTCTGCATAATATCGGCTGTGACATTGCGCAGGGATATTATTTTGCCAAACCGATGTGCAAGCAGGACTTTGAATCTTTCGCGTTTAAAACGCCGAACAACACAATTGACTTATTTGAATAAAAAAATAGATATCATTTTCCAATGCCATAGCGCTTTCTAACGGAAGTGTTATGGCATTTTCTATTCCATTATTTTGTCATTGAACACCCCTATGGGTTCCTGCTAAAATTACAGTATAATACTAGTCTCCCATAAAAGTATTGCTTAAAACCTGTGCTTAACCCATACGTGCAAGGTTTTAATTCGATTTGATTTTGATATACTTTTAATTGGATATTAGTATAAAATACAAAATATTCTACATAAGGGGAGCAAGATGAATTCACTTAAAATTCGATTTACGGTGAATTCCAATTAAAAAAATGAAAATTGAATTTTGGAAAAGAACAGCCGTACGTATTACCGCGGTGCTGATGATGCTTATCTTCTCCGGGTGCGTTTCAGCTTCGCCCGAGGTAAAAGTGACACCGGAAAATGCCGTGACCTCGGTGATACATAGCGACTCCTCCAGTCGGCAAGGCTCCGGCACAGCCAGCACCAACCCATCTTCCCTAAGTGCTTCGAGCCTGTTCCGTCAAGAGTCCTCCAGCGCATCCATTCCCCTTCCGCGCGGACCGCTCTCCTCTTCCCAAACATCTATGGCATCCGCGAATTCTGTGGCAAGTTCCTCACCGGAAATGAATACCGCCTACTATTCAAAAAAGGGTGTCATTTCTTCTTCCGGTACAACAAGTTCAAAGCTAACCAGCTCGGCAAGCTCCTCAAGTTCCGCGAGTTCGCAGTCCATTTACCCGTCTCAATCAACCGCCGGCCAAAAATATGTAGTCGGATACTACCCCTCTTGGGCGAGGGGCAGCGGTTTCAGCGCGGACAAAATTGACGCGGCAAAGCTGACGCATATTCATTACGCGTTTGCCAACATCAGCGCTGACTGCCGGTTAATCATGGCGCAAAGCAGCACGGATTTAAAGAATTTTTCGGATTTGCGAGCCTTAAAAAGCAAAAATCCCGCTTTAAAAATTATAATTTCTGTGGGCGGATGGGACAACTCCAAATATTTTTCGGATGCCGCGGCTACCTCTTCCTCGCGGGAAACCTTTTCGCAGAGCTGTGTGAATTTTCTTTTAACAAATGGCTTGGACGGTATTGATTTGGACTGGGAATATCCTGTTTCCGGCGGTGTGGCAGGCAATATTCACAGAACGCAGGATAAGCAGAATTTGACCACGCTCGTTCGGGCAATCCGCCAAAAGCTAAACGCACAGACAGCAAAAAGCGGAAAACAGTACGTTCTGAGCATGACAGGCGCACCGGACGCAGGTTTTATCAATCATATAGAGCTTACCTCTCTGCTGCCGTCGCTTGACTACCTGTTTATTATGGGGTACGACATGCACGGTTCCTGGGATGATTATTCCGACTTTAATGCTCCGTTATACGCGCCGACCGAACCGTCCCCGCAATACAAAGTCAGCGTGAACCAAGGTATTCAGGCATATCTGAACGCGGGTGCCTCCCCACGGAAACTGGTTCTCGGAATGCCGTTTTACGGTTACTGTTATACGGGTGTCAGCGCGGCAAACCACGGCTTATACAGTACCTTTACTTCCGCAAAATCCATCGGCTATGATTCTGTCATGGCGAATTATCTGAACAATCCCGCGTTTACCAGCTACTATCACAGCACAGCGATGGTACCTTATTTGTTTGGAAACAATACGTTTATTTCCTATGAAAACCCGCAGTCTATCGCGAAAAAGGCCGAACTTGCCAAGCAATACGGACTTCTCGGTGTGGGCGCTTGGGAGCTTTCCTTTGACCACAGCGCCGTGCTCTTGACAAGCGCGTATAATGCTTTCAAATAGCATTCAACACCTTTCAAACAGAACCTCCCACTGCTGTAGTTTTGTCTGCGGCAGTGGGAGGTTTCCTATTTTATTCACTTTTAGGCACAAGCACACCTTGCCGGTATGCACTCAATAATAAGGTGAGGTCGTAAATCTTGTTGCTGATGTCGTTGCCGATATCGGTATCCATAACCATAACACGCGCAAGCTGTGTTTCAAACACTTCAGAGTGGGACTGAATATCCCGGTTTTCGTTAATTGCTTTTTCAATATTTTCAAACGGCTGGTGCGACATGATGCGCATGCCGTGAGAATTGTAAATCAACGTATAGCCTGCAATTCCGGTTGTCGGATGATAAGCCTTGCAGAAGCCGCCGTCAATCACAATCAGTTTGCCGTTCGCTTTGATGGGGCTTTCCCCCTCTATGGCGCGCACCGGCACATGACCGTTGACAATATGCGAGAAGGGCGTGTATAAACCGAATTCATGCAGGATTTTCAAACAAGTTTCCTCCGTATTGTTCAGGACATAATACGGGTTCTTTTTTTCTGTCCAAACGGATTTGTCATTGATGAACATACGCTCGAATGTAGTCATTTTTGCTCTGCCGAACAGCGGCGAGTTTTTGCCGCACCACAAGTACAACATATAATCCAGATTACTCTGCCGGTCAGCATCTCTTTCGGAGCCAAAATAGGCTTTTCGCGCTATTTTCTCGGATAAGTCCATAAGCTCCTTCCCTTTTACTTCCTGACGGTTCACGGTAACAGCAGTAAAGGAACCGTCTTCATCCATCGGAATACAGCCATGGAACAGCAAATTCTGATTAAAGCATTTATAAATGCTGCCCTTGGCATACAAAAACTGAATATGGCGGTGCAGGCGCTCACTGTCGCGGAAGGCACTTACAAGGCCGTCCATAACCGTTCTTTCTTCCGGACTGAGCGCATACGGGTCGTCTGGATTCACCGTGGGGAGAAATGTGGTATTCAGCGCATAGGTTTTGCCGTCTATCAAAATGCTTTTGTTTTCATAATCAATTTTGTCCAGCAGCAGGCGGTTATCCATATCGTATTCCGGATGGCGTTTGATCGTTTGACCTTCCAGTTTAAACAGAATAACCGCGATTGCCTTCTCAATCGCGTCGTAAATATCTTCACAATCGCTGTAGGTATCCTTTGCGAACATGGCGAGCGGACGCAAGCTGATACCGTAGCCGCTTTCCAGCACATTCAGATTGTGAAAGGACACGCTGATTTTGACCGCTGTCGCCACACAGGCTTCACTGCCGGAAGCCGCGCCCATCCACAGAATGTCGTGATTGCCCCACTCAATATCGACCGCGTGGTGCTGCATCAGCATATCAAAGATACCGTCCGCATGCGGGCCGCGGTCAAAAATATCGCCGACAATATGTAAATGGTCGACAGCAAGGCGTTTGATCAGCGTTGCGAGCGCAATGATAAATTCATCCGCATTACTGATGCTGATGATCGTATCGACAATTTTTTTATGATAAACAATTTGATTGTTATCCTCATCCGGCTGGGCATGAAGCAATTCGTCGATGATATAGCTGTATTCCTTCGGGAGTGCTTTGCGTACCTTGGAACGGGTGTATTTGGAGGCAATCACCTTGCAAAGGTCAATTAGCTGGTAAAGGGTAGTCGTATACCAGTCATCCAGCTTTGCGCCGCTTTGCTTCATGATCTGCAGCTTTTGCTCCGGATAGTAAATCAGCGTGCAAATTTCGGAACGCTCCTGCTCCACCAGCGTTTTGCCAAAAACCAAATCCACCTTTTCCCGAATAACGCCGGAGCAGTTATTCAGGATATGATAGAATGCCTCATATTCGCCGTGAAGGTCGCTCATAAAATGTTCGGTGCCCTTCGGAAGGTTCAGAATGGCCTGCAGATTGATAATCTCGGTGCAGACATCCTGTATGGAAGGGTATTGCTGCGAAAGGAGAGAAAGATATCTTCGTTCATTTTGGGTGAATTCATGCATGATATTTTTCATATGCGCACTCCTAGTCTTTTAAAATCAATCCGACCGGGCAATGGTCACTGCCCATAACCTCGGGGTAAATCAAGCTGTCCTGAAGTCGGTCTTTCAGACGCGCGGAAATGAGAAAATAATCGATACGCCAGCCCGCGTTATGCTCACGCGCGTGGAACATATAAGACCACCAGGAATACGCATCTTTTTTATCGGGATAAAGGGTGCGGAATGTATCCAAAAATCCGGCATCCAAAAGTTCGGTCATTTTGCCGCGCTCTTCATCCGAAAAACCGGCATTGCCTCGATTGCTTTTTGCGTTTTTCAGATCAATTTCATTGTGCGCTACATTCATATCACCGCACACAATCACCGGCTTTCGGACGTCCAGTCCTTTCAGATATCCGCGAAACGCATCCTCCCAGCTCATACGGTAGTCAATGCGTGTCAGCCCACGCTGCGCGTTGGGCGTATAAACATTCACAAAGAAAAAGTCTTCAAATTCGAGTGTGATTGCGCGGCCCTCGCCGGTATGCTCCGGTATGCCGATATCATAGTTGACGGAAAGCGGTTCATGCTTTGTAAAAACAGCCGTACCGGAATAGCCCTTTTTCTCCGCGCTGTTCCAATACTGCTTGTAGCCGGGTAATTCAACTTCCGCCTGCCCCCGCTGCATTTTTGTCTCCTGAATACTGAAAATATCCGCGTCGATTTCTGTAAAAAAATCCAAAAATCCTTTGGTCAAGCAGGCACGAAGCCCGTTTACATTCCATGAAATCAGTTTCATAACGTATCCCCAGTCCTATTAAGTTTCGTACTTTCGCCCCAGCGGAGCGGCAAGAGTAGCCTCGCAGAAGCGCAACAGTAACGGTTACGAATCTCTCTGTCACTTCGGTGACATCTCCCTTTAACAATGGAGATGAGTTCCATGCTTTCGCCCCAGCGGAGCGATAAGGGCGGCTTTGCCGCCCTCACCCCCCTCCGTTAGCGCGCGGCAGCGCGCAACCGTTTAGTAGGGCAGAAAGTATTTTGCATTTATTATTCACATACTAAGTAGATATAGCCAGTTAATTTGAAAACAAGACCAATCTACAAGCGTAAAATCCATATATCAAAGATTTTGCGCTTGTTTCTTGGATGTTTTCTAAAGTTAACTGACTATAGTATAACATATTCTGCTAAAATTAGAGAATATAAAATAAGCAAATCCATAGAAAAAGGAACAAAATCAGCGTAACTGACCTTGCTCCTTCTGCTATTTTTCTATCTGATTAAATCTTTTATGACTTCTCCGGCTATGATAAGTCCCGCAACAGACGGAACAAAGGAAATGCTGCCCGGCACCTGACGGCGAATGGTGCATTTCCGCTTGGTTCCCGGCGGACAAACGCAGTGATATTTACAACTGTTGGAATCTGTTTCAATCGGTTTGATTGCTTCTTCTTTTGAATAAAGCACCTTTAAGGAAATAATTCCGCGCGCCTTTAATTCACGGCGCATAACCCTTGCAAGCGGACACACGGAAGTTTTTGAAATATCCGTAATTTCAAACCTTGTGGGGTCTAGCTTGTTGCCCGCTCCCATACAGCTGATAATCGGAACCTCTGCCGCTTTTGCACGCTGGATTAAAACCAGTTTTGCGGAAATCGTATCAATTGCATCGACGATATAAGAATATTGGGAAAAGTCGAATTCATCGGCGGTTTCGGCTGTGTAAAACGTTTCATGGATTTCCACGTTTGCCTTTGGATTGATGTCCAAGATGCGGTCGCGCATAACCTCCACCTTCTTTTTTCCGATTGTGCTGCGGGTTGCTATAAGCTGCCGGTTGATATTGGTCAGACATATTTTATCATCATCAATCAAGATAAGATTGCCGACTCCGCTCCGCGCAAGGGCCTCCACGGTATAGCAGCCGACTCCTCCGATGCCGAAAACCGCAACAGTTGCGTTCTGCAGCTTCTGCATTCCTTCGGTGCCGAGCAGCAATTCCGTTCTAGAAAATTCATTTAGCATACTTTTATTTACCACCTATAAAGTTTACTTGTTTCATACCTTATTAATACGATATGGATTATAGTTTCTAAGGCTGTGATTGTCAATAGAGTACCGGCATTTTACTCCCCAGCTTCAAACAATATAAAGAGTATATCACATTTTTATCGGTCAAAGCAAAAAACTGAAAGAAATGTTTACGGACAGATTGCGCTTGGACTTGCAACGAACAGGCCAAAATCGCATAAAATAGGAGAACAATTGAAAAAGGGGCGATTTTATGCTGGCTGCTTTTCTTTGGGATGCTCTTTCCAACCTGATATTCTTCGTACTCCACGTAACCGGCTCCGGCTCATTCCCGCGGCCCCTATCCGCGCAGGAGGAACGCGACTGTCTGGAACGGTTCAAAAATGGCGACATGAATGCGCGGAACAAGCTGATTGAACATAATCTGCGTCTTGTCGCACATATCATTAAAAAGTATTACTCCAATGCCAATGACCAGGATGACTTGATTTCGATTGGAACCATCGGACTGATTAAAGCCGTCGATACCTTTGACAACAGCAAAGGCATCCGGCTTTCGAGCTACGCCGCAAGATGCATTGAAAATGAAGTGCTCATGTTCTTTCGTTCAGGCAAAAAGACCGCGCAGGATATTTCGATGAATGAACCGATTGATACCGACAAAGACGGAAACGCCCTAACCCTCATGGACACGCTGGCCGTGGAAGATAATATTATTGACAATTTGGACTGCAAAATCAAATCGGAGCAGCTAAAAAATTATATTATGGAAGTTCTTTCCCCGCGTGAGCGCATTATTATTGAACTTCGTTACGGACTTTCCGGCAGCAAACCTTTGGCGCAGCGCGTAGTTGCGGAAAAGCTTGGAATCTCGCGGTCATACGTATCCCGCATTGAAAAAAAAGCGCTCGGCACCCTGTACAAACGCTTTACAAAATGACTGCTAATTTCTCTACATAATACTTACTGAACAATTAAAATTTAATAAAAAATACAAGATACAAAAATGGAAGGAATATGCAAAATAGATTTCATAATATTGTTTATGGGAATACAGCAAAACAGGAGCCGCAAAAAGCGACTCCTGTTTCTTGACGTATAAAAATAAGCCTTTAGGCTACGATGTTTAAAAGACTTCCGCTTTCGGTTATTGCACCAATACCGTATGCGGCCTGCTGGTTGTACGATTCAACCGCCTGTTCCTGCGCCTTGCTGATTGATTTCTTATTGGAATCGTCTGAAACCGCTTGTTGTGCTGCCGCAGCCGCCCTTCGGGCTAATTCGGCATTCTTCTGTGAAGAGGTAATAGTGCCACTCTTCACAAGTTTGTCAAGCTGGGTTTCGGTTAGAGTGGAAAGTACCGGCGATTGCTCTGTGCTGCCGGTTGTTTGGATATCCTCCGCAGAACTCATACCGTTCAGTACGGCGGCATTCGATTTATTGCTTTGCTGGGCAGGTTTGGCACTTGGTTGTGCAGTCTTTGCACCGCTCTGTGTGGCATCTGCCTGCACAGACTGTTCTGTATTTGCGGCAGCCACTTTACTTTGCTGCATTGCCTGACGGGCCTGCTCGCTAATTTCAATCGTATCAGTTTTCGGGACTTGACTGCTGACGGTTAATTCACTGTCAGCAGAAGATGTTTTCGCAGCGGTGCTGCTGGGCACAGAAGAAATCTTGAGTTCGGAATAACGATCACTGCTGATGCTTTGAATCATGCTGCCACCTCATTTCCTGATTAAAATTATCAACCTGCGTTCTTTGTAATATTCCGCTATGTTAGTGAAGGATGCAGAATATTACAAAGAACATAAACCACCAATTCCTATTATATACCTTTTTGTGACAATTGTGTGAAAAAATAAAAAAATTTATTATCTTGATTAATTTACTTTGTCGCTTGATGATTTGCAAATTAATCAGTATAATAATAGCAGCACAGAATACGAAACATGTCAAATAGACATTCGTATAAAAACAGGAGGCAGCAGAATGAACAATCCGATTGTTACCATTGAGACAGACGAGGGCAAAATCAAAATTGAACTTTACCCTGAAATTGCGCCGAACACGGTTAACAACTTTATTTCATTGGTGAAAAAGGGATTTTATGACGGAACTATTTTTCACCGCGTGATTCCGAATTTCATGATTCAGGGCGGCGACCCGCAAGGAACCGGAATGGGAGGCCCGGGTTACAGCATCAAAGGCGAATTTTCATCGAACGGTTTTCAAAATGATTTGCTTCACACAAAGGGCGTGCTTTCCATGGCCCGCTCATCCAACCCAAACAGTGCCGGCTCCCAATTCTTTATTATGGTAGATGACGCGCCGCACCTGGATGGCGAATATGCCGCCTTCGGCAAAGTAATTGAAGGAATGGAAGAAGCGGAGCGCATTGTGAGCGTACGCCGCGATTACGGCGACAGACCGTATGACAACCAAAAAATCGTAAAAGCTACCGTTGAAACATTCGGTGTGGAATACGACGAGCCAAAGAAAATGAAATAATTTCTACGCAAATAAAAGCTGTCTTAAAATGTAGGTTGCATAATATGCAACCCCTACAGATGAACGAACCGCAATGCGAAAGTCCATTCTGTAAGGGTTGACTGAAAATGCTCCCGTTTTTGAGACGGCTTTTTTATTTTTAGCTGAAGTGTTCCACACCGTCTTTTGTTACTCGTGCGTGAATGAGCGGTACGTCCTCCAGCTTTTGTGGATGGATAACAACCGCCTGACGGAATCGTTTTTCAGCTTCCACACACTTTTCGATTGAAGAGGAATAAAATGTGGCAATTGTTTCACCGGTTTTCACGTAATCCCCGATTTTTTTACGGAGCAGGATACCCGCGCTGAAATCAATTAGGTCTTCCTTTTTCTCTCTGCCCGCACCCAGCACCACAGAACAAATGCCGCACTGCTCGGTGTTCATGGAAGAAAGGTAACCGTCCTGCTGTGCAGGAACATCATAGCTTATGTCTGTCTGCTCAAAGTTTTTGGAATCTTCCAGCACGCGGATATCGCCGCCCTGCGCCGCAACCATTTCTTTCAGCTTAGCAAACGCGCTGCCGTCCGCAATCGCTCCATTCGCCATCGCTCTGCAAGTATTCATTTCTCCCTTGCCCGCAAGATAAAGCATATTAGCGGCAAGTTCAATGCAGATGTGCGTTAAATCGGCAGGGCCTTTTCCTTTCAGAGTTTGGCAGACTTCTGTGATTTCAAGCGCATTGCCGATTGCCATGCCGAGGGGACGGTCCATATCGGTAATGAGAGCGATTGTTTTGCGCCCAACATTTTCACCGATTGCCACCATTGCCTGTGCAAGCTTAACCGAATCTTCCATGGTTTTCATAAAGGCGCCGCTTCCGGTTTTTACGTCCAGCAGGATGCAGTCGGAACCGGCAGCTATTTTTTTACTCATAATACTGGAAGCAATCAGCGGAATGCTCTCTACCGTTCCGGTAACGTCGCGGAGCGCATACAGCTTTTTATCGGCGGGCACTAGGTTTCCGGATTGTCCGATTACACTGACTCCGACTTTTCTTACAATATCGAAAAATTCTTCGCGATCAAGAGAAGTGCGCATACCCGGGATTGCCTCCATCTTATCGACGGTTCCGCCGGTATGCCCCAAACCCCGGCCGCTCATTTTGGCGACGCGCACACCCAAAGAAGCAACAATCGGCGCAATAATCAGCGTGGTTTTGTCACCGACCCCACCGGTGCTGTGTTTGTCTACTTTCACACCCGGAATGGATGATAAATCTACCGTTTCGCCGGAATTCGCCATGCATAAGGTCAGGACGGCGGTTTCTTCCTCCGTCATGCCCTGAAAATAGATGGCCATCATCAGCGCGGAAACTTGATAATCGGGAATCTCACCGTTCACATAGCCTTGAATAAAATATTCAATCTCCTGTTTAGAGAGAATACCGCCGTTCCGTTTTCTGGTGATAATATCATACATTCTCATCTGTCTGATTCTCCTATTTGAGATTTTTCGGGCCGAATCCAATGGGCAAGAGTTCCTCCAGCGTGCAGATTTTCCATGTTTCATTGCCGCTTGCAAGAATCACCTGAAATGTTGCCGGATCGCAGAATTCCATCATGACCTGCCTGCAAATGCCGCACGGAGGACAAATAGAGGTAACCGGTGCACCGGCCTTTCCGCCGACAATCGCGATTGCGGTAAATCTGCGTTCCCCGTTGCTGACCGCTTTAAAAAAGGCAGTGCGTTCGGCACAGTTGGAAGCGGAGTAGGACGCGCATTCCACATTGCAGCCGGTGTAAACCTTGCCGGATTCCGTTAAAAGCGCGGCACCTACGCTGAAGTGGGAGTAAGGGCTGTAAGCAAGTGCTCTGGCGGTAAGGGCAGTACGTACCAATTCTTTTGTATCAACGGTTGTGTTCATCATTATTTCGTTCTCCTTTAGCAATATATGTCAAACTGAGTCAGGCAAAAGCCAACTTATAAAATATCGTGTAGATTCGTTAATAACCATGTGCTTCTTCGTTCTTAATCAATTTGATAATTCGGCTGGTACCCAACCTGGAAGCACCTAAGGAAATGAATTTTTCGGCATCTGCCATTGTTTTAATACCGCCGGCGGCCTTGATTCGGACATGTTTGCCGACATGGCTGGCAAACAGTGCGACATCCTCAAACGTTGCGCCCGCAGCAGAAAATCCAGTGGACGTCTTAATAAAATCCGCTCCGGAATTTGTGACGACCTCACACATCTTTATTTTTTCCTGTTCCGTGAGCAGACAGGCTTCAATAATGACCTTTAGAATCTTATCGCCACACACCGCTTTAATTTGCTTAATTTCGTCCAGCTGCAAATCGAACCGGCTGTCTTTGATATACCCCAGATTCACCACCATGTCCACTTCATCGACCCCGTTGCGGATGGCATCCTGTGCCTCAAAGACCTTGGAAGCGGTCGTAGAATAACCGTTCGGAAAACCGATAACGGTGCAAATCAGCACACCGCCGTTCACATATTCCTTTGCCCGTTTTACGTAAGAAGCAGGAATACAAACCGAGGCGGTGGCATATTTTACCCCATCGTCACAAATCTGTCGGATTTCTTCCCATGTTGCAGTCTGGGTGAGAAGTGTATGGTCTACTTTGCTTAAAATTTCTTGATTGTTCATAAGTACTCTCTTTGTAAGATAATTTTATAGCCTATTAGGCGCAGCTCTTTCCTTGTTCACCCACGCTGCAAGGCTGTTAAATACATAGCGAAGCAGCTTATTCCGCAAGCGCAAGTGCGATTTCCATCATCTGCGTAAAACTGGTTTGCCGATCCTGTGAAGACAAAGATTCTCCCGTAAACGGGCAGTCGGAAACCGTAAGCAGGCAAAGTGCTTTTTTACCTGCTCTTGCCGCATTCATATACAGAGCGGCAGACTCCATCTCAACAGCTAAAACGCCCATCTTTTTCCACGACGCAAGCGCGCTTTCGTCGTCACTGTAAAAGACATCGGATGAAAGAACATTACCGACCACAGTTTTGATATTCTTCTCTTCCGCTGCTTCTACCGCGCGCCTAAGCAGGTCATAACTGGCAACCGGAGCAAACGTTCCCGGCAGCCCGAACTGCGCGCCGTAATTTGAGTCGGTGCAGGCACCAAGCCCGATGACAACATCACGAACATGTACATTGTCCGCAATTCCGCCCGCCGAACCGATACGAATAATGCTTTCGACATCATAAAAATGAAAAAGTTCGTAGGTGTAAATTCCAACAGACGGCATTCCCATTCCGCCGCCCATCACAGAAACGCGTTTTCCGTGATAATTCCCCGTGTAGCCGAGCATATTGCGCACGGTATTAAAACAGACAACGTCTGTCAGGTACGTGTCCGCAATAAATTTTGCCCGAAGCGGGTCACCGGGCATCAATACAGTTTTCGCGATATCGCCGGATTTTGCCTCGTTGTGGGGAGTCGGAGTATTTGCCATAGGCTTGACCACCCTTCCTTATGCTTTAGCAAAAAAACGCCTGACTGATTTACAGAGCAGCACAAACGGTACAGATTTGCTATGTACTTATTCATTATAGCCCGTAAAAGAAGCTTTTATTTTAAATTTTGGACGAATGGTGAAGATTTTATTCGGAAGTTCGACCATTCTGCCAAACGCAGCAATCTAAAGATTGGACGGATACATGGCGTTTAAAAACTGTATGCCTGTTTTTGTTTGAAACACCTTTTCGCGAACGGAAGCAATTTGCTTGGGCGACATGCTGTCTTCATAAGCATTCACCAGAAAATCGGCTTCAATCAGGATTTGATAATCGATTCCGTCGACCGCTTGATAGGTGTGGTGATGACCGATTAAAAAGCAGACGCGTTCCAGCATATGCGGGGAAAGCTCCTGTTTTTTAAGAAGCTCCCGAGCAATCGGCGGGCCTTCCAGTTCCTGATAGTTTCCCGCACTCGAATGGTATTTTTCCTCGCTGGCGTGAATTCCGATATCATGCAGAATCGCAGCAAGTTCCAATGTCTGCTGTGCCTGCGAATCCAGATTTTCAAGTTCCCCGATCGTCTTTGCAAAAGAATACACTTTCAGTGCGTGAGAAATACGGCGGGCGTCTCCCGTATTATATGCAATCATATCCGAAACGACCGCGCCGGACAACAAAGACATTGAATTCCGCCCCTTTCTTCCATCAATTGAATTCATTTATTCTAACGCAATTTTTGAATGCAGTCAAGAAGCGAAAGTCCATCCCTTTTTTATAAATAAATTGTCTTGTTTCCGAACATAATAATACTGCGCAATACAAACGCCGAATACATATCGAATCTTGGGTAATTTGTGGACAGCTTTGCTCAAAAAAGTAAGTTTGAAGCTGTAAAAGGGTGCGTATAAAATGAAACAAGCAAGAAGAGTTCTGCCAATTTTTTTGGCATTCATCATTCTATTAACAACATATTCGGCCGTCCGTATAAATAATTCCACAGTACTTTGCAAAAATGCAGGCACCGAACAGTCTTCACCCAGTACGCATAATTATACGTTTAAGCCGCTGCTGGTTAAAATAATTCCAAATGTAAAGTCCCATAATTTTCAAGTAATGGATTAGCTCTTTTAACTCTCCATATGAACAAAGCCGGAAAATTCTTTTAAATGCTGGATTTTTCGGCTGTTTTCTTGTAAAAAATACTATCTTTTTTGGCAATTCTTCTTGCATAACATAAAAGGTTAAGATATAATGAAATAAATTGAGTATATTGGACAAGTATTTTATAATTGGGGTGAACGAATATGAAAAATTTTAACAAACGAATAGTTTTTCGGGTATTATCTGTCGTATGCATCATTGCTGTTATCATTACGCAGATTCCGAACATGCTTGCAATTGCCACCAATACGCAAGGCTCCATCATGATCGACACCAGTACATATACGTTGGCGCCCGGTAATCAATACACCTTTAAAATTACGCTGACCGGTGCAAACGCAAGCGCGGTTTCCACTTCATCCAGTAATTCCGGTGTTGTATCTGTGGCGCAATCAAGCCAAAAGACCGTAAATAATGCAATCGAAATCTATTATAAAATTACCGGCATAAAAGCGAGCAGCAGCCCTGTTACGGTAACCAGCACTGTGAACGGCGCGAGTGTTTCAATGAAGGTTACCGTTACCGCCGGTGTTAAAAAGCACGGTACCTCGTCAAGAGCAACCGCTTATTTCAGTACTGCGCCCGCAAGTACCAAAGGCTCTGTTATGATTGATACCAGCAGTTATACATTGGCGCCCGGGAATCAATATACCTTTAAGATCACGGTGACGGGTGCGGATGCAAACGCAGTTACTACTTCCTCCAGTAATTCCAGTATTGTTTCCGTAGCGAAACAAAGTCAAACGAACACTGAAATCTATTATAAGATTACCGGAATAAAAGCAAGCAGCAGCCCTGTTACGGTAACCAGTACTGTAAACGGTGCGGCCGTTTCGATGCAGGTTATGGTTACCGCCGGTGTTAAAAAACACGGTACCTCGTCAAGAGCAACCGCTTATTTCAGTACCGCACCCGCAAGTACCAAAGGGTCTGTTATGATTGATACCAACAGTTATACGTTGGCGCCCGGCAATCAATATACCTTTAAAATTACGGTGAACGGTGCGAACGCGAATGCAGTTTCCACTTCCTCCAGTAATTCCGGCATTGTTTCCGTAACGAAACAAAGTCAAACGAACACCGAAATCTATTATAAGATTACCGGTATAAAAGCTAGCAGCAGTCCTGCCACGGTGACGAGCACTGTGAATGGTGCATCCGTTTCGATGCAGGTTACGGTTACTGCCGGTGTAAAACAGCATGGCACATCAGGAAGAGCAACCAGCTACTTTGGCGACACGCCGGCCTCCTCATCTCCTTCCACACCTCCTTCGACCCCTACTCCACCTTCAACGACACCTGTTTCGACCGTTACCAGTGCAAAAACCACGACCGGCGTCAATTTAAGATCCGGACCAAGCACCAATTATTCCATTTACTTTACCGTAGCGACCGGTGTCGTTGTAAAAGTACTTGACACCAGCAATCCGAATTGGACAAAAGTGCAGACACCGAGCGGTAAAGTCGGCTATCTGTGTACAGATTATATCGCATTTATTAAAGAAGATTCTACAACCAAGCTTACCCTTTCGGATTCCTCGGGAACAATTCCGGCCGGCAAGACGTTTTACATAACCGCGGCTACCACCCCGTCTGACGCGGATGTTACTTGGAGTACCAGCAACGCTGCCATTGCTACCGTTTCGAACGGTTACATTTACGCGGCTGCGCCCGGTACGGCTACCATTACCGCAAGTTCCGGCGGAAAAACAGCGACCTGCAAGGTTACGGTAGCGCAGGCGGAACCGGTAAAAGCAGCCTATACATCCCCGAACATTGCGGCAGTCAACTCCAATGTGGAGCTGACCGCAATTACTGACGCAGCAAGAAATTCCGTGCGGTTTGTGGTAAACATGAATGACGGCAGTACAAAAACGATTAACGCAACCACTTATACAACCGAAACTTCCCATAACACCGGTCTGCCGGATAACGTAACCAGAGTTTGGAAAGCAACGACCACGTTCCCGAAAGCAGGCGTTTATAATGTAACCGCTTATTCTTCAAAGGGCGGAGTCATGAGCAGCGCCGGAGCCGTTACCACCGCATTCATTTCTTCCACCCAAGACTTTACCACTTCTTCTGTGGAACAGCGCCGTGCAAGCGACCAGATGGTGGATATCATCAGCAAATATGAAGGTTACAGTGCCGCTGTATATCCGGACACACTGGCTTATAACATTCCCACCCTCGGCTATGGGCATGTAATTTATGAGGGTGATACATTCTATAACAATCTTACACAAAGAGAAGCCATGGCGCTTTTGCGCAATACCATCAACGAGCGTTCTTATACAACGGAAGTCAACAAATTTATCCTTAACAATAAAGTAAAAACAAATCAAAACCAATTCGACGCAATGGTCAGTTTCTCCTACAATATCGGTGCTGGGCACTGGAACGGAACCAGCCAGTTTGATCTGAAAACCATTATGCTCAACGGTGTAGTTCCCCCCACAATCGGCAGCGGATTACCGGCAACAACGACAGCCAGTTTGAATGTACGTTCTTCCGCAAGCTCAACCGCTTTGATTGTCTCCACAGTAAGCCAAGGGGAATCCTTGACGGTGATCCAAACCCAGTTTAATTCAACCACTAAATCAAGCTGGTATCAAGTAAAGCTGACAAACGGTAAAGAAGGATGGGTATCCGGTTCCTATGTGCGCTTTGCATCCTCCGTCAGCGCGGTTTGCGACTTGAATTATGTAGATGCCACACAGTTTGGCGACGAGTTGTTATTGTGGCACAATGCAGGCGGAAAACCGGTTGTCGGTCTTTTATACAGACGTTTAGCCGAGGCGAAAGTATTTTCGTTCGGTAACTACGCGGAAGCAACACCGGGCAACGCAAATTATAAGCACAACACCTACCATTACGATTATCCGTCTGATTTGGCGCAATACGAGCAATAATCATTTTAAAGTCAAACTGCCTGTCCGGCTGAAAGTAACCGGACAGGCAGTTTTTTATTGAATTAGTGAGATTTTGCATAAACCCGCTGCTTCAATTTTTCCCCGGTCGGCGTTGCCGCCAGACCGCCTAACGATGTCTCCCGCAATTTTGGTGAGATTGCTTTTCCCACCTCATACATCGCCCCCACCACATCATCAAACGGTATATAGCTGGGTACTCCGGCTAATGCGAGATCCGCACAGATAATTGCGTTGCAGGCACCGGAAGCGTTGCGCTTGATACATGGAATTTCAACTAAACCGGCTACCGGGTCGCACACCAGTCCCATTACATTTTTGAGTGCCATTGCCGCCGCGTGAAATGCCTGTTCCGGTGAACCGCCCAGCATTTCGGTTACAGCCGCAGCCGCCATGGAAGCGGCGGCACCGCATTCAGCCTGACACCCACCTTCTGAACCGGCAAGCGTTGCCCGTGAACCGATCACAATACCCACGCCGGACGCGGTAAAAAGCGCCATGATGATATCTTCTTCGCTTTTCTGATATTCCTTTGCGGCAGACAATACAGCGGCAGGCACGATACCGCAGGAGCCTGCCGTGGGGCACGCTACAATTCGCTGCATGGAGGCGTTTACCTCAGAGCAGGAAAGTGCCATCGTCATGGCATTGGCAATGACAGAGCCGCAAATGGACTTTCCATGCCGCACATATTCATGAAAACGGTAAGCATCTCCTCCGGTTAAGCCACTAATGGATTTTAAAGGGCTGTCGGCTGCCTTTTTCGCCGCTTCCCGCATGACGGTCAGCATAGCTTTCATCTTGTCGAAAGCCTGTTCACGGTTCATACCGCTTTCTTCCATTTCAACACACAGCGTATATTCGCCAATGGATATCGATTCTTTTTTGAGCAAGGCGGTAAGCTTTTCAAAATTCAATTCAAACATAATCCTTCCCCCTGCTCTCACCCATCCTCGCGTCCAGCAAAATGACACTTTCAACACCTGCAATTGCCCGCATCTTCGTAATGACCGAATCGTTCACCGCTCCGTCAAGTTCAATATACATCGTGGCAAATGCGGAATCTTCCATCCGGTTGACACGCATATTACCGATATTGATTTGATGCTGGTACAAAAGGGCGGTAATTTGGGATACGACACCCGGCCTGTCCTCATGTTTGGTGACCAAAATCGGACTCTCTCCGGTAAAATTCACGCTGATTCCGTTAATATTAGTAATAATGACATTTCCGCCGCCAATGGAACTTCCGGTAACCGACACCTGCCTGCCGTCTTTTGTGGTAATGACAAAGCATACGGTGTTGGGATGCACCTCGCCCAAATCCGTTTGGATAAAGTGGTAGGCCAGTCCGCGTTTATCCGCGATTTCAAATGAATCCCGCAGCTTGTAATCGTCGGAATCAATGTCTAAAATCCCCGCAAGGAGCGCCTTATCGGTGCCGTGACCTTTGTATGTCTGCGCAAAGGAGCCGTGAAGCAAAAATTTCACTTCGCGGATTTCTCCGCCGCAAAGGTAGCGTGCCATTTTACCTAACCGTGCCGCTCCCGCCGTATGCGAACTGGATGGGCCGACCATAATGGGGCCGATAATATCAAAAACACCGTACCGTTTCATGTTGAAGCCAACTCCCCTTCTGCTGATTCTTTTTCCTGTTTTTCTATTTTATCACACGCGTTCCGGTTTATCCAGCAGGCCTGTCCAAAACAGAACTTCCGCAATGAATTTGACCGTTTCACTTTCAAAATCAAAGGAACCCAGCAGTAGGCTGGACGGATACATCCGCCCAGCCTACTTGTCAGGGGAAGTCTGCCGTACCTAGTATGCGTTCTTTGCTTCAGCGCGGAATTTTTATCTTTTGTCCGACCGCTATAAAATTCGGGTCTGCGATATGGTTCACACGCGCAAGTTCCTGATACGTTGTTCCGTATTTGGCGGCGATTCCGCTGAGTGTGTCGCCGGACTTTACAGTATACGTTGTTACGACAGGGACAGTCGGCTTTGCCGTTACGGAAAGTTTTAAAACCTGCCCCGGCCATATGGTGTATAACGGCGGTTTTACCTGCGGGTTAAGATTCAGCAGAGTCTGCAAATTCATATTGTGCGCGGCTGCTATTGTACTCATGCAGTCGCCGGCCTTCACCGGATACGTTTCCGCATACTGCACCGGAACGGTTGAAACCGGTTGAGAATTCGCATAGCCGTTTAATCCATGTGCTTTGATGATGGCAGGGTAATCGGTATAGGCGACATCCAAATCCACATTTGTGCTGATACCGTCTACTTTACCGTCGTTTGCGGTCTGCTGGATACCGCAGGCTGCATCCGGTTCACCAACGTAATCGGCAAGCCATGTGTCAAAGCTGTTCGTACGGCTGTCCAGCTTGTTGAATTTGAAATCGAGATTTGTATAATTTGTGGCCCACCAGTTGCCGCGTTCCATTTCTTTGCAGAATGCGACCACCATATCGGAAATCAGCTCGTTGGTCGGCTGCTTTCCGGTTTGGCGTACATAGTAATCGATACTTGCGTATTCCCAGTCAAAGCAGGTCGGGAATGAAATTTTTCCGCTGTAGGGCGTAATAATCTGCTTAAATACCTGCGCTTCTTTGACTGCGTCTTCAACGGAAACGGCGTAGCTCATCCAATACACGCCGACTTGGATTCCGGCTGCCAAGGCGCCTTCTATATTCGCTTTAAAGCGTTTATCAACTTGTGAAATATCGTTGCCGAATCCTGCACGAATCATGGCAAAGTCAATACCGGCGGCTTTTACCTTTTTCCAGTCGATGACATCCTGCCATACAGAAACATCAATTCCTTTATAGCTCATCGTATTACCTCCAGTTTAATAAAAGTAGTCCACTACCATAATACACACATATTTTTTTAGCGTTCCTTTATCAAAGGTGCAAAAAATGTTATAATGGCAACGTAAAGATAATCAGCAGGAATGCAAACCAGAGGAAATGAACTATGCAATTTCGAAAAGCAACTGAGACAGATATCGGCGACATTCTAAAAATCATTGAACAAGCACAAGCCTATTTAAGAGAACACGGTATTAATCAATGGCAAAATAACTATCCCAACGTGGAAACCATCCGGCAGGATATTGCCGATGGCTGTAGTTATGTTTTGCTGGAAGGCAATCATATTGCTGCAACCGCAGTAATTTCTTTTGCTGGCGAAAAAACATATGCTTCCATTTATGAGGGGCAATGGAAGACCAACAGGAACTATGCGGTGATACATAGAATCGCGGTTGATAACGGACAGAAAGGACGCGGAGTCGCGTCCGAAATGATAAAACAAGCAGAACAGCTTTGTCTGGAAAGCAATATATACAGTATTAAAGTAGATACCCATGAAAAGAATCTGTCAATGCAAAGGCTTTTGCAGAAAAACAGCTTTCACTACTGCGGAATTATTTATTTGGAGGACGGCGACAAAAGAATCGCGTTTGAAAAGCTGCTGGAAGAATAGACAAGGCGTGCTGCAAAATGAAATCATTTTGCAGCACGCCTTGTTTGAATGATCATGAACTTGTGTGATTAATACCCTAATTCTTCGCCCACAAGGATTACCTTTATGCGTCCTTTCACACGCTGCTTTCCCAGAAAAACGTAGCTGCAGCAAATACGTCCGTCGCCCTTGCAGTCCATGCACTCTCCCGTTTTTTTGCAAGGAGTCGCACAATTGAGGCGTGCGGTGTTGGCGGGGGCGGCAACGCTGCGAACGCGCTGGATTGCCGCTTCACGATTCTTCACGATTTTATTGTAACCAGCAATCACAATTACACTTTTCGGCCCGTAAATCATAGCCGCCACACGGTTTCCGTTTCCGTCGACGTTATACAATTCGCCTTCTTCGGTTATGGCGTTTGAACTGACAAGATAATCGTCGGCGAAAAAACTTTCACGGAAAATCTGCTCGGTTTGTTCGCGGGTTAGTCCTTCTTCATAACGGTCAAGGAACTGGAACCGTCCGCCGCGCAGATAATCAATGACACCGGCTTCAAACAAGGTCATGGAACCGCCGCAAGCCACAGTATCGCCGTCCTTCATGAGTACAGCCGCCTGCTTTAACGCCTCTTCTTTAGTTGATACATAATAGGTATCCATACTGTTTTTCTTTAAATTCTCCATGGTTCTGTCGATGCGTTTCTGTAAATTTGATTTTGCAAACTCGTCCATAACGGCACTTCCTTACTAAATTATTTGATTAATAGGGTTACTTCCACATTTCCTGAAAGAAACCGGAATCTGAAGCCGGTTCATTTCCCGCATACAAATGGGAAGTATCTCCCAGCTTTTTGCAGCGAAAATAAACTTCGCCCTGTCTGCGCTCTTCCGTAGCAAGAACGGTGACCGATGTCGGTGCGACAAAAAAGCCCTGCCACAGAACCGGTGCCGCAATGCCCAAAAGGTGGGATAATATCGCAAACTCTACTCCTAAGTGGCAGAAAAATACAAGGGTATCCTCATTGCCGCCATCGGTGCGGTAAAACATACCGTCGCGCTTATAGCCGTATGTTTCTAATACATGGTCAATTCCGTCGGTAACGTTTCGGTATATTTCTTCGGTGTTTCCGCTTTGCATGACGGAATCCGAATACCATTTATCCTTGTCATACAATTCCGCGCGTTTTGTCCAGTAGCTCGGCATCAAATCCCATGCGATTCTTCTTTGCCCGTTTTCCGGGTCCAGAATGCGCACCGGAAATTCCTGAAGCCAATCGTAAACCATCGCTTCCCTGTGAAGTCGGTTCAATGTTACCCCCGCCGTATCTTTCGCGCGTCCTAAGGGAGAACAGTAAAAATCACGAACATTCAGCTTTATTAACCGATCCGCCAGCAGCTCCGCTTCTTTCCATCCCTTTTCGGTAAGAGAATCGTGTTCATAATCGGGGTCGCCGTGACGGATAAATAAAATCTTCATTCCTATTTTAATCTCCTTGCTCTGATGATTGCCGTAGTCTATTTTACATGAACTTATTCTTCATCATATCACGATTTGGCAGAAAATGAAACTCTCGATAACAAAAATTATAGGATTCATAGTTTCCGTCACCTGAATGCTTCACTGCTAATCAGCAGCAATGTTGACGTAAAAACGGTATGTTCCGCCCTTGGTCATCCACAGACATCTACTACCCTAAACATCTATGCCCATGCGTTTGCACAAGCAAGCGAAGGCTGCTGACACAATTGCAAACGTTCTTCCCCAAACCAAAGACACTCGTAAACCCCATAAACCCCAAACAAACCCCAAAAGCCTTATATGTAAAAAAAGAAAACCCGGAAAGCCGCATTACTGCTAACTTTCCGGGTTTATTTCATTGGTGCGCGAGACGGGACTTGAACCCGTACGTCATAAACACACGCCCCTCAAACGTGCCTGTCTGCCAATTCCAGCACTCGCGCTTAACTCAACGAGTGATATTATATCATTAATAGGCATGCTGTGTCAACCCCAAAACCAACATAATTTCGGGTTTCCCGCGTTTTTCCATGTCACTATGAAAACAAGTTTTGCATGGTTTGACAAAACTCTTCATAGGTCATAATACTGTTGAGTACCGGGACAAGAGAATTCGGTGCCAAATGCTCCGGCAGATTCAATTTTTGCAGCAAAAGCTTGCGCTTCTGCGCGCTGTCCGCTTTGCCGGAGAGACCGAATTCGTACAAATCCATTTTTGTGATTTTCCGTTCATCCGCAGGCGATTCCGAGTCATCCTTGCAAAGTACACCGGCGCGGTTCAGCGCGGCGACGATCTCCTTTACGGGCACGCCTTCCACACCCAGTTTGCCCTCTTTCGAGGCCTTGTCCTTACGGTGCTCCTTGCCGAAAATATCCGGTATATAGGCATGCTTGATTTTATCGGGACGAATCGCACCATTTAAATAATTACGGATGAGGAACCCTGCGGAATCACTGTCGGTGAGCACGAGAATACCTCTGGTATCCGCCAATTTTCGGATCATCTCCATCTGCTGTTTGTCTTTAAAAATCTGAAATCCGTGCGTTTCGATAATGAGGCCGTCAATGATGGAAGAAAGCTTGATTTTATCGTACTTGCCCTCTACAATGACCGCTTCTTTCAATTTGATCAACGGACATGCCCCTTTCCGGATACCATGAGCAGCTTGGCAATGAGTTCTTCCATTAGGATACGGCTGGATGTTCGTGAGCTTTTAAGCGCAATATCGGTTTGCAGCAGCACATTCAAACTCTCCCGCAATACCTCGGTAGAAAGATTTTTCACATCGCGCTCCGCATTGCGAAGGCGGAATTCCTTGCCTTTATAGTCGAAGTATTTTGCAGGCTCCGTGCAGCTTTGGCCGCTTTGAACGGCTGTGCGGACACGGTACATATCCACATAGGAAGATGCCAGCACCGCCAAAATGGTGACCGGTTCCTCGTTCTGGTAGAACAGTAAATCCAGCCCCTTATACGCCTTTTCATATTCGCCCGCAATCAACGCCTTAGCAAGGATAAACACGGTTGTCTCCAGATTTTTCACTACAATCTGGTCAATAATCTGCGGCGTAATTTCCCCCTGCCCCACAAAAGAACAAAGCTTATCCAACTCGCTGTACAAGGTCTGCAAATCGTTTCCGCACAAAAAAATGATACGTGCGGCATCCTGACGGGACAGATTGCAAAACCGCTTGGTGGCGGCGGTGCAAAGCAGTTTTTCAAGGTCGGCATTTTCGCGGCGTTTAAGCTGAATGGTACTGCCGGTTTTGTTTGCGGCTGCAAAAAAGCTCTTCCATTTGGAGGATTTTTTATAGTCAATCGCAACCGATGTCAAAAAGATAACAAGTACGGTCGTTTCGGGAATGTTCGCAATCAGTTCCTTTAATTTATCCTGCTCCTGCGCATTGCGTTTTTCCACATCCAAATTGCTTACCGCCACGCATTTGCGCTCCGCCATAAACGGCAGAGCTTCCACCGCGTCCGCGATTTCGTCAATGGAAGCGGACGCACCGTCAAAGCGTTGTAAATTAAAATCCAAAAAAGATTCTCCGGCAGCCTTTGAAACGAGCTTCTGCGCGTAGCGCTCAACCAAAAATGTTTCTTCACCGTGCAGAACATAAAGGGGACTGAACTCCGCTTTATCTATCTGCTTTTTTAGCTCCGCTTCCGTAATTTCTGCCATTAAGATTCCCTCCTCACTTTGATTTGCCTGTCACTTTGGATATCTACCGATAAATTGCCCGCTCCGGCGGTCGCATAGGCGGCGACACCGGATTTTTGAACCGCTGAAATACTTTTCTGCATAGTTTCCGCGTCCATAGATAGCACGGTACAGAACGGGCTCAGCACCCCCTCGTTCTGCGGCAATGTATTGAATATAACAAAATCGGCATGCTGCCACTCAGGTGATATTTTCACGGCGTCGCAGTCTGCGGGACAAACTAGTATTTTCACCTGTCCGACCTGCAGGCAGGTAATATTCTGCATGGCGGTATCGTCTACGGTAACCGTAACATCCCCCCACAATTGGGAAACAGCCTTGCTTTCATAATAAACGATATTACCGGCACTTGGCAAGGACTTTTCAAAAACTCCGTAATCATTCACGCCCTTTTGCAATACCAGATTCGTCGGATGATACGTATTGATAAACTGCGCGGCGTTGGTGAATTCATCACTGGAAGAGTCAGTAAGCTGCATGTAATCTAGCTTTTGGATGCCGAAACCGCGCAGATAGGACAGTACCGTATTGGGTGAAAAGCCACCGCAGCCGATAAGTGCGGCATGCCCGTTTTTGGTGATCACCACCGACGTTCCGGTACCGACATCTAAAACAGCTACGCGGGTCACGTCCCGCATGGAAAGCTGATAGGACAATATGCCGCAAAGAAGCAGGATGACGGAAAGTAAGGCCGTTGCCCGAAACAGTTTTCTGGTTTTACGAATCAATACGGTGATGCCGATTAAGAGCAGAACAGCCGCCAGCCATGCCTGAACAAAGCCGTACGAGGCTGAAATACTGGCATAGGGTATTTGCGCAAGCCAATGGGCGCACACCTGCATATAGTTTGCCAGTACCCCGGTAAGCAATGCAAACGGCATCGCCAAAAAGGAAAGCGGCGGAATCAGGTTCAGCAGAGCCGCGACAGCCGCAAACTCCATGAGGAAAGAGGATGGCACCAACTCCAAAATATTGGCAAGGGGCGCAATGAGTGAAACTGTGCCGAACGAAAGCAGGATAATCGGCAGAGTGGTAAAAACCGCTCCCGCTGTTGTAGAAAGCGTGGCACATGTACTGCTGACAAGCGCCCTGCCGTGCCGAATTCCGGAATACTTTGCCTTCATCCAGTCATTGAGCGGCTGGGAAACAACAATCAGTCCGAGCGTAGCGGCAAACGAGAGCAAAAGGCCAACATCCGCCGCCGCATACGGATTCACGATACAAAGAATCAGTACCGCGATGCCGAGCGAGTTGAGGGAATCCGCCTGCCGCTGAACGACCATACCGCCAAGATAAATGAGATACATAATACCGCTGCGCATAACGGACGGCACAAATCCGGTGATGGCCATAAAGCAGAAAACACCGAAAGCGGCAACCGCGGCGGAGGTACGTTTCGGCACTTTGAGCAGCGCCAGCAGCAATAGGAAAAACTGTGCCATCGTCGCCATATGCAGGCCGGAAACGGAAAGAATATGTGAAATGCCGATGGTGCGAAAATCGGACTGCACTTCATCCGAAAGACTGCCGGTATCGCCCAAAAGTATGCCGTTTACGAGATTGGCTTCGCGCTGGGGCAGCAAGTCGCGCACGGAATTGAGCATGGCTTCCCGCGCCTTTAACGCGTAGTAATAAAACGGGTGCTGTGCGGGCGGCGTTACGGTCACACCTTCATACTGATACAAATATGCGAACAGGGTGATTCCTTTGGACGCGTAATAGGTGCGGGAAGAATACCCCTCCCCACCGCTTGGCAGAAAGAAGTGAACCTTGCCGCGCACTGTACTGTATACCTCGGCGTTTAGTGAGTTCTGCGCGGACAGGCGAATTTTTTGCACACTCGGCGCGTTGTTCTGTGCGATGCTCTGTACTTCAATCACATAATACCAGCGGTCATACGCCTTATACGGTTCCTCACAGATTCTGCCGGTAATGACGGCATCTTTTCCGTTTAAGGCTGAAACAGGTTCGACTGCGGATTTGGCATATGCGGAAAAGCTGCCGAACGCCAGCGATGCGGTAAGCAGCGCTACCGGAATTACCTTTGCCTTGCGAAAACGCGGCGAAAACAGGCTGACGCAAAACAAAGCCAGACAAACGCAGGCAAATATAAGCGACGCCGCCGCGCCAAAATAAACGGCGGCCGCAAGAGTCAGCAGATAACAAAAACCTACCAACGCAAACGGCCGCACCATAATAACTCCCCCAAAGGACGATTTCAAGTAAGAAAACGCGCAAGCCAATTCCTGCACGATTTATATCCCGGATTATTTAAAGAACAGCGGCAATGGCTCCAAGAAAATGATATCGTCTCTCTTTGCCGCGTCGCCTTCCGCGAGTACGGCCGCACGTCCGACAATGTTGCCGCCGAACTGCTTAACCAGATTCTCAATGGCCAAAAGGGATTCGCCGGTGCTGATGACATCATCGACGATAAGTACGCGTTTGCCGTTTAATCCCTGGTAGTCATCCTCGGAAAGGAACAGTTTCTGCAAGTGGTCGGTTGTAATGGATTTGACCTCGACGTGAATCGGGTTGCGCATATACGCCTTTACGCTTTTGCGCGCGACCACATAACGTCGGCAGCCCTGACGGGCCATTTCATAGCAAAGCGGAATGCCTTTTGTCTCCGCGGTAATCACCACGTCATGCTCCGGGCATTTTGCAAGCAGCTCTGCCGCTGCCTTTTCGGTCAATTCTACGTCACCGAACATAATGAAAGCGGCAATATCCAGTTTGTCGTCAATCGGGCAAATCGGAAGCTCGCGTTCACAGCCGGCAATGGTCATTTTATAAACTTCTGCCATAATCAATCAGGCCTTTCAACTTTCAAAATAAAACAAATGATGCGATAAAAGATGTATGCTCATCAGCCCGGAGGCCACTTCATGGAACGGCCGCCCAAAAGGTGAAAATGAAGGTGTTTTACAGTCTGACCGCCGTCTTCACCGCAATTGTTCACAATGCGGAAGCCGCCGTCCAGTTTCAGCTCTTTGGCAAGGGACGCGGCAACCTCAAAAATATGAGCAACAATCGCGCTGTTTTCGGGCGTGATATCCGCCGCAGACGCAATATGCTCTTTTGGGATAATTAAAACATGCACCGGTGCCTGCGGATCCAAATCATAAAAAGCATAGACAAGGTCGTCTTCATAGGCTTTCTTGCTTGGAATCTCTTTATTCGCAATTTTGCAAAATACGCAATCCAATCGAATACCCCCTTTATTTATTATCATTCCTACTAAATCATTCACACACAAGAAATTAGGAGATACGAATCTCTCTGTCACTGCGGTCTCATAGCAGTGATAGCTCCCTTTAGCAAGGGAACTAGAGTTAAGTTACATTTTTCTGCTCCAGTGGAGCGACAAGGAGCGCACGGCAGCACGCAACAGCCGCAATACTTATAGTATAGTATTATTTTGTCATGTCGGCAACAATTTTTTCAACCGCCGCAAGCGCTTCATCAAGCTTACTAAGGTCTTTTGCGCCCGCCATTGCACTGTCCGGTTTTCCGCCGCCATTTCCGCCGGCAATCTGAGCCGCCGCGCGAACGATATTACCCGCGTGAGCACCCTTTGCCTGTGCGTCTTTGCCGACTGCCGCCACAATGTTTGCCTTGCCGTTGTTGGTACCCGCAAGCACGGCAATCATATTCGCCGCGTGGTCGCGTACCTTGTCGCACATGGCACGCAGAGCGTCCGGAGTGGTATTGGAGAAACGTGCGGTAATTACGCTTAGCCCGTTTACATCGACAGCCTTGTCAAACATGCCGTTGATTTGCATTTCGGCAAGTTTGGAATTAAGGCTTTCAATCGTTTTATCTTTTTCCTTTAATTCGGCGTTGATCTGCTGTGCCTTCTGTACGAGTTCACCGGAATTGTTCAGCTTAAATGCCGCGGCGGTTTCCTCGATGGTTTTCAGGCTGCCGTTCAACAGGGAAAGCACACCGGTACCGGTCACGCCTTCAATACGGCGTACACCCGCCGCAACGGAGCTTTCGGAAACAATTTTAAACAAACCAATTTTTGCGGTGTTGTCAATATGGGTACCGCCGCAGAATTCCTTGGAGAAATCGTCAACGGTAACAACGCGGACAACCTTGCCGTATTTTTCACCGAACAGAGCCATCGCGCCCAGCTTTTTGGCTTCTTCAATCGGCATTTCGCGGCTTTCAACCGGGTTTGCGCTTAAAATCACTTCATTTACCAGTGCTTCCACCTTGGAAAGCTCTTCGGCTGTCAAAGCGGAGAAATGGGTAAAGTCAAAGCGAACATGGCTTTCGTTTACCAGCTGGCCTGCCTGTTCCACATGGCTGCCTAAGGTCTTACGCAATGCCGCCTGCAGCAAGTGTGCGGAAGTGTGATTGCGCATGATGGCACGGCGGCGCTGTACATCCACCTGCGCCTGCACGTCTTCGCCGACAGTAATCTGTCCGGCATTTACGACCGCGTGATGCAGATAAATACCCGCATGGGTTTTCGTGGTATCTTTTACCGCAATCATAGCGTCCTTGGATTCGATGGTTCCGATGTCACCAACCTGACCGCCGCTCTCGGCATAGAATCCGGTTTTATTCAGAATCAGCGCAACTTCGTCGCCCGCGGTAGCGGCTTCAACACGTTCGCCGTCCTTCAGGATGGCAAGCACCTTCGCGTTGGCGTTGAGTTCCTTGTAGCCGATGAATTCGGTTGCGTTCACATCCTCCAAAGAGGCATTTTCGCCTGCCCATGCGTCAGCACCCGCGTTCTTTCTGGCGGCGCGCGCACGTTCGCGCTGTTCGAGCATCAGGCGTTTGAATTCTTCCTCATCCACCGTCATACCGCGCTCCGCGACGATTTCTTTGGTGAGGTCAATTGGGAAGCCGTACGTATCGTTCAAAAGGAAGGTGTCTTTTCCGGAGAATACCTTCTGCTTTTCCTTTTCAGCATTGTCAAGAAAGTTATTTAAAAGCTGCAAGCCCTGATCGATAGTCTTTGCAAAGCTTTCTTCTTCCACACTGATGAGCTTGGTAATCATGGCGCGCTTTTCGTTTAATTCGGGGTATGCATTCTTGTTTTCGTCAATAACCGTATTGGCAACCTCAGCCAAAAAGCTGTGGGCAATACCCAACAGTCTGCCGTGACGGGCAGCGCGGCGAAGCAGGCGGCGAAGCACATAGCCTCTGCCCTCGTTGCTCGGCATAACGCCGTCGCCGATCATAAAGGTGGTGCTGCGGATGTGGTCGGTAATCACGCGCAGAGAAATATCATTTTTGGCGTTGTCACCGTATTTAATATTGGCAATTCGGCAAACGTGCTTCATGATATTCTGAACGGTATCGACAAGGAACAGGTTATCTACGCCCTGCATGATGCAGGCCAAACGCTCAAGTCCCATACCCGTATCGATGTTCGGGTGCTCCATCGGCGGATAATTGCCCTTGCCGTCGCTGTTGAACTGCGAGAACACGACGTTCCAGAATTCGACATAACGGTCGCAGTCGCAGCCGACACCGCAGGTTGGAGAACCGCAGCCGTACTGTTTGCCGCGGTCAAAATAGATTTCAGAGCAGGGGCCGCATGGGCCGGAGCCGTGCTCCCAGAAGTTATCTTCCTTGCCCAAACGGACAATGTGGCTTGGGTCTACGCCGACTTCTTTTGTCCAGATGTCAAACGCCTGGTCATCATCCAGATAGATGGTAACCCAAAGCTTGTCCACCGGCATTTCAAGAACCTTGGTGCAGAATTCCCATGCCCAAGCGGTCGCTTCGTGCTTGAAATAGTCGCCGAAGGAGAAATTGCCCAGCATTTCAAAATAGGTGCCGTGGCGCGCGGTGATGCCGACGCGCTCGATATCCGGCGTACGGATACATTTTTGACAGGTGGTAACGCGCTTGCGCGGCGGTGTCACTTCACCGGTGAAATATTTTTTCATCGGCGCCATGCCGGAATTGATAAGCAAAAGGCTGTTGTCGTCCTTTGGTATCAAAGAAAAACTCGGCAGCCGCAAATGCCCTTTCGACTCAAAGAAAGACAGATATTTTTCGCGAAGTTCATTTAATCCTGTCCACTGCATTGTAAAACCCCATTCTGATAATAATTTTATAGAATATACAAATGGAACGAGTTGCCCGAAACAAGCCCACCTGAGGGCAAAAAAATAGACTTCACCGCCACTAATGGGACGGAGAAATCCGTGGTACCACCCAAATTGCGCAAAACGCGCCGCTCTTGCCCTTTTAACGCGGGGGAACGCCGCGGTTCCTCGCCGCGGAGCTTAGGGGATTGGCTTGCCGTACTTTTCTTTCTGCGGCAGCTTTTCAGCCATGAACTGCCTCTCTGTTGCAGGGTAAAAGACCGCTGGTTTCCCCCATAATACAAATCCGCTAAGCGGATTCCATATTAACGCCTTTTATAACAAACCTATTATAATCTTTCACAACAGCATTGTCAATTTAATTTTGCCCATATTCCAGTGCTGCAAGTTCATCGGTAATCTGCTTAAAAACGGGGGCGCAGGTATCACCGCCGCCCTGCCCGTTTTCACCCAGCACCGTAATAACATACTTGGGGTTTTCCTGCGGATAATACCCCGCGAACCACGCCTGAATGACCTCGTTTCCGTTCTGAACAATACCGGTCTGCGCCGTCCCTGTTTTTGCCCCCGCGCCGCCGTATGCCGGTTTCCCCTTTTTGCTGGTACCGTGATCAACGGAGGCTACCATAAAGGAGCGCAGCAGCGTTGCTGTGGTTTCACTCATTACCTGACTGCCTTTCTGCTGTGTATGCTTCTGTGTAAAGTTCCGGTTGGCATCCACCAAACCTTCCACCAAATACGGTTCCTTGTAAACACCTTTGGAGGCAATGGCGTTTATTAATCCGTTGATTTGCAGGGGTGTAGCCAGTAAATCGCCCTGTCCGAATGAAAAATTCGCCAGCGCCCTTGGTATTTGCAAACTGCTCAGCGTAGGAAGATTGCCGGAATCGGAAGAATACCCGTCTGCCAAAACGGTTTCCTTACCGAAACCGAGCGACTTTGCCATGTTTAAAAATTTTTCCTGCGGAACCTTCTGCATCAGATTAACAAAATAGGCATTGCAGGACTGCGCAATCGCTTCTTTCATATCAACCTTTCCGTGACTTTCGCCGTTAAAGCAGTGAAACTTGGCGCCGGAAACATTAATCATTCCGTTACAGGTATAGGTAGTGTTGGGGGAAATTCCGCTTTCCAGCGCGGCGGCGGCGGACACCAGTTTAAATACGGAACCGACATTGTAAGCAGACAACGCGCGGTTTACAAAGGGTGAATCCGGATTTTTCAGCGCGGCCGCAATATCTGTCGGGGAAAAGCTCGGTACACTTGCCATGGCACGAATTTGGCAATCGGGGATTTCGGTAATCACCACCGCACCGGTTTTTAAATATTGCTGCGCGGCTTTTTCGGCAATTGCCTGAATTTGTTTATCCAGCGTTAAAACGACCCCACTGTTTTTTTGATTGTAGGTGTTTTCTATCTTTTTGCTTTCACCGGGAAGAACACGGTCTAAAGCATCCACTTTATAAAGAACGGAAATGGCGCCCTGATTTTCAGTAAGCTGTTTGTTGAACGCTTTTTCGATGCCGAACACGCCTTTTCCGGCGCTGTCCAAATATCCGACTACATGCGGGGCGATTTGGTCCTGTGAATACCGCTTATCAATGGAAAAAATATTGATTC
Source organism: Bacillota bacterium (assembly GCA_023458755.1). Lineage (GTDB taxonomy): Bacteria > Bacillota > Clostridia > Oscillospirales > Acutalibacteraceae > JAEWYE01. Next base: position 98,995 of record JAEWYE010000019.1, on the reverse strand, counting down.
CCTCGGCAACAATGGAATCGGCGGAAAGATTGAGCGCAAACGGCTTACCCTTTGTCAGCATGGGGTAAACCTGTGCCATTTCACTTTTGGACAAAGCTTTATTGAGTGCGGCGGTATCCTCCACGCTCGGTACAACCGCCGCAACATATTGTTTTCCCTCGCCTACAAGCGGGGTTTCGTTGCAGTCATAAATTGTACCCCGAGAATGGGCTAAAGTCAGCCAGTAAGTACTTTGACGGTCGGCGGTTTCGGCTAGTTGAGTTCCGTTTGAAATGGAGTATACACTCAAAATCGTCAGCAGCAGAATCAGCATAAATCCAAAAAAATAAGCGACAGTTCTTTTTGCCAGCATAAAAAAATCACCCCACATGTTTAGGATTGCCACACATGAAGTGATTTAATCGTATAATATTGTCTGTTAATTTGGCTCTTATAAAATAAGGCTTAAAACGGCCTGCATTTTATTCTGCTTTCCTCGCCCTGCGCAGAAGCGCACCCTTGGCAATGGGCGTTTCGCATTTTGCCAAAACTGTCATGGTTGCATGAGGTGCCGCGTCAATCGGGTTCAAATTCTCGTCAAATATATCGTTCAGCGTTACCGTATAAGGCTCTTTCCCCGCTTCCAGAATATCGACCGTATCGCCTTTAAAAAAGCGATTGCGCTGAGAAAGCTTTGCCACGCCGTTCTCATATCCTTCGCAAACAGCAACCACATCATACTCGCGTACATAGCCGCCGTTCGAATATACCTGCCCCGGTTCTTCACCAAAATAGAAGCCGGTGCTGTATTCGCGGTGGCTGATTTTATTGAGTTCCTCCGCAATCCATGGGGAAAGCGGCCTGTCCGGATGGCTGAAATACGCATCGATGGCATGACGGTAAGCATTGGTCGTGACCGCGACATAATAAGCGGATTTTGCCCTTCCCTCTATTTTGAGGCTGGAAACCCCCGCTTTTATCAGTTCGGGGATATGTTCCACCATACACATATCTTTGGAGTTTAAGATATAAGTGCCGGATTTGTCCTCAAACACCGGCATATACTGACCGGGGCGCTTGGACTCCATAAGGCTGTATTCCCAGCGGCAAGGCTGCGCGCAGTCGCCGTGGTTTGCGTCGCGGTGTGTAAGGTAGCTGGACAACAGGCATCTGCCCGAAAAGGAAACACACATGGCACCGTGCACAAAGGCTTCAAGTTCCAGTTCACGCGGAACCTTTGCACGGATTTCGGCAATCTCGTCCAGATTCAGCTCACGCGCCAGCACCACGCGGGAAGCGCCCATTTCATAAAACGCGTTAGCGGTAGCGTAATTGACAACGCCCGCCTGTGTGGAAATGTGGACGCTGACATTCGGCGCGTACTTTTTCGCCAGCTGGAACACACCAAGGTCAGCGATAATAAAGGCATCGATGCCGATTTCCTGTGCCGTTTGCAAGAACTGCGGCAAACGCGCAAGTTCGTCGTTGTGCGGTAGGGTATTGCAGGTAAGATGAACTCTTACCTGATTTTCATGCGCCAGTTTTACCGCCTGCGCTAAGCCTTCGGCGTCAAAGTTGGCAGAAGCCGTGCGCATGCCGAACTCCTGTCCCGCCAAATAAACGGCATCCGCACCGAACTCAATAGCGGAATGCAGACGTTCCATGTCACCTGCCGGTGAAAGCAGTTCAATCGTATTGGAATTATACGGATTGCTCAAAAAAGGTTCCTCCAGATTCTAAGTATAACATCAGCCGGTTAAACCGGCCTTTTTCAAATTCGCCGCATGTCCGGCTTTTGTTTCGGCGTAATACGGTTTCTTGTCTTTATCGTGGCAGAAATAATAATATTTTGTTGAATTGGGGTTCAGCGCCGCGTCAATGGCATCCGCACCGGGATTGCAGATTGGCCCCGCGGGCAGTCCTTTGATAGTATCCGTATCATATTTGCTCACATAGCTGGCGCCCTGACTGGACGGCACAAGCGATTTCTGCCGGTAGGGATAAAATTTGGTAGAATCGCACTGCAAATTATAAATACCGTGTGCCGGGCCGTCTTTCAAACGGTTCTGCAAGATGGAGGATACATTGTACATATCTTTTGCATCGGCCGATTCCGCTTGAATAATGGAAGCCAGCGTAAGCAGCTGATCAACGCTCATTTTTTTCGCGGCCGCCTTATCACGGATGGTTTTGGTAAGCTTTTTGCTGCCGTTATAAATCATCTTACCCAAAACATCCTTCGGATCATCCGATTTATAGAATTCATACGTATCCGGGAACAAATAACCTTCCACTTTGTAATAGCGGTCGGAATCGTTCGTAATACTTTTAATCAAGCTGTAATCATCCAGTTCAGCGGCATTTGCGGCATCCAGTAATTCTTTGCTGGTACATACGCCGTTCTTCTCCAGCAACGCACCGATTTCCACAATATTCATACCCTCGGGAACCGTCACTTTTACCGTATCCACGCGATTGGCGGAAATTTGCAGGTCATTGATAATTTCCTCATAATCCATGTCCGTATCAATTTTATAGGTTCCGTTGCTGTAATTTCCGTCCGCCTTTGTCAATTTAGAATACAGCATAAAGAAATTCGGGTTGCTGATAATACCATTGTTATACAAAACATCGGCTACCTGCTGACTGGTTGGATTTTTCGGGATATTCACGCTTACGGTAACCTTTGATCTGCCGACTGCAAGCATATCGTTTACGCCTGTCACCAGATACTGCGCCAACCCGATTCCGATAACCACAACCATAACAATCCAGATAATACGGAACATGCGCCGGTTATGAGCACCCTTTTTCTTATTGCGGTATTTGTGTTCTTTTTGCGCCTGCTTTTCCGCCGCAATCTGTTCCGGCGTGAGTTTCCCCGTTTTGTCCGGACTGCCCGCAGGCGGTGTACTGTAGCTGTGTATTGTCGGTACCGAAGCATCACTGCTTTCACCGGTATCCTCCGAATACATTTCTTCGCCGCCGATGCCGTTCAAATCATCTTCCGAAATATGTAGCTGAAAGTTCTCCGCTCTTTTACGAGACTGTTCGCCGGGGTTATTCTGCGATTTGTCGTCACGCATAATATGTCCTCCTGATGAATCACTCAAAATAAGATTCGATTTATGGATACAAATTCGTCCCGGAAACGGGCTTCCTTTGAAGAATCCGTATTGTCCTGCGAATGGTTATGAATGAGCGGTTTCACTTTTCTTTGCGGTTTTCCTGATGTATTTTTCCGTAATCAGCAAATCCACCGGTTTATCATAATAGCCGTGCGGTAAATTCCACTGAACGCAGGCTGTATAACAAATACCGACTGTCGTTCCCTTAAACTCAGACAGAAAACGGTCGTAATATCCTTTTCCGTAACCCAGACGATACCCCTGTGCGTCAAAAGCGAGGCCGGGCACCACACAAAGGCCGCAGGAATAGTCCGTGACAATCTCACACTGTTCCAGAATCGGCTCCAGCACACCAAATGTGCCTTTCGCCAAATCTTCCATGGAACGAATATAATAAAACTCCATGTCATAGGTGTTCGGTACACATCGCGGCACAGCCACACGCTTATGGTTGGCAAGTGCGGCCGAAATCAGGGTGAGGGTATCCACTTCAATTGGTTTACTGACATAGGTAAAAATCGTATCGTTGCGCGCGTATTCGCGCAGAGCCAACAGACGGCTGAGCATGGAAGAGTCCATATCCAGCTTTTTCTGTTGATCCATGGTTTCGCGTATTCCGCGATAGCGCATACGCAGATTGGTTTTTACTTCTTTGATATTTTTTACGTACATTGCATCGACACCCTAAGTTTATTTGCGGCATGCGCTCCGGAAAGCACTTCTACAATTTTCAGTGCAAACGGTATCGCCACTCCCGCACCTTTCGCCGTAATGATAGTATGATCCACACAAACAGATTCAGAACTGATTTCAGCACCGAGAAGGTCTTCTTCATACCCCGGATAGCATACGGCGCGGCGGCCTTTCAGCACCCCCATATGCCCAAGAATAAACGGAGCCGCGCAGATTGCGGCGATATAGTTGTCATGCTCCATGCAGTAACGAACCGCGCTTTGCACAACCGCAGAATTTTCCAAATTTTTCGCGCCCGGCATTCCGCCCGGCAGTACAACCATGTTCAAGTCGCCCATTACCAATTGGTCATCTGAAATATCCGCCGTTACGGGAATGCGGTGCGCACCGGTAATCTGGCGGGAACCGACGCCGACGGTAACCAGATCATAGCCCGCGCGCCTTAAAATATCGGCGGTGGCCAGCGCTTCTATTTCTTCAAATCCATTCGCTAAAAATAAAGCAATCATTTTTATGACCATCCTCACTTTTGAAAATATCCGCTCGCAATTATGCGTTTAATCCAAAGTCAGTCCCAAATATGGGGCGGAAAAAGACTGCAGATGATTACAGCTGATGCTGCTAAGAGACTTTGTCATGCCAAATAATGAAACTTTCCCCTGCCCGCCAAAAAGTGCTTGGTTGTTGGGCAGACGCAGTTTGTAAGTACGTGCCGGCATTTCGGCAAGAATATTGGCGGCCAAATCGACAAAGGTATCATCATCCGCCATAATTTCCACAATTTCGCATTGTTCTGCCCCGTCCGTTCTGCACAACGCATAGGCAAACCTGCTTCCCGTCCGCGAGCAGATAAGTTTCCCGCCGTAAAGTCGGTTGATTCCGTGTGCATAGGCTATTGCGGTTTCATCCCACAGTACAGAACCGATTTGTGAGCGAATTTGCGCATTGCGCGTATCAATCATCTGCCGAAAGGTAAGAAGAACTTTATTTTTTCGCCCGTAAGCGGCAGCGGCCTGCATTTCGCTGAAAGGAAGTGTTAAAAAACGGGTCTCATAATTCGGGACATAACCAAACTTCGCGTAATAATCATACAGCTTCCGATTCGCCGGAAGCAGAACCGAATATTGGTCGCCCCGCTTTTCCCCCACATAAGCCGCGGCTTTCAGTAAAGCACCCATATACCCTTTGGAGCGGTACTGAGGGAGTGTTGCGGCGGCGTAAATATAATGCGCCGGAACCACGCGGTCCTTTTCAAAAATCCGCGCGGGCAAAAGGTGAACCATTGCCGCTATTTGATTTTCCGCTTTATAGAGCAAACAATTTTGGGGCTGAAAGCAATTGTTGAAAAAAAAGTTTGTGGGGCGGGGCTGTTCCTCAAAGCAAACCTGCCATAATTCGGAAAGCTGCTTTTGCATGCCCCACTGTGCAAAGGAAATGGAAGCTTCACTCATGATAAAATCCTGTCTTTCCGTTTGGATCGGTAATCAAGCACCGCGATTACTCGGATTTTAACACCGCACTGTATTTTTGCAGCAAAAACGCCGGATAATAGGACAGCTTTGCCTTACGCAGTCCTTCCATACCCATATCTTCCTCGCGGTTGACATATTCGTAACCGGCAAGATGACGTTCAGCAAACTCGTGATTGATGGCGGCATACAGGCCGTCGTAACCGTCAAGTGCCTTTTCAAAATGCAGCAAAAAGACTTTGGGATTAATTTCTTCTCCTATTGTAAACGCGACCGGTTTTCCGTCAATACGGATAAGGCCGCCGGAAAGACAAAGTGCTTCATAGTTTTCAAACGCTCTTCGCAGGGCACAGCCCTCACGATCCAGACCGTTTTCGCTGTTGCAGCCGCCATTTGCAACACACCATTCTTTCGCAACCTGAATACAGTCAGAAAGATTTTGCATGGTAACGTCTTCGTAAGTATAGGAATAGGTGCGTTTGAATTTGGCAAGATGATTGCGTTTGCCGTGATATTTGCGGCCCGCAAGCTGAATTAAGTCTTCCGTGCTGTAAAGGTAGTCAGAGCCGTTGCGGTCAAACTCATATTCGAACGTGTTTGGCATGGCCTCTTCCATAAGCGCAATTTCCGCCTGTGTCATGCCCCACATTTTAAAATTCATATTTTTTTCGCGTGAGTTTTCAATTAATGCGGAAAGCGTGTCAGACAAATTTTCTTTTCCAATCGGAAAATTATAGGTGTGCGAATGTTCGCCGGAACAAAGAAGGATAGAATCGTTGTAACGGCAAACCTTGCTGTGATAGGTATCGCTCCAGATAAACAATGTGCCAAAAGCATTTTCACTGCCCATGTATCCGGCTGCGGAGAGAATTGGCTGAATCCATTTTCTGTCTTCAAGAGTAGGGTACTTGAAATCTAGCATATAAAATGTGTATCTCCTATTATAAGTCTCATACATTCCCTGTGAATTTGTTCAATAGATTTAGGATGGTCGCCATCCGCGCAATTTATTACCTGCCAGCCGAGTTTATTTGCCGCATAAGCGGCGCTCTCACGGCAGACAGCCAGGTAATTTAAATTGCTTTCGTGAATATCTTTTTTATTGGTATCACCATGATAACGCTGGTTTAAGAGTTTTTGGGAAACCAGCGGAGGCATATCCAAATAAAGGGTTACATCCGGCTTTGGGAGGCCCAATTTGTTGTATTCATAGTCCTGCACCCAGTCAATAAAACTGTCCCATTCCATTTTGGGCAGTTTAGAAAGCTGATATACAAGATTAGAAGTCGTGTAGCGGTCCGCAACAATCACGGTTCCGTTTTGGTAGTCGGCACCCCAAAATTTTGCGTAGCTCGCAAAACGGTCCACCGCATAAAAGGAAGATGCCGCATAAGCATTTACAGCGTTCGGATTTTTACCGAATTCACCGCCAAGATACATCTTCACGAGTGCGGAAGACGGCTCATCATAATCCGGAAACGAAATATGGCGCATGGTCACGCCCCGCTTAAGGAGTGAATCACAAAGCATGGCGGTCTGGGTCGCCTTGCCGCTGCCGTCCAGCCCTTCGAGTACGATTAATTTTCCGCTCATCTGATTGCCACCCTTTCATTGCCTGTCCGCAGTTTTGAAAAAGGCCCGCACTTCGCCTGCTTTGCCGCAGGACATTTTGCCTTCGGGGCATACGCCGTTCAAACACGGCGGGCCGGCGTGAGCGAACAGGTTCGGAGCTGCCTCACGCACCAGCATGAGCATTTGCGTAGCAACATCGCGAATTTCCCACTGCGCACGGCTGCAGCACCGGTGGGCGAAGAAATTGAACAGCGAACGCGCGTTAAAGGTACAAATCATTTTTGTCGCACAGGCATTCGGCAGAACAAAGCGGGCATCTTCAATTGCCTTTTTCTGTGCCAGCTTGTCCGCTTCTTTCTCCTCTTTACCCGCTTTTAAGAACTCCGCTTTGTGCTTCTCTTTCAAAAGTGCGGTCAACTTCTCGTAATGGTGCTGGTCTTCTTCCATCGCAGAAATAAATTCCGCCTTTGCTTCGGGAATTGCCTCAATCTCCGGCGGAAGAACATACTCAAAATGCGCTTCGGTCACATAGCGCTGACTCTGTACGCTGTAAGACGCAATGCGGTGGCGGGTAATCTGCGCCAAAAGGGAGCGGGAAACACCCTCGATTCCAAACGTAAAAGAAGCGTGCTCAATAGGGCTTTCATGCCCGATTTCAGCGAGCATTTCCACAAAAGAGGCAACTTTGTCTTCGCTCAGGCCATCCATGACTGTTTCGATGGAAGCGGGTGAATAACAAAGTTTTGCGGCCGCGGCGATTGTTTTTTCCGGTTGCGGCGTATAAGCTAGCAGCGTTACTTTTGACATTGATAAAACTCCATTCTGCCGCCATTCCATATTCCGAAACAAAGCTGTCATACGGCGGCAGATTACGCTTTGCCCGCTAAAGCACGGTCATAGACCGGCAGAATCCTCTATTTTGAAACAGATGTTTCATCATTTCTTCTTATTATATCAAATTATCGAATTCGATTCAACCTTAATCCTGCACATACGGTAAGCGCTCCTCATGGGCGAAATACTGTGCACATTTTGGGTTTAATATACGGGAGTTATAATCGGCTTACCGTCTCTGTCCAGCAGCACAGTCAATCCTCCGGCATAGCCGTTGGTAATTTGTAAGTAATTTACGCCGGTTGCCTTATCGACAATAACCTTATAGGTTTCCATTGTGCCCTGCTTGTAGACAACATCAAACCGTTTTCCCGGATATTCCTGCATAGTTAACACCCTTTCTGAATTTTGGGATTATATGTATCATAACATAAATTTAAAAAGAAACAATACTTTTTCACCTATATAAATATAGCCGAACGGCCTTCTTTAGAACTTTTGTAGGGACTAGCAAAGCAAAAGTCCGAACCCAACGAATGGATTCGGACTTCGTATAGAAGGTGTAAAAATTCTATTCGTTTTTTTCCGCTTTGGGGCAGGCTATCTCAACATCGCAGAGTTCGCCTGTCACATCTCCGGTTCCAAACGTCTGATCTTTTTGAAGCGCGCGCACCGGAATTTCCAAATGCACCAGCATGCCTTCATCCGGTTGAATCTTCCCGGTAAAATCAAAAGGAAAAAGCACATGCATTGCCGCAATTTCCGCCGGATTGTTTTGGAACTCCAGCCTGAGTGTACTTTTCAGCCCCAATAGCGGCTGATTGGTTTTATTCACGTAAACCCCAACCACCAGCATTTTTCGTTTGATATGCCGATAGAATCCTTTTAAAAACACAAAGGAAATCTCTTCTTCGGCAAATGAAAAATCCGAACGGTCAAAATATTCCTGCACATCCCGCACTTCCCGCGCGGTATCCGGATCGGACAATTGGTATTCATATTGTTTTGGGACAATAACCGTTATTCTGTCTGTCATATCTGCTCCATCCTGTCGGTATACGCCGGCAAAAACAATTGAGAATTAATTAAACCAGTTCGCAATTTCAGTGTATAAGGAGTTAATCGTCGCCGCCAAATCCCCCAGAATCCCGTAATTACGCAGAATGCGGTTTTCATAATCGGTCTTTGCGTTATTCAGCGCGTCAAGATTGGCATCCACCTGCCGAACAAGCGTCGGATAACCGCTGGACACTAAGCTATCCTGCATCGCCTTTTCGCATTTATTCGCCCACAGATTACCTTTCCAAAGAGGATATTTTTGCTGAGAAAACTGATCCATATTCTGCTTTTGGTCAATCAGGTCGGATTTTGCCTGCTTCATTTCGTTATAGATTCGTCCTATTTTGTCGGCAATTGCCCGAAATTTTGCATTCTCCGCATGAATGCGTTCCTGTTCCCTGCGGGCACTGTCCAAAAGATGATACAAATAGTTCAAAGACATAAAAGCTGCCCCCCTGCATGAAAACTGTTACATCAGAGTACCCGACACTTTGCTACTCCGATTTAAAATCCGTGACGGAAAGAGACACGTTGTCATTGGTTGCCTTGTCTAACAGAGTGTAGGAATCATCCTTCAGCACGATGCTGACCGGCATAGCCGTATAAGAGGAGATTGTGCCGAAGCTTTGTTCGGTAAGCGTTACCTCTTGCTCCTTTATCACGTAATCATCGCCCACCTTCATGGTTAACTTGAGCGAAATATTTTTCAACGCGTGATCCGTTTTGTTGACCGCAAAGAACGTTACAAATTTTTGGCCGTTGGAGTCTCCCTGTTTTCCCGAATATAAAATTGAAAAATCGTTTTCAGCTCCGATTTTCGGGTTCGAAGCGATCAAATCACGCAGCACCTTCACCGATTCGGTGTTTTCCGGCGTAATACCCTTCTCCTGCATTTCCTTTGTTACGCAAAAGGTAAGATTTTTGTCTGATGAACCACTTGCTGACTGGTTTGACCGGAAAGAAACCATACAGCCGGAAAAAAGCAAAGAAACGGATAACAAACATGCCAAAACAAAAATGAATTTTTTCATAGAAACTTCCTTTCTGTGACTCTATTTTACCGCAGGATTCCTTTTCTTTTCCGCAAGGTTCCAAAGTTCAAATCCAAGCGACAAAAGGAAAAGCACATCAAAAAGCAAGGAAATATACAGTGCAAAGCCCGATGTTACCGGAAGAATGAGTTCGCACATCACAATCATTCCTTCAATAAGAATCATGGCAAAAATAAGTACCAGGAACATTCCTTTCCCCGTAAACATGCTGAGCTGATCCTGCGCAACTTTCTCGGCATATGCAGGAAACGCCTGTGGATTTGCAGCAAATCTGCGTATCATAGATTGCCGCGCCCGGATATTAATCAGTAAAATAAAATAAGGGAGAAGTAAAAAGATACGTAATAACGTGAGTGCCGGAAAACGAATGCTGAATAATCCGGCCGCAAAAGAAAGCACCGCGAAAATGGCCCATCCTCTCCCCATAATCCGAAGCAAAGAATAGAGTGACGAATCCTCTCTTGGCTGATTGAGGTTTTCCGACTTATGATGCTTCGGCTTGAGCGTATAAGTCTTGCTCCAGTATAAGTCGTACTGCCGGAAAGCGGCAAGGATAATGGAAAGCGCTTCAAAAGCTACGGCGACGACCATCAAAAGCGGTACCCAGTTTGCAAAGTCGAATCCCTGTGTGGAAAGCGGCGTAAGAATTTTCCGATTCGGGGTTGTGGTAAAAAAGATAATCATGCCGACTACAATCGGCACAAAGATGATGTCCCACAGCAGCAAAAACCAAAAGGTATAGGATTGCATCCGCGCAATCCCGTTATAGCCCGGTTGGTTTTTCTGTCTGCAGCGGGTACGGCCCACGCCGATTGAAATACCGCATATAAATAAAATAACGGCCGGAAAGCAGGCAAAAAGCCCCACGTACGGATTTAAAAAAGCTGCGGCTGTTCCAAGAACGCCAAAAAACCACCAGGATTTTTTCAGTCCCTCCATCATTTTGATTCTCCCATTCTTATTATTTTACCAACCGAAGGTAACTTCGGGTATGGACACATCAACCGTAGCGCCGAGCAGAGCGCCTAAATCGACTTTAATGCTTACCACATTGACATCCACAACGGAACCGTCATAAACATTCTTGCTGGTAACTCTGGCACCGGCACTGACACCCGCAATCGCTTTCGGCCCAACCTTAAATCCCAGCAAATTCGTTTTTTCTTCGGTGCCATCCGGTAATTTCGTCTTCGTCTTAACTTTAAAGAAGGATACGCCGCCGGAAACGGATGCCTCCGCAACCGCTGCGTCGCCTCCGAGCCCGATATCAAAATTGTTTTTGTCTTCATATTCCGCAACCGCGTACCCGCTGGCGGACAAAACATCCGCATCCCCTTTAATATAGCCGTTAAAATCATCCGTACCGACTTTTAATGAGCCGCTGGCCTTCGCTACCGCGGCCTCCGCCTCTGCTTTGATTCCTTTGTATTCATCCGACCATCCGGCCTTAAAGGAGCCGCTCCCGCCTAGGACATAGGCATTTGCTGAAAGTTTCACCCAATCCGTCAACTGTGCGTTAATATTTCCGCTTAAGATTGACCCTTTTGCGTTTGCCGAAAAGACACCGCCCTCATATTTAACATCATACTGTCCGCTGACCAAACCGGCACCCACAGCCGCGTAAACATCCGGGGAAAGCCCGGCAGCCCATTGATCCTCCCAAACGGCACCCTGACCCGTTTGATAAATAAACGGGTCAGCTATCCACATTTTCAGGAGCGAAGTATCCTTTTCGGGCTGATACCAGGTTTCTTTGGAAAGCTGTGGTACTTTTTGATAGTCGATTCGGTTATTGGTGCTGTGGTAGTCATTTGCAACCTTGCCGATACTGGTGCAAAGCTCCGTGATACGGCTCATCAAAGTTTCCGCCTGCTGCAGCGCACGGCGGTCGACCTCGGAAAATCCGCTTTGCACATTTGACAAATTGGTTTGGACGGCGTCAAACTCACTGTTCACGGTGTCATCCGACAGCCGTGTTAAAGAAATAAATTCGGCTGCTCTGCCGTTAATCGCGTGGATTCCATTCATCAGTGAATTGAAATCTCGCTTTTTGTCACGCAATTGGTCGGATACATGCTGTACCGTATCCTGATCGACAATTCCCTTATCATCGGATTCATAAGCGCGAATTAGCCCATGGATTGATTTTATCGTCGAATTGACCTCATCTGCAAGATTCAAAAAAATCGTAATAAAGTAGATGGAAACGGCTTCGATATACTGTTTATAGGAGTCCGCGCTGCCGCCCCTAAAATTGTTGCTTTTCGTCATGCAGTAGGCTACTTTGTACTGTTCGTAAAAGGCTTTTTTCAAATTTTCGCAATACTTGGAAACGTCCTTTTCTGTTTGGTCGATTTCTTTGTTCACAAATACAGACATTTCTTCTTCACCGCCTTATTTTAGGATTTTGTTTGCCGTATCTTGATCCAAATGCAGCCAGTCGCTCTCGATGGCAAGCAGATTTTTCGCGTCTTTAACGGACATTTCGGAAAATGCAGTCACCGTTTTCTGAAAGCTTTGCAGACACTCCAAGTATTTTTTCATGCCGGAGATATTGGTTTGAAGCGTTTCCGCAGGGCATTTTTCTGCTGCTGTCGCTTTGGCGGTTTTCTCGTAAGAAGCTGCTTCTTTTTCCAGCTCCGCCGGATTAATAATCACATTGCTCATTGCTTACCCTCCACCACATTTTGAAGAATAATCTGGGCTTCCCGTACAAAAAGGTCTGATTTTTCGTACAAATCCAGCAGGGTTTGCCCGGTACCGGTTTCTAAAAGATGAAGGTATCCATGAAGTTCAATACCGTTCATCAGCAGATTGCCCCACTGTGCATAAAATCTTTGCGGATTGTTTTCCATTGTATGATTAAGAGAAGCAAGCAGACGCTTTCTGCATGTCTCAGTCTCATCGTTTTTAAGAAAATCCGGTATTCGGTATTTAAACTCTTCCGGCTGGCGGTTCCAATAGAGAATGCTCGCGTCAGCGGCGTCAACATTTACATCATAGTCCGTTTGAAGCATCAACCCAGCAAGCATACTCAGCAGGAAATAACGCTCCGTCTGGGAAATTTGGCTGTTCGCAAAGAAAAATTTTACGCACGCCATGCGATAGTCTTCCATATCCGGCTTTACAAAATGGCAGTCGGTTTGCAGAGTAACATCTTTTTCTTGGAACACAAAGAGCGGAGCATCACCGTTTGTTTCCCGCTTTTTCAGGTTCAGCTCCGGCAGCGGCAGCAAACCGGAGGCATCCCCCGCGAGGAACAGAACGCTGTGTTCCGGCCGAACAAACAAATCCATACTGTTGCAAAAGGTTTTGTAATCCAGTTCCTGCATATCCTTTGCCAGCTTGGTATAATGGAACGACTTGCCGCTTTCCGAAAACTCCAGCATTTTATAAAGGGCGCGGAATTTCACATCCTTATACTTTGCCGTGAACGACAGGATGGTTTTCTCCTTTGCTGTTTCAAACAGGCTTTCCTCCGGCTGCAAATCGAATAAAACCGAATGAATCCGCTCCATATCCTGAAAGACATTTTTCGTATCCGTTTGTAAAACGAAAGAAATCGTACTGCGGAAAATTTCGGTTGTCAGGCTCTTTTGAAAGTTCTGCAAATAATAATCTGTTATGTAATGCGCAAACGTATTGGGGAATGCCTGATTCGCTTCGCGCAGTTCATCCGTATCCGGAAAATAAACCGCACGGCAGCAAAAACCGCAGTGGACGGTGAATGTAAGATAGACCTTATCCCCGCAGTCGCTGTCATTTAGAATCATACGGATATTTTCTGTCTGAACGATTTTCATCAACCCCAATGGATTTTATTTTTAAAAAATAAACCTAAGCATAGTCCAAACAATTATTGATTTGCTAAATGCGTATTTATTTGATTGGATAAAGATAATTTGTATGATTTTATTCTATCACTAATTGGCAATAAATGTAAATACCTTTTTCTCATTAATTTCAAGTATTCGTAAATCAAAAAGCCATGATTGGCGCATCTTTCAAAAAGCGGGGAATATTCTTGCTGCGGTCCACAGTTTTATGACTATATTTTCATGCCGTTTAATATAATCTACCAATAACAATCATACGGATTTCAAACAGGTAAAAGGGGAAACTCCGATGGAGTCCGTATTACGGGCACAGCAAGCATGAAAGGACTGATGCGTTTGGATAATCACTACCCGTTTGAACTGGAACCGCTGCCCTATGGATTTGAAACGCTGGAACCGAATATCGACACAAAAACGGTAAACATTCATCATAACCGGCATTTGAAAACATATGTGGATAACTTAAACGCTGCCCTTGCAGCCTACCCTTTGTACCAATCTTGGAATTTGCGAAAATTGCTGATGAATATCACCCGTCTTCCAAGGGACATTCAAACAGCCGTGAAAAACAACGCAGGCGGTGTTTATAATCATAATTTTTATTTTAACGGCATGGCGCCCACCGCCGAAAGCAAATATCTGGCCGACAGCGGCCTGGCAAAAGCGATTGACAAAACCTTCGGCAGTTATGAGGAATTTAAGTCACAGCTGAAAAAGAGCGCGCTTAGCCAGTTCGGTTCGGGCTGGGCATGGCTGGTAATGACGCCGCAGCGGCAGTTAAAAATCGTGAATACCGCAAATCAGGATACCGTACTGCCGCAGGGATACTGCCCCATTCTGCTTATTGATGTATGGGAGCACGCCTATTACCTGAAATATCAAAACAAGCGTGCCGATTATATCGACAACTGGTTCAACATCATCAACTGGAGGCAGGCGGAGCAGAACTATTTGGCGTGCCGTTCACCGGTATACAGCCGCATGAGGCGCTAATACGAATCTACATAAAAAGTTTTGATTTGATTTATAAATCACAAAAAATACCAAAAAGCGAAATGAATAGAACGCCATTCCATGCTCATACTAACTTTCGACAGGGCAAATACTTTTTTAATAAAAACATGCTTTATGCATGCGTATTTACCCTGTAAGGGCGGGGTCCAGACTCCGCCCGGTCTTACTTAACGCAGAACACCTCTCCTTTCGGATTATCCGTTTGGAGAGGTGTTCTTTTTGTAGAATACGGGTTTTTCGCGGCGCGTCCATTTTGGGGTTTCGTTTGCCCATTTTTCGGACAAGAGCTTTTGGTAAAGAGCCGATATATTTTTCGATGTAATGACCTGACCGTTTCCCCGCTGGCCTTTCACATAAACTGCGGGAGAATTACAAGATTCCGGCGGTTCCAGCGCGCCATAAGCCATTTTTAACCCCAGCAGCGTGAACTGCCCCTGATGAGTTTTGCCGAAGCGAAACTGAAATTCTTTGCAAAGGACGAAACCGTAATCCAGCAAAAAAACGGTTCCGGCAGGAGTATCATACTGCCGAACAATCGGATGATTCGCGTAGCCGATGACCGCTGTTTGCGAGTGCCGCATATTATATTGCGTAGTCAAAATCTGGCACAGCTCCACAATCTGTTTGCTGAGCCGAACATCATCCAGACTATGCGCGGATTTTTCAAAATCCTGCGCATACGGCAAAAACACCTGCATATTGTTTCCTCCCGCTGTTTTCCAATCTTTTTTCGATTCTTCCCCTATATTTTAACATAGATTGTGAAAACTATCAGCAGAAATACATGCGGAGGTACGATTATGCACAGTGATTTACACAATTTACACACCCTGCTGACGGAAGACAGCGACGCGCGGTCGTTTTTTCTCTCTTTGCCCGTGCGCATTCAGATGACTGTGCACCAGGAGAATGATACCATAAAAACGCCGGAGCAGCTTCACCGGTACGTAGACTTTTTAACAAAAGCAAACTGCCACGCAAGATAATTTTCCGTTGGTGATAATCCGGCAAAAAACTGCCCATACTGTGTTTGAGGTGATAATTATGCCCGGTATACAGAATTTAACCGATCTGCTTGAAACCAGTGAAACCGCGCGGCAGTATTACCAAAGCCTGCCGATTGACACCCAGCTTGCGCTGAGCCGAAACGCCGGAGATATCTCGACGGTAGAGGAATTACAGCAACATGCCGAGAATATCTTTCACACCGGCGGAATAGTCATGTGAAAATTGCCCGGATAGCGGAAATCGACTCTTTGGTCGTTTCATAACCAATCTGCATGCACTCTTCCATCTCGTCGAAGGTTAAAAGGCCGGAATCTTCGGGCAGATTTGGGTGCAGCAGCAGCTTCTCGCCCCGCGAATGGCTCTCTTTCAGGCGCGTACCCATAATGGAGAGCGAGTGAGTGGAAATGTCGATGATATTGTTGTGCTTCGGCTTTTCATACTGGTCGCCGATATCCACCGCCAGAACATTTTCCTCGCCCGCCGCGATTAATAAATCCACCGGCAGAACATCGGTTAAGCCGCCGTCCACAAGGCACATGCCGTCCCTGCATTTCGGCTGAAACACAGCGGGAACCGCCGAGCTTGCGCGCATCGCCTGACAGACCGGCATATCCGTTTTCCACTGCACGCGCTCGATCGACTGTACGTTGTCGAGCGAATTCGTGTACGCGATTGTGTCGCCGCTGATAAGGTCAACCGCCGGAATAATCGTGCGCAGATTGGTGTCTTTCATCATCTTGCCGTCCGTATGCTCACAGAAAAGCTGTTCCAGACGGTCGCCTTTTAGTAATCCCGATAGCGTAACCTTATGCTGAATGATAAACTTCGGCAATACTTTTAAAATTCCCGCAATATCAATATCGCAGTAATAAAATCCGCGTTTTGACAAGTCCAGCACAATCTCTTTGAGCGACTGCGGCGAAGTGCCCGTCGCGTAAAGACCGGCGACAATGCTGCCCGCGCTTGTGCCCGCAATTGAAGTGGGGTACAGTTCGGCTTCTTCGAGCGCAAGCAATACGCCCACATGAACCGCTCCCCTTGTCCCACCGCCGGCCAACGCCAATCCAAATGACATGGTGACCAACCTTTCCCCGTAATTATAAAAATGAATGAAGTATGCAAAATGCTTTCATTCAAGTATATTACGGGGTGGTGGAAATGGTGCATAACACAAAGTTTACATAAAAAATCACCTCCCGTGGCAACCGATTGGTCTGGGCGGGAGGTGAAATTATTCAAGCAGCGATATTTCATAAAGTTACATTATGAGAAAAATTGAATATCTTCTTCTAAATCTTTTATATCTTTAAAAACTATCTCATTAAAAACTTTCAGTACTTCAAAAATATCGTCCGCATTGTGAACGGTCTTTTTATAAATTTTTGAAATTATATTTACTCGATCTTCGTTACTATAACTGTTCAAATTAATTAAATATGTTGATTGCTGAAGATTATAATTAATCTCATAATAAGACTTCACAAATTTCTTAATTTTAGATTCATCTATATCTTTGACTCCAAAACGAACCATTAAATGCTTAACATACCAATCTAAATGATGCAACAATTTTTCGTCTGTTAATTGTGAATAGAAGAACAACCAACCGTATTTTCTATTATTATAAACACAGCCTGAAATCTTCAGATTTAATTTCCACAAAAATAATTCTGGATTGTTTAATCTCTTATAATTTATAAATAACTTTTCGATTGAATGCTCATATTTATCTATGGAGCTACTTCTAACACTTACCACCTTACCATCAAATTTATACCCTAAGTAAGTAAAGCTATTTGATATATCACCATCATCAGCTTTTTCATTTACTGTTAAATCAAGATTGGAAAGCATTTCTTTAATCTCAGATTTCAATGCTTCCAAATTACTGTAATCACATAGCAATAATATATCATCAACATATCTTATATAAAAAATATTCTTATTATTTATAAAATAATTGTCTATATCAATTAAATAAATATCAGCCAAAACATTTGAAATAGAAAGTCCTTCAGGAATTCCAATTTTTTTACGCTCTATTTTAATATTTTTTGAATTAAATGGAACCGGCACTGCACATGTCGTTATTGCTTTTAATATTAAGTCTAATACTAGCTCATTATCTATCTTCTTTTTTAGTTGATTCATCAGTTTTTCATGATTAATACTACTATAAAAACGTTTAATATCTAATTTTATATAACTATTATAGTTTTGAATATTAGTTTTAATATCATTAATCTTTGAATGCAAAAGAGAAGTATCAACATCATTCTTATAAATTTCTCTAATATAACTATTCAATGCACGCATAGCTAATCTATCACGTATTGTTGCAATACAAATTGCTCGTGGTGGTTTACCTTCTCCTTTTAATATAAGTTGTTGCTTGTATTTTGTAAATTTATAAGTACCAGCACATATTTTTTTATTAACCAGCACAGTATTATTTTCAATATTACTTTGAAAAAGTTTAGAATTAATATTATCAATGCCAGGCGTGCAATGACAATCCATCATTTTTTCAT
Organism: Bacillota bacterium; assembly: GCA_023458755.1. Lineage (GTDB taxonomy): Bacteria > Bacillota > Clostridia > Oscillospirales > Acutalibacteraceae > JAEWYE01. Next base: position 80,820 of record JAEWYE010000019.1, on the reverse strand, counting down.
AATAAATCTTTTGTAAATTTTCCTTATCGAATACTGAATTAAATAATTCATCCATATTTATTTTCCTCTTAAAATGTAAAAAGATTTTCAAATAAATTAACAACCAATTTTAAAAGGAAAGGAAGTACAATTAAAAATATAACGATAATTTTAGTATATATTATATACAGTCCATATTTAACAATTTGTTCTTTTTGAAGCTTTTCGTCATCCATACTACTGATTGCAGCATAATAGTCAAATTCGCTATGATTTTCAGTATTGTTCAAGAGTTCAGCATAATTATCATTTATTTTACTAATTTGCTCTATGTCATTATCATCAATTGTCTCTAAAGATTGCCGTAATACATCTATTTGTATATAATTATTTTTTAACTCCCGTGCTCGCTTACCATATTGTTTTGAACCTAAAAATACGACTGATACTAAAAGAATAGTTGACGAGATTGTTATCATAATGGACAATGTATCTGAACCATGCTTTATACTATAAATGGATAGTGCTGTTAAAAAAAGCGAATAATATATATTTATAAATTGGATAAGATTATCATTCTTTCTCAATCTTTCCGCCGTATTAATTCTTGTTTTATATGTTATAAACATTTTTCTAGATATTTTTTCCTTGTAACTCGCATTTGCATTATACATAATTAATTCACCCCATATTCAACCATCAAAATAGAAGAAAGAAATTGCTCAATAATTAAAATAATCTTACTTTTACAAGTAAAATCAAAACGAGATTGATTAGAATAATACTATTTTTATATATTGCATCCGCACTAATATGTATAAAAATCATGCACATGGCATAGCAATTTCTTTCTTGGTAATAAATTTAACACATTACTTCGACAAAATCAATACAAAACTTACCAATACCCCGCTCTAAACTAAATTAATGCGACCTCGCCCCAGCGGAGCGAAAAGGGCGGCTTGCCGCCCTCACCCCCACCCCTGCGCGCGGGAGCGCGCAACTGTTGCAAAGAGCGGCAACCGAATTATTCCTTTTTCCATCTTACAACGATTTTTCGACAAATTCAATACAAAACCTTCCATTTCCGCGGAAAAATAAAAATAATTCTCCTATCTTGAATATTACAATTTCATATATTATAATAAAAGAAAATAAAACACGTAAGGGGTTTGCTTTATGATTGCATTTTGGAACCGCAGAGAGGTTTACATGGGATACTCCACCGATACGCTGAATAAAGCGATGGATATCCTCAGTGCGAACAATATTAAATATAAATTCCGCTACGGCAACTTTGGTACGCTCTTGCTGACAAACCAAAACGGCAGCCCTGCTTATCTATATGTAAACAAACTTGATGCCGACGCGGCAAAATTTTGTCTGCGTGCTCTTTAACCGTACTCCAAAACTCCGCGCAAAAATTCCGCTTTGAATATTCCCCGCCCATGTGCTAAAATGGTGAAAAACACATAAGGGGATACCTGCCGTATGGATATACATATTGACCAAGCCATTCTGCACGTTCTGGATACCAACATCGACCTGCCGATTCTGTCGGATGTCTGTTTGGAGCTGACCGACGATACCAAAGAATTTTTGCTTTTCCGGCTGGATAAATTTTTGAGTAGTGACGATTTTAAATGCTGCGCGTTCACGGAAAACTCCGGTTTTCCGCACACGGTTCAGGCGGAGATGGGCAACTTCGTGCCCCTGACACAAAAGCTGGCGCAGCGCCTGTTCGAACTCATGAAGCAAAACCCGTCCATTCCTTCGGCGGACGTAATCTTTTTAAATGCCGTCATCGACGGAAGCACCTATTTATTCTTTGAAAAGATGAATTACCGCGAATCGTATATTCATTATTTTGAGAACGCGGACGGCCGCAAGAGCAACTCTATTATTAAACAAAGAACCGTTCTGGCCTCACCAAAAGGCAAATGCGACGAAGCCGCCCTTATCAATCTGGACGACTGGTCGATTAAGTTGATTGAAAAAAAGTACGAGATTGACGACAAAAAGGACTTTTACCTTTCTGCCGCGTTTTTGGAGTGTTCCAGCAGCATTTCCGCCAAACAAAAGCTAACGGAAATCACCAAGGCCGCCAAAGCCATCAACGAAAGATATTATGACAATGACAAAGAAGTGGAAACACACGTGGCTGAGGTGCTGTGCGACCAGGCGATGGAAGAAAGCGAAGCGACGGTAGAAGACCTCTGCAACCATTTTTACGGCGACTCCCATGCGGTAAAACAGGAGTTTTTAGAAGAACTGAAAGCGAAAAACATTGACGTAACGGACACGGTGCGCGTTTCGCCCGGCGCCGCACGAAGGCTCGAAAAGCAGTCGCTGAAAACATCTACCGGAGTGGAAATCAAAATTCCGGTAAGCCAGTACAACAATATGGACTCGCTGGAATTCATTAACAATCCGGACGGCTCCATATCGCTTTTAATTAAAAACGTGCTTTTGTAACACACTGTCCGAAAATTTTCTTTTATTATTTAAAGAATCTTCACATAACCTACACATGAATTCTTTATACTAATAATAGTACGAATTTGCTCAATCAAAATCGTGCACTGCAAAAAATCCGAAAAAACTGCCGCAAGCCCGTTTCCGGTAAACGCAATACGCCGGAAACGGGCTTGAACTTTTAAAATATTATTCTTGACAGTTAAAGAGATTTCCTGTATACTTAGCTATAGTGCTTGACTATAAGGTTTAGCATATATTTTATAATCGAGGTATATTACTACATGTACGAAGACAAAATTTTAATTTGCAAAGACTGCGGAGCCGAATTCGAATTTACAGCAAGCGAGCAAGAATTTTATGCATCTAAGGGTTTCACAAATGAACCACAACGCTGCAAAGCCTGCCGCGACGCTCGTAAAAACGCTAGAGGCGGAAATTCCAACGGTACCCGTGAGATGTTTGATGCAGTTTGTGCAAATTGCGGAAAAACTTGCAAAGTTCCGTTTAAGCCGAGAGAAGACCGTCCTGTATACTGCAGCGAATGCTTTGCAGCAAGCAGATCATAATCTTTCTGCTACAATTTAAAATCGATGATTTTAGTGCGCCTTTCGGGGCGCACTTTTTTTGCTCTGATACAAAGAATCCCGTAGGGTACATTTTATAGTCAGTTAGCTTTAGAAAACATCCAAGAAACAAGCGTAAAATCTTTGATATATGGATTTTATGTTTGTAGATTGGTCTTATTTTCAAAGTTAACTGACTATGCACCCTGCGGGATTTTTTGCGGATATCGCTATTCCTGCCACTCATAAATTGAGACGATACGCGGAGTGAACTCATGGTACGTGACGGTTTCATCCGCAGCGGAAACAAGAAAATGCCCTTTTACACGGTATACGCCGCTGATATAAAGATGTGCTTCGTCATCACAGGAACCGCAGGCACCGCAATTTGCGCAGCTGACTTCATCCGGATTTTCAAACTCCACCCAAACCAGCTTGCCGCTATGATCTGCTAAACTTGAAATTATTTTGCCTTTCATACTAATCACCTTAACTATGATTATACACGCAATTTCAGCATTGTAAAAGTAATTTATTATCAATCAGGAACCCGTAATTTTGCCGCCGTTGACATGAATGACCTGACCGGTAACAAACGCGGAATCATCGCTGGCAAGGTACACGTAAGCCGGGGCAATTTCAAACGGCTGCGCCGAGCGCGCAAAGGGAACATCCTGCCCAAAGGTCGCCACTTTCTGCGCATCAAAACTGGCGGGAATCAGCGGTGTCCAAACCGGGCCGGGCGCTACCGCGTTTACGCGAATTCCATTCGGTGCAACCGACAGAGCGAGCGAACGGGAAAAAGAAACGATGGCCCCCTTGGTAGCGGAATAATCCATCAGGTCTTTGCTGCCCTCATAGGCGGTGACCGAAGTGGTATTGATGATGGAACATCCCGTTTTTAAATGCGGCATTACCGCCTTTGTCACATAGAAAAAGCTGATAATATTGGTGGCAAACGTATCATTGAGCTGCTGCGCGCTGATATCCTCTATTTTAGTCTGCGGATACTGTACCGCAATATTATTCACCAGCACATCTATGTGACCGAACTCGCGCATAGCGATTTCGGTGACCTGCTGTGCGGCAGCTTCCTGTCTTAAGTCACATGGCACAGTGACACAGCGTTTGCCTGCCGCTTCCACCATTTGAACCGTTTTTGCCGCGTCCTCCTGCTCATTCAAAAATGCAATGATGACATCCGCCCCTTCTTTTGCAAACGCGGCTGCTACAGCCTGCCCGATTCCGCTGTCTCCGCCGGTAATGACCGCAACACGGTTTGCCAATTTTCCCGAGCCGTGGTACGCGGGGTTATCGGTTACCGGAACGGGATTCATCTGCTGCTGGGAGCCGGGCTGTTTTTCCTGATGCTGCGGAGGAAAACCGGTTGGCGTGGCGGCGGGGGCGTTTTGATAGGGATTTTTTACTTCTGACAATTAACTCACAGCCTTTCTACTTTTCTATCATTATTATTTTCCAAAAGACTGAAAATTAATAATTAAAATATTTTCGTATATACCCCAAAATTATGTCAGAATTTGTCGTATTTATTATAGGACGATACTAGACAAAGAATGTCTGTGTATAACAAAAGGACAAAACATTCCCGCCTCTAAGAAAGGATGGTCATAAAATGGAATCTACCGGAATCGTAAGAAAAATTGATGATTTGGGACGTGTGGTATTACCAAAAGAGCTGCGGTCAACCTTTGACATTGATAACAGCGAGCCCCTTGAAGTATTTGTCGGTGACGACGACAGCATCATCTTAAAAAGATATGAATCCGCCTGTATGCTCTGCAACAGTATTGAAGACCTTACAACCTTTCACGGTCATTATATCTGCCACAACTGTATGCGAAAAATGGCGAAGTTTTATATTGGGATAAAGCACACATTGGCTTCCTCCAAAAAATAATATCTCAGTATGATCTATGCTTATAAGTCTACCCATGGCAAGCTGTGGGACTTTTTCAATACCCTCCTGCGCACAATCCATTTAAAAATATCCTCCGTCGGCCTATAACTGGCTAACGGAGGATATTTTTTTGCATTAATGAACTAGATCATCACGGCGGTCACTGGTGGGTTCAAGGTCTTCCTTGTCGTGACCGCCGTTCAGCCAATGGGCGCGCTGAGAGGCATCCGCCGCGCTGGTACATTCGCACTCCGTTTTCCATTCACCGGATGATGTGAAGTAACCCACCGTCCAAACTCCCGGCTCAGATTTTTGAAAAATATACATAACAACCTCATTCTGCCGAAATTTGCACCTCGGCACGATTATATTTTTTGAACGTTTACCGCAGAGGGTCCCTTTTTATCCTGAATAATATCAAAGCTGACTTCTTCCCCTTCGTGAATATCTTTATCCGTACCTTTTTCCTTTACCTGCGCATGGTGCAGAAAGATATCCTGTCCGCCGTTGCAGGAAATAAAGCCGTAACCACGTTCATTGTCAAACCATTTTACAACACCCGTATAACTTGCCATATTCATAAACTCCTTATAACTCAAAATCCTATTAAAAAACATTCTGAATATAGTATTTATCCGGCTTTGTAAAAAACACCTGACTTGTTTTGCCAATTTGATTTTGATTTTTAACAAAAACTGAAAATTAAAAATTAAAATCTAATATAAATAAAACAAAGCAGCAACAACGAAATCTATCCGCCCTTGCTGCTTTGTTTATTCTTATTGATTCAAAGAATCGCTTGTTTTTTTATTTTGATGTATGATTTTTAACTTTTTTGCGAAAATGGATAAGATACAAAACAATTCCGACTGCACACAAACTGATATTAACGATGGTTCCCCCACGGAACTGTTCCGGTATAGAAAGAATACTGAGGCCAAAGAACAGCCAAATAAGCGCAATCACCATGACCGGAATGCCCAATTTTTTTAAATTAAAATGGTGAGGCGGAAATTGCTGCTTACTGCGAACCGTCATATAGCTGATAATTGTAATTATATAATAAAGGCTCGGCATAGCTGCAGATGCAACTGCAAGAACAGTTGGAGTTGTAATGCTTAAGAAAATAACTCCGGCAACCCACACAAAAATGCAGGCAAAGATTGGAGTGGAAGTTTTCGGATTGATTTTCTTAAATACTTTGCTCAAGAAGAATACATCGTCACGGGACATGGCATAAATCGTTCTGGACGAATTGGTTAGAGAAATAAGTCCGCAGGCAAAGATGGAAACAAAGACAACAATTAAGAACAGTTTTCCTACTACGCTGCCAAGGTTGGATTCGATAACCAAAGGCAGAGGTGTGCTTGATTTTTCAACAGCGGAAAGGTCTTTAATCGACCATGTGGCAGCTGCAAGGAACAATGTTCCGAACAGAGTGCTGAGACCAACCGCCAAGAGCATTGCTTTTGGAACATTCTTAGAAGCGGCTTGTGTTTCGTCGCTCATATTTGCAGCGCTTTCAAAAGCAACCAGCGTATAGAAGCCCATGAGGAATGACATTAAGATTGGGGTAAACAAAGACTGCCCGTTCAATTGGGCGTTTACAGCCACCATATTTGAAATAGGCTGATGATTATTGAGCGCGGCAATTACCAAAACAATTGTGAGGACCAGTATTCCGCCGGACTCCGTGACAACAGCCGCATTGTTTATGTGTGTGGACAGCTTAACACTGAAAATATTGAGAAGCACTTGAATGGTAATAGCGATGATTGCTACCGTAACTTGGAACTGCTGGGTAAGGGGCACGTCAAAAATCATGGCAAGAATCGGCCCTAACGCAGCATCTACAGAAGGCAGAATCACTAATGTGTAGCAGAAATTAATCCACCCCACAAGCCAGCCGACACCGGGATTCACCAACTTGCTAACCCATGTGTAGCATTGGCCCGTAACCGGGACAATGGTTGAAATTTCAGAAAGCACAAGAGCAACAATTAAAGAGCCCAAACCGACAATCGGAAAGGTCCACATGCCAATCGGGCCCACCGTCGTTAGGACAAAACCAAAATTCTGAAAGATTCCGGTAGTAAGTGAAATGACGGAAAAAGCAACCGCAAAAGAACCGAACAATTTAATTGTTCTCTTGAGTTCCTGCTTGTAACTGTACTTGGCGAGAACCTGATTTTCGCTTTCCGACTCCACTGAGTCCATCTGTTTTGTTTGTGTTGACTGCATCGTAAACATCCTCACTCATTTTATTTTAGAAGCAATTGGGTATGAGCATTAAACTTGCTCATTCTTATAAGATTCCAACGCCATTTTTCCATAGGAATTTGCATAGCGATACCAAATATATAGATATTCCCCGATGATTTCGCCCTTGCTTTCTTTATACAGTGCCCAAACATACCAGTAAAAAGAGGAAATCGCGATATAGGCGGTATAATGCCGAGATTCCTGGTTTGTCATTTGTCTGCCAAAATAAGTTTCCAGTACTTGAATCGCTTCATCAAACGTATAGTCAGAGCAGCAGATAAAGGTACCCAAATCTCCTGCCGGATCTGCATTTCCGGAATATTCCCAATCGATGAGATACATTTTATCTTCGCTCTTTAGGAAGTTACGGTCAAAACAATCGTTATGGCATAACGTTTTTGGAAAGCCATCCTTTTCCACATATTGATAAAGGCTCTTGATCAGTTCAAGCAGCTCATCAAACCCATTGATGGAATGGCCTTTTTCAGCTAATACAATTTTTATCATCTTTTTCGTTTCTGAATACACATTGAAATCGAACTCGGAAACAACTGCGCTTTCGTGCAGTGTATGCAGAAGTTTCAAAGCACTTGCTACATCTGCATCCTTGTGGTAATCCATATCCGCTGCATTTTCAATGTATTTCGAAATTTTCCATCCCTCGTTCGGGCTCATATAAATATAGGTGTCATCCAGATTCAGTTTTTGTGCAACCGACATGGAAAATGCTTCGCTCTTTCGGTTGATAATCTCCTGCGTGCCAGCGCCGGGATGACGGTAAATGTACTTTTGACCGTTACAGGTAAACAAAAACGATGTATTGGTAAGTCCTTTTTTTATCGGAATAAAATTGGTAACATCCTGTTCATTGCATTTTAAAACTTTGCAGATATTACCCAGTATTTTACTGTCGGTATTATTAATGTATTTGCTGTCGAATGTTCGAAGGTCATCCAGTGAATCAAATTCCAATACTTTTTGCGTGTCATTCTTTTGAATATACATATCCAGCTCGTTGATATGCTTTATGTAAATATCTTCCCATAACATAGCTGCAGTTTCGGGCAACCGATACACTTCCTCAAGAATATTGACAAAACGTTGAGAAAAAGCCTTTGAGAAATAGGCATGTCCAAGCATAATCCAAGAATCCGATCCGCCGATTGTTACATCATCAATGCGGCCTTTTCTGCCTATTTTCATACAATATTCGTCAGTTTCTCCTTTTTCATAAACCGCAGAATAATAGGAGTCATATACATGCGAAGCAAACACATTCTCTACAAAATAGTTATCGGAAGAGCAAATATAGGTATTTGCTAACTTTTTTCTCACCAAATAAAGTGTTGAGTTATTATTACGCTTGGAATATTCCTCGTTAATTACAAGCTTTACGCTGCACTTTTCCTCCAAATAGAAAAATTCTTCCTTCATATAACCGATTACGACCGTGATGTCATTGATTCCAGCCTCATGAAGCTGACGAATCTGCCTTTCAATTAAGACTTCCCCTTTTACTTTGAGAAGTCCTTTTGGTTTTTCATAAGACAGAGGTGCAAAACGCGAAGAAAGACCAGCTGCCATGATAATCGCGTTATTGACCTTGTAATTATCCAATTCAGCGGCACCTTGACTTGTCAGATGATAGCCCTCGATATACCCCAAATTTGTTAGCATATGTATGGCCTCATTTACAATACTTAATGCCAAACCGGTTCCCGCAGCAATTTGCCTTTGCGTCTGCACGTTGTTTTTATGTAATTCATACAGAACCCCAAACTGATTCTTTGTTATCATGAAATATGTCTCCTCATTTTGCCTTGTTCGGATTTTACATTAGTATAATACATTATGAACAGGATGTAAATATAAACAGGAAAATTTTAATTAAAAACCGGAAATTAATTCTGGCAGTCTAAAGCTGCCCTTCTCGCTCCGCCAGTGCATAAAATTTTAAAAAAGCTGAAAATTCACGGCACTGCTGAACGTAGCCGGAGAGGTAAGTACATACAAGTTTCCTCTATAGATAAAAAAAGCAGCAAGGGCGAAATCTATCCGTCCTTGCTGCTTTGTTTATTCCTATGATACTAGAGAATCTCCTGTTTCATGGACTTTACATAGTCCGATACCGGCTGAACACTTTGTGCGCCGTACTGCGCAATCAGTTTGACAATCGCGCTGCCGACGATAACACCGTCTGCTGACTGAGCCATCTGCGCCGCCTGCTGCGGGGTGGAAATACCGAACCCAATGGCGCAAGGTGTATCCGTTGATTGCTTTACAAGTGCCACCATTTCGCCGATATCGGTTGTAATTTTGCTGCGGACTCCGGTTACCCCCAGTGAGGAAACACAGTAGACAAAGCCTTTTGACTGCGCGGCAATTTTTGCAATGCGCTCATGAGAAGTCGGCGCAATCATGGAAATGAGCGTTACCCCGTATTCATCACAGCACGGCAGCACTTCCTCTTTCTCTTCAAACGGCAAATCGGGAACGATAAGTCCGCTGATTCCGCATTCCGCGCATTTTTTGACAAATCGCTCGGTGCCATAGGTGAAAACCGGATTGATATAAGTCATGAACAGAAGCGGAATGTTTACCCGCTCTCTCACGCGGCTGACCATTTCAAAAATTTTGTCGGTAGTCGTGCCGGCTGCAAGTGCGCGCATATCCGCGCCCTGAATCGCTTCGCCCTCCGCTACCGGATCAGAAAATGGAATGCCAATTTCGATAAGATCCGCCCCTGCCTGCTCCATTGCTACAATGAGCCGTTCCGTCATTTCTAAGTTCGGGTCACCCGCCGTTAAGAACGGAATAAACGCTTTGCCTTTTAGAAAGACGCTTTGAATATCAATCATGGATATCCACCCCCCTGTAGCGTGCAATCGCCGCAACGTCTTTGTCGCCCCTGCCGGAAATATTCACCACGATGATTTCGTCCGGTTTCATCTGCGGCGCGAGTTTGCGGGCATAAGCTACCGCGTGGGCACTTTCAATCGCCGGAATAATTCCCTCGGTTTGCGAAAGGTACTCAAACGCGTCAACGGCCTCTTTGTCGGTAATCGGCACATACTCGGCGCGCCCGCTGTCGTGTAATTGGGCGTGTTCCGGCCCGATTCCCGGATAATCCAGTCCAGCTGAAATAGAATAAACCGGGGCGATTTGCCCATATTCATCCTGACAGAAATAGGACTTCATGCCGTGAAAAATACCCACACTTCCGTTTGCGATGGTAGCAGCGTTTTTGTCGGTATCAGCACCATGTCCGGCAGCTTCACAGCCGATTAACCGCACATCTTTTTCCTTAATAAAGTCATAAAAAATGCCCATAGCGTTGCTACCGCCGCCCACACAGGCAATTACCGCGCTCGGCAGTCTTCCTTCGCGTTCCATGAGCTGACTGCGGACTTCCTTGCCGATAATTTTCTGAAAGTCGCGCACAATCATGGGGAACGGGTGCGGCCCCATAACCGAACCAAGCACATAGTGGGTATCCGATATACGGGAAGTCCATTCACGCATGGTTTCGTTGACCGCGTCTTTTAGGGTTTGCGTACCGCTCGTCACCGCATGCACCTTCGCACCGAGCAGTTCCATCCGGTAAACATTCAGCGCCTGACGGTCAGTATCCTCTTTGCCCATAAAGATTTCACATTCCATGCCCATCAGCGCGGCAGCGGTAGCGGTGGCAACCCCGTGCTGACCGGCTCCGGTTTCAGCAATTACCCTTGTTTTGCCCATCTTCTTTGCTAGGAGCACCTGCCCCAGCACGTTGTTGATTTTATGAGAACCGGTATGGTTTAAATCTTCACGCTTTAAATAGATTTTAGCACCGCACAAGTCCCTCGTCATTTTCTCCGCGTAATACAGCAGAGACGGGCGCCCTGCGTAGTTCGCAAGCAGCTCATTTAACTCCTGATTAAACTTCGTGTCGTTTTTGTAATGCTCATAGGCTTCTTCCAGTTCGATGACCGCGTTCATCAGCGTTTCGGGAATATACTGGCCGCCGTACAAGCCGAATCTTCCGTTTGCCATTTATCTCACGCTCCTAACTCGTTTCACAAATTCGTCCATTTTTCCGCTGTCCTTACTGCCGTCGGTTTCCACCCCGCTGCTGACATCCACGCAATAGGGGTGCAGAGCGGTGACGGCATCCGTAACGTTCTGCGGGTTCAAGCCGCCCGCCAGAAAATAAGGCTTTTGCAGTTTCGGGATAACGCTCCAGTCAAAGCTTTTTCCGCTGCCGCCCCATTCGCCTTTTACATACGTATCAAGCAGTAAATAATCACACGGCAGTTTTGCATAATACTGAATCTGTTCCGGACTTTGTACCCGAACCGCCTTAATTATAGGAACCCTCGCCATTGCGCGAAGGCGTTCTATATAGGCCGCGTCCTCATATCCATGCAGCTGAACCGCGTCGATTACCTTTTCCCGAACGAGAGCGGCTATTTTTTCGACTGTTTCGTTTACGAATACACCAACCGACTGAATTTCGCCGCGCAGTTCCGCTTTTAAACGCAGCGCCGTATCAAAATCAATCTGCCTGCGGCTTTTCGCAAATACAAATCCGACATAATCGGGACACGCAGCGTTTGCCGCCTGAATATCCTCCATTCGAATCATGCCGCAGATTTTTACTTTTGTTTTCATTGGGTTTCTCCTTTTAACCGGCTCAGTTCCGACTTTTTATTCCGGCTGCGCATGAGCGTTTCGCCGATGAGCACCGCGTTGACATTTGCCTGTTTGAGGGCAGCTACTTCCCGCGGCGTTTTTATTCCGCTTTCCGCCACAAACACAACATCGGACGGAACCAGTGCACGAAGCTTGGTACAGATGGAAATATCCACTTCAAAGGTTTTTAAATTGCGGTTATTCACGCCGATTACCCTTGCGCCCGCCCGCAAAGCGGATTGTACCTCTTCCTTGGTATGTGCTTCTACCAAAGCGGACAAACCTAATGTTTCGCAGACCGCAAGATATTGTTTCAGCGTTTCGGTATCCAAAAGTGCGCAAATCAGCAAAACCGCGTCGGCACCGAGTGTTTTCGCTTCATAAATCTGATAATCGTCAACGGTAAAATCCTTGCGCAGTACCGGAACGGAGACCTCCTGACGTATTTCGGAAAGATAGGTGTTATCTCCTTTAAAAAACTCCGGCTCGGTAAGCACCGAAATTGCGTCCGCGCCAGCCGATTCGTATTCCCGCGCAATTTGAAGGTACGGAAAATCTTCCGCAATCAACCCCTTAGAAGGCGATGCTTTTTTCACCTCGCAGATAAAAGAAATCTCATTCTTTCGCAATGCCTTTTCAAACCGGAACGACGATTCCACCGGAGCGGACAAAGCCTTTTCTTTCATCTTTGTATACGGTACCCGTGCTTTTGCCCGCTCCACTCTGCTTTTGGTGGAAAGCGCGATTGTATCGAGAATCATGCCGCCGCCTCGTTGGAAAGCTGAATAAATCGCTGAAGTTTTTCCATTGCCTTGCCGCTGTCTATAGTATCTGCCGCAAGCTTGACACAGTCGCGCAAAGTAATGTTGCTGTTTGCCATATACAGGCACACGGCGGAATTCAGCAGAACAACATCCCGCTTTGCGCCCGGCTTGCCGGAAAGAATATCTAGGGCAATATGCGCGTTTTCTTTGGGATCACCGCCAACCAAATCCTGTGCGGTGCAGGGCTGGAACCCAAGCTGAGCGGGGTCCAGAAAGAAGCTGTTCAGCTTGCCGCCGTTCACCTCGCACACAGTGGAAGAACCGCAAAGGGAGATTTCATCCAGACCGTCGTGCCCGTGAACTACCATGGCGCGCTTTACACCAAGATTTGCGAGTACTTTCGCGAGCGGCTCCACCAAATTTTCATCATAGACGCCGAGAAGCTGCAAATTCGCGCTTGCCGGATTGGCGAGAGGCCCTAAAATATTAAAAATAGTACGGACACCGATTTCGCGTCTGACCGGTGCGGCGTATTTCATGGAAGCGTGATAGACCGGCGCATACAAAAAGCAAATTCCGATCTCTTTTAGAATTTTTTCACTCTGTTCCGCGGTCAGGTCGATTTTCACACCCAGCGCATCCAGAACATCCGCACTGCCGCATTTACTGGAAACACTGCGATTCCCGTGCTTTGCGACCGGTACACCCGCCGCCGCAACAACGAACGCCGAAACAGTGGAAATGTTAAAGGTGAATGCTTCGTCGCCGCCGGTACCCACAATGTCAAGGACATCGGTTTCTGGGACAAATTTGGTACAGTGACTGCGCATGGCGACGGCACTGCCGGTGATTTCCTCAATGTTTTCACCCTTCATGCGCAGGGCGGTAAGGTACGCACTGATTTGCGCGTTGGTCGCTTTCCCATCCATGATTTCGTTCATGACCTCTTTGGCGGTTTCATAGGAGAGTTCCTCTTTCTCCATCAAACTGTGAATTGCAGTTGTAATCATCATAATTTCCTCCAATAAATTTAAATTATGGCTAAGCGTAAGCCCCATTACAAAATTTAACTTTGGCCTATTTCATAGGCAAAATCGAAGTAGCGCCAATTAAAACAATAAGGGTAATGAAATATAACGTATCCTAACCTTCGCCCCATCGGAGCGTAAGGGGCGGCTTGCCGCCCCCACCCCTCCAGTCAGCGTGCGGAAGCACGCAACTGTATCGTGGAGAGATGCAAAATAATTATTTAATCAACAAGAAATTTCGGATAATCGCCGCGCCCTGCGGCGTTAAGATGGATTCGGGATGAAATTGCAGGCCGTACAGTTCAAAGTCTCGGTGCTTCACCGCCATGACCTCCTGCTTTTCGTCTTCGGCAATCACCAAAAGCTCATCCGGCAGAGAATCACGTTCCGCAATCAGCGAATGGTAACGGGCGGCGGGAATAATCGGCGCCAAACCCTTAAAAATGGGACTGCCGTTTGAAATGTGGATACTGCTCTGCTTACCGTGCATGAGTTCTTTCGCGTGAACAATTTTTCCGCCGAACGCTTCGCAGATTGCCTGATGCCCAAGGCAGACGCCCAAGATTGGAACCGTACCTTTCATTTTTTGAACAATTTCTTCGCAGATGCCCGCTTCTTTCGGGAAGCCCGGTCCCGGTGAAAGGACGATTTGAGAAGGATGAAGCGCCGCGGCTTCTTCCACCGTTAACGCGTCGTTGCGCACCACACGGATATCCTGCGTGAATTCGCCGATAAGCTGAACCAGATTGTAGGAAAAGCTGTCATAATTATCAATGAGTAAAACCATCAGGAATTCACCTCACTTGCCAGTTTTATCGCCTGCATAACCGCCATCGCTTTGTTGGCGGACTCCTCGTATTCAGTTTCGGGCACACTGTCCGCCACGATTCCGGCGCCTGCCTGAACGTATACCCGGTCTCCTTTTTTCACCGCCATGCGAATGCCGATGCACATATCCATATTGCCGGAAAAATCAAGGTACCCGACCGCACCGCCGTAAATACCCCTTGCCTGCGGTTCCACTTCATCAATAATCTGGCACGCCCGGACTTTCGGCGCGCCGGAAAGCGTACCTGCCGGAAGCATTGCCGCAATCGCATCACAGGCATCCCTCTCTCGTCGAAGTTTTCCACCGACAATCGACGCAATGTGCATAATTTTGGAATAGCGGTGAATGACCTGATACGCTTCTACCTTTACGGAAGAATACTCGGCGATTCTGCCCACATCGTTTCGTGCCAAATCCACCAGCATGTTGTGTTCGGCAAGCTCCTTATCGTCCGCAAGCAATCCGCGCTCCAGTTCTTCGTCTTCCTCCTGCGTTTTTCCGCGCGGTCTGGAACCCGCCACCGGGAATGTGGAAAGTTTTCCGTTAATGAGCTTAATTAAGGTTTCGGGTGAAGTTCCCGCTAGCTGCACGTCGTCATTCTGCAAAAAAAACATGTAGGGGGATGGGTTTGTGGTGCGCAGTACACGATAGGTGTTGAAAAGACTGGATCTGTACTCTATCTCAAACCGCCGTGAAATTACTCCCTGAAAAATATCGCCGTTGCGAATGTACTCTTTGGTTTTTTCCACCATGGAGCAATATTCTTCTTTGGTCACATTGCAGGCGAATTCCGGCACAGAATCCGTCTGTTCAGTCGGGAACGGTGCGGAATCGGTAATCATCTGAATAATTTGTTCAATTTCCTGCTCCGCTTTTAGGTAACCCTGTTCCCCGCTTTCCGCCTTCATGTTGACAACCACTGATATTTTTTGCTTCAAGTGATCATAGGCAATCACTTTATCAAACAGCATCAAATCCAAATCGCGGAAATCACTCTTTTTTAGCTTTAAGACCGGTTCGGCGTAACCAATCATCTCGTAGGAAAAATATCCGACAAATCCGCCGGTAAACGGCGGAATCTCCGGTAATTGAGGAGATTTGTACTCGGCTAAAATCTCGCGTATAACATCCATTGGGTTTTGCGTGTAAACGGTTTTGGTTTCAGCTGAATCACTTTTTACGGTAACGGTATGATTTTTGCAGGTAACATGCACCACCGGATTGAAACCCAAAAAGGAGTACCTTCCCCATCGCTCGCCACCTTCGATACTTTCCAGCAAATAATACTTCTGACTGCGCCGGGCAAGTTTTGGGAGCATGGCAACCGGGGTAATAAAGTCCGCGTAAATTTCTTTGCAGACCGGAATTACCCGATATTCGTTTGCCAGCTCGCATGCCTGCCGACAGGTTGGTTTCAGCATTTGACTCACTCCTTTTTAAAAATAGGTATAAAAAAAGGCCTTTGTCCCCGTAAAGGGACAAAAGCCTAAATTGCTTCTGCGATACCACCCAAATTGGTGAAAATTCACCCGCTCATTTTACATACCAACATATGTACCCCACTGATAACGGACAGGGTTCCCGTCAGCGCCTACTCTTCACAATGAATTTTGGGCTGCCCTCGCAAGTCCATTCGGTAAAACCTATGCTGCCGCATTCCCACCATCTAGCGGCTCTCTGGATTGCAATCGCTTTTACGTACTTCTCTTGCTCATCGGTTTGCTTTATTTATTCTCTATAATATGCGCTTGTTTTCGATTTGTCAATAGTTATTTTAATTATCATAATTCTCAAATTCAAATAATTCGATATTTACCTTTTGAAAATTTAAAATTCGCAGTGTATTGAGCGGAAGTTACTGACAATGCACATTTCCATGAAACAAACGCAAATCACCGGAAACACTAATAGGTGTTCATCTATTTGCAAGATGGACAATCTTTTGTAAATGAAATTTTATGAGGAAGGTGAATTCGAAATGAAAAAAGCGTTAGCGACCGGCTTGGTCATGGCGTCACTCATCGGCACACTCAATATGCCCGTCTTTGCGGAAACCAGCAGTGAAGCCGTCCAAAGCAGTTCGGGTACCACGTCGTCGGCAAGCGAGAGCGAGAATCATTGCCAGAAATTCAATTTAACGCCGGAACAAAAAGCGGAATGGAAAGCGAAAATAGAGAATTCACAAAAGAAATGGTCGGAAATGACCGACGCTCAAAAAAATGAAATTTACGAATTAATGGACAAGCAGATTGACACCAAAATTCAGTTGATCAACAAATATGCCGAGGATGGCATAATCGACAAAGAAACCGCGGACAAAATGAAAACCAGACTGACGGAAAGCAAAACAAAAATACGCGAATCCGATAAGATGCCAATGATGCACATGACTCACTAATTTTTTCCAAAACGATAAGCAGAAAGCAAACCGCTTTCTGCTTATCGGAACATATAAAATATATATTTTGTAATATCGTTTATTTAAAATACAAATTGTATATCAATTTTCTGCATAATTCATAGTAAGGCACTTGAAATTGTGTATTTTAATATGTTATAACAAAATAAAAATAAATGAAACAGAGGTATTAGTTATGGAAGAAGTATATGAGTTTTTAAAAAAATGCGAGACCTACTATCTTGCGACAGTGGAAGGGAATCAACCCAGAGTGCGTCCTTTTGGGACCATTGATCTTTTTGATGGCAAGCTCTATATTCAAACCGGCAAGGTAAAGAATGTGTCCAAACAAATGTTGGCGAATCCAAAAATTGAAATCTGCGGTATGACAAACGGCAAATGGATTCGTGTGACTGCAACCGCGATTGAAAATGACCGAACAGAAGCCAGACAGCATATGCTGAACGCATATCCTTCTTTAAAATCCATGTATGCGGCAGATGACGGCAACACGCAGGTTCTTTACTTAAAAGATGCCACTGCGATCATTTCTTCCTTTACAGAAGAACCCTTGATAATAAAGTTTTAACCGCTTACGATTTATGCAAAGATGTATTTTAAATTTATGATACAAAGGCCGGTCGGAATCAAGAATCCGTCCGGCCTATTATTGTTCATTTGAAAATTATTATTGCTTAATTTTACGATAAGTAAATTCAAAGTAAAAATTTATTTTATATCCACTAACCTTTTTACGCTCTCGCGTTCCACAAATTCGGTGCAAACCTGTACCTTCGTTTTGGTCTTCGTTCCGGTTTTCACTAAATTTGCTAGCTGTCTGACCGCTACTTCACCCATTTCCTGCTTGAACACGTGTATGGTTGTGAGCGGAGGTGAAGAAATGTCACAAAACGGGATATCATCAAACCCGACAACAGAAATATCGTTCGGGATATCATACCCATGCTCTTTCAGTGCTTTGCAGGCACCCAACGCAATAATATCATCATCCGCGCAAAACGCTGTGGGCAAATCATCGGAATGCTCATCCAAATATTTGCTCATATCCGAGTACGCGCCATCCATAGTTGGCGATACAGAAATGATATATTTCGGCTGATACGGAATTTCAGCCCGTAAGAGCGCTCTTAGAAAGCCGCTCTGTCGACAATAAAAATTCCGGATGGTAATACTGCTCCTTAAATAGCCGATTTTTTTGTGCCCGTTCGCAATCAAATATGTCGCAGCCTGAAACATGGAATCGGTATTATCTATCAACACCGCGTTAAAACTCATATTTTCCAGCCAACTGTCCAACATCACAACCGGACAGCGAGCATCTTTAAAAGGGGCCATATCCTCCTCATCCAATTCGGTTGCAAGTATCAAATTAGCTGTTGAACTGTCCTCTAAAATGTTTTTCATCAGCTTGTCAAAGTTATCCGAACCATGGTCAAGATGGCAAATAACCGTTTCATATCCGTAATCCCGCCCCGCATTTTCCACACCGGATATCAGTTCCGCAAAAAACGGTGAATTATCGATGATCTTTCCGCTCTTCCGATAAATGACAAAGCGAATACTGGTAATCTTCGCGCTTTGCAGATAGCCTGTTTCGCGCGCCGCATGAAATATAAGTTCGGAGGTTTCTTTATTGACGCCGGCTTTTTTGTTCAGTGCATTGGAAATAGTGGCCGGTGAAAAACCGGTCAGTTCACTGAGCTGTTTGATACTGGGTTTCATACGGATATCCCACCTCTTTATTCTATACTTTAAAACATTATACAGAAATATGCAAGTGCTTTCGAACAAAAAAAAATACCCGGTGCTGCAAAATCGCACCGGGTACAAATTTTATTATACAGAAAGCGTAAGGTTTGCTTCCTTCACTTCTTTTAAAAGTGGAATCGAAGACGTTGCGCCTTTTCTGGTAACGGCAATAGAAGAGGCAACCGAAGCGAGGCGAAGTGCCTCCGGTACCGACTCGTTTCGAAGAACCGAAGCGATAAAATAACCGGTAAACGTGTCGCCTGCCGCTGTAGTATCCACCACGGGAACCTGATAAATGCCGTGGCTGAACGACTGCTGTTTGTCACGGTAGCGTACTCCCAGCTTACCGAGCGTGAGCACAATTTTTGCGTCCGGATACCTTTCAAGCATGCCGACAAGCACCTGATCCGATTGGGTTTCACCCGTTATCTGCGCGCCTTCAATCTCATTCATAAGAAAGATGGAAACCTTGCGCAAATCACACGCTTTCATGGCGTCATCAAACGGGGAAGGATTCAGCACAATGGTCATACCCTTTTCATAGGCTTTATCAATGATATAATCCACCAGATTGATTTCATTTTGCAGAACAATCATATCGCCTTTATCAAAGTTTTGAAGGACACGGTCAACATTTTCTTTTGTGTTGCGGCGGTTGCACCCGCCGTACAGCAAAATACAGTTCTGCCCTTCTTTATTCACCTGAATGATGGTATGGCCGCTCTTGTCGTCCTCTTGCTTTACAAGGCTGCGGTCAATATGATTGTCATCACACATTTTCAAAAGAACGTCTCCGTCCGTCCCAACAATTCCGGCATGATAAACCTGAGCTCCCGCCTTTGCAAGCGCAATAGACTGATTCAATCCCTTGCCGCCGCAAAAAGTTTCCATTCGGCCGGCGGAAAGCGTTTCACCCGGCTGGACAATGTGGTCTACGGAATACACATAGTCATAATTGAGAGAGCCAAAGTTTAAAAGCTTCATAAGCAAACTCCTTTATAGAAATGCGCATCCGGCTTGCAGAACCACATTGGAGAACGGGGTGAATTCGCCGGTGCGAATCGCAAATTTGCAGGATTTGGTCAGTTCTTTGAGCTCAGGGTGCGGCAATTCCGTGCAGGGAATCCCCGGCAGATTTTCCTGAATGAGTTTGTAGACACGCGGATTTACCGTTTTTGTCTGGTCGGTAAGGAAGTACGCTTCTATTTTTGTTTCTGCCAATACCGCATACAACACCTGTTCAAAATTTGGTACGCCGCCGGTCAAAGCCAAATCTACAATCGGAACACCTTTTGGCACGGGCATGCCCGCGTCACCGATTAAAAACGTATCGGTGTGCCCGAGAGCCGCAATCTGCTGCATAAGCTGTGCGTTTAAAATACCTGTTTTTTTCAATGCAAAACACCTCCATAATTACTGAAGGGCCGCCGCGGGGGAGCGGCGGCAGCCCAAACTTTATATAAATTGTTTTTATCTTATTTGCTGCTGTTGCGCTGCTGCAGAGCCATTTTCGCCTGCATGTTGCGTTGGAACTGGTCAACGATAACCGCGACAACGATAACAACGCCCTTGATTACCATCTGCCAGAATTCGGAAACGCCCATCATGATCATGCCGTCGTTCAGAACACCGATTACAAACGCACCGACAATGGTTCCGCCGATTGTACCGATGCCGCCTGCCATAGATGTACCGCCCAAAACAGCGGCCGCGATTGCGTTCATTTCCCAGGTTTCACCGGATGCCGGGTGAGCCGCAACCAACTGTGACGCTGTGATTAAACCAACAATTGCCGCACATGCTCCGGAAACCACATAAACAAGAATTTTCACTTTGTTTACCTTAATGCCGGAAAGCTTTGCGGCCTTTTCATTACCGCCGATGGATAAAATATGCCAGCCTGTCGGTGTTTTCTTTAATACCAATGCCGCAATAATTGCAACAATCACCAAAATTACCGCAGCCACCGGAATTCCGTTGACATCACTGCCGAGGAACTCAAAGCCGGTGTTTCCGAGAGATTGTTTACCGACAAGGTTCGGGAAGGTTGCGCCGTTGGAACGAAGCATCGCAAAACCGCGGGCCACATACATCATACCGAGGGTTGCGATAAAAGGTGCAACATTGAACCGGGTAATAATCAAGCCGTTAACCACACCGATTAAAGCACCGATGATAATGACAATCAGGCAGATAGCCGGAATATTAAAATAAAGATTCACTCCAAACATCGGAAGCGGGAGGCCTTCATTGATTAGTCCACCGGCGATCATACCGCCAAAGCCGACAATTGCACCCACCGAAAGGTCGATACCGCCGGTAATGATGACATACGTCATACCGATACCAAGAAGGCCGTATAAGGCAACGTGCTTACAAATAAGCAGAAGACTCTGTGGATTTAAAAAGCTGCTGGATGCAAAGCTAAAGAAAATAATCAAAATAACCAGTGCGATAAAGGTTCTGCCTTTGAGCAATATCATTCCGATTGAGCTGCTCGGAACATCCGATTTGGCCTTGCCAATAGCTGGAATTTTCATGTTTCATTTCTCCTTTTCAATACGATTAAGCCTTATTATGGCCTTTATAGGATGCTGTTACCAGCGCTTGTTCGTTGATATCACTTCCGGTAAGTTCCCCGGTAAGCAAGCCGTTCGACAGAACAACGATTCGGTCAGCAATTGCAATAATCTCCTTGAGTTCGGACGAGATGACGGCAATGGACAGGCCGCGTCCGGCGTACTGATTGATAATATCAAATACCTCCGCTTTTGCACCCACGTCAATGCCGCGGCTCGGCTCATCCATGAGGAAGATATCCGGGTTCGTCAGAATCCCCTTGCCGATGACCACTTTTTGCTGATTACCGCCGGAAAGCGACAAAATCGGCAAACTCGCGTCCGCTACCTTAATGTGAATATCCTTTATGGCTTCTTTAATGGCCGCCTTTTCTTTTTTTACATCGATAAAGCCTGTTTTTGCGTAAGAACCCATACTGGAAAGCGAAATATTTTTGCCGATGCTCATTGTCTGAACAAGACCTTCACGCTGCCGATCCTCCGGCACCAAGGCTAAACCTTTTTGAATCTGCTCGGAAATGGAACCAACCTTGATTTCTTTTCCGTGCAGATAGATTTTGCCGGTGTGTTCCGGTCTTAAGCCCATGATGCACTCGAAAATTTCGGTACGCCCGGAACCAAGCAACCCGTAAATGCCCAGAATTTCGCCTTTATGCAGTTCAAAGCTGACATGGTTTAAAAGCCAGCCGCCACCGCGTTTTGGCAAACAGAGGTCTTCCACCTTAAGAACAACCTCTTCTTTGGAAAAATCAATATTCTTTTCTTTCTGAGTATAGGATTTGTCGCTGCCAACCATATTCGTGACAATCCAGCTGACGCTGATATTTTTCACTTCGTCCTCGGCAACTTTTTTACCGTCACGAAGTACGGTTACATAGTCACCGATGCGCATGATTTCTTCCAAGCGGTGCGAGATGTATACAATCGAAATGCCCTGTGCCTTCAAATCATTGATAATCTTGAACAGCACTTCCACTTCCTGTGCGGAAAGCGAAGAAGTGGGTTCATCCATGATGAGGATTTTCAAACCTTCCTGAACCAGGTTTCGTGCTATTTCAACCATCTGCTGCTGACCGACACGGAGGTCTCCGACAATCGTATTCGGATCGATTGGGTACTCCAGCCTTGCCAGCACTTCATTAGCCAATCTTATGTGTTCTTTATTGTCCAGCTTCACACCCGCTTTGGTGTGCTCGTTTGCCATGAAGATATTCTGGTAAACATTCAGATTCGGGAACAGACTGAGTTCCTGATGAATAATACCGATTCCCATTGCTCTGGCTTCATTGGTGTTTTTAAAGCTCACCTCTTTGCCATCCATATACAGTTTACCGCTGGAGGGACTTTCAATACCGGCAACGATTTTCATCAGTGTGGACTTTCCCGCGCCGTTTTCACCGATCAGCACGTTTACTTTTCCTTTTTTCACTTCAAATGATACGTCATCCAGCGCTTTTGTTCCGGGGTAAATCTTATCTATGTTTTCGCAATAAAGGCATACGTCAGGGTTGTTGAAATTTTCCACGTTGTTTTCCATGCCTGAACCTCCTTATTTTGCTGTAATTTCAAATGGTGTCAGCCAAATTTCACTGCTTTGTTCATTCGCAAAGGTTCCGTAAAAGTCAATCGTTTTTCCCTTCAATTCGCTTACCTTGATTTTTGAGAAAAGGTTCTTGGTAAGGTTGGTGTGAATTGCCGTGGAAAGCGCCGCAAACGTTACCTGATTTTTAAAATCTTCGAATTTGATGGATTCAATGGAATCTCTGGTAGAGGTGCCTTTAAAAACAGGTCCGCAGGCCATTTTCACAACTGCATTGCCGGTATATCCCTTTATCTTCAGTGTTACGTAGCCTGCACGCAGCTCTGTTTTGATTTCCTCGACAGTAGCGGTACCCTTCACAATAAAGTTATAAGGACTGGATTCCTGTGAACGGCGGCCATATTTTGCGCCAACTGTGTCTAAATCACCTTTTGCTTCTGTCATCAATGTTGTAAAATCAACCGCTTTTGCTTTCAAAGCCGGTACTGCTTTGGACTGGAACATGCCGTCAATGTATGCCTGTGCGTTAAAGTCATCGTCCTGCCCGTTAATGTCCGCGGAATTGGAAGCCGCATTGAGAGGAACAACCTTTACGCATCCGGTAAGAGTAGTGCATGCCATAACCAAAACAAGTGCAAGTGCCAATATGCGTTTCTTCATATAAATGCCTTCTTTTCTCCGTACATTATTTTACTTGCCTATTCCTCTTGCACGGAAGAAGATCAGGCAGTCATCTATCAACAGAATATAATTCATTGTGTTCGAAATTAAAGTCTTTAAATATGCAAGGGTGCGGCGCAGCACCGCACCCTTGAAATAAAGAAAGAGGAAGAAATTGAAAATTATTTTTCAAGCTTGAAGTTATTTAATTTGCCCGCGTTGTCTTTTGTAATCAGTACACAGTCAACCAGTTGTTTTTCGTCAGCGCCTGTTTTGCCTTCTTTGATATACTTGTCGGCCTGTACAACTGCCATTTGCGCAATGTCATATGCCGGCTGCATGGAGGTTGCAACAATGGTGCCTGCCTTAATTTGGTCACGAACGTCGTTCGAACCGTCAAGACCGACAATTACAACATTTTTCAAACCGGCTGCTTTGATGGCTGCCTGAGCGCCCATAGCCATGGTATCATTGCCGCAGATAACGCCTTTGATATCTTTGTTTGCCTGGATGATGGATTCCATCTTGGAATAAGCTTCTGTCTGATCCCAGTTAGCGGATTGCTGTGCAACCATCTTCATATCCGGATATTGATCGATTACTTCGTGGTAGCCCTTGGAACGTACACCCGCGTTCGTATCGGACTCTTTACCGGTAAGTTCTACATAGTTGCCCTTTTCGCCCATTGCTTCTACGAATTTCTCAGCGCCGGCTTTTGCACCCTGTGAGTTGTTCGCAACGATTTGGGAAATTGCAACACCAGCCTGGTTGATTTCACGGTCAATTAAGAATGTTGGGATACCGGCATCTCTTGCCTTTTTCACGGCAGCAACGGTTGCGTCTGCACCGGCGTTATCACAAATGATTGCACAGCATTTCTTTGCGATTGCGGTATCAAACAACTGAGCCTGCTTGGTTGCGTCATCGTCATGAACAAGGTCAAGCACATCATAGCCGAGTTCTTTTGCTTTTGCGGCAGCGGCGTCTGCTTCTGTCTTAAAGAATGGATTGGAGTGTGACGGGCAGATAACAGCGATTGTTTTGCTTGCGCCTTCTGCTTTTACCCATTGAGAGGAAGCAGCGGAAGAAGCTGCTGCTGAAGAAGCAGCCTGTGAGGATGCCGCTTCGCTGGATGATGCAGCCGGAGCTTGTGAGCAGCCTGTCATAACAGTTGCCATAGAAGTTGCGATGGTCAGTACCAATGCCAGAATTTTCTTTGATTTTTTCATTAGTATTCTCCTCCTTATATTTACATCTGCGAATGAATTTTCGCAGCATGTATAGCAAAATTAATGGTCAAGTACCAGAGAAATTGCCTTTTTCCAACCTTGGACTCTTTTTCCTTTTTCATCATCATCCATGAGGGGATCAAATATTTTTTTACGAATTCGTTCAAAGATGGTAGCTTTATTGAAAATATGCAGGGCGATTCCCGCTGCATAGGCGGCACCGACACCGGAAAGCTCTTCGGTTTCCGGAACCATGACCGGTATGCTGAGAATATCGCTCTGGAACTGCATGAGGAAAGCGTCTTTTGTCGGGCCGCCGTC
Organism: Bacillota bacterium; assembly: GCA_023458755.1. Classification (GTDB taxonomy): domain Bacteria; phylum Bacillota; class Clostridia; order Oscillospirales; family Acutalibacteraceae; genus JAEWYE01. The sequence continues at coordinate 55,828 of JAEWYE010000019.1, read as the reverse complement.
CACGCGCAGGGTTTTGATGTCGATGCCGGATTCGCGGCTCATGACCGTGATAATATCCGCGATTTGGTAAGCAATGCATTCCTCAGCAGCTTTTACGATTTCGGCTTTGCCGGTATTCCGGCTCATGCCGCAGATAACTGCTTTTGCCTTGCTGTCCCAATACGGGGCACCCAAACCGGTAAAGGCGGGAACCAGATAGGTTTCATCGGCTTTGTTTGCGGAAGCCGCGACTATCGAGGCTTCCTTTGCCGACGATATAAGTCCCAAATCCTCTACAATCCATTTCATAACGGCACCGGTGTAATTGATATTGCCTTCCAACACATACTCAACCTGACCGTCCATGCCCCATGCAATGGAGGTAACTACTCCGCTTTTTGAAAACACCGGTGTTCTGCCGATATTCATCATAACAGAAGAACCTGTGCCATAGGTCGATTTTATCATGCCGCGTTCCAGACATCCCTGCCCGAACAGCGCGCCGTGCGAATCGCCGAGTACGCTGTGAATGGGAATCGGGCTGCTTAAATATCCGTCAAAATCGGTTTCCCCGAACAGGCTGTTGGAATCGCATACCTGTGCAAGCATATCCGTTTTGATGCCAAAGAGTCCGCAGACTTTTTCATCCCATTTTAAATCGGTAATATTGAACATCTGCGTTCTGGACGCATTGGAATAATCAGTTTTAAAGCTTTTTCCGTTTGTCAGCTTGTAAACAAGCCAGCTGTCCATGGTTCCGCAGGAAAGATTGCCCTGAGCGGCGGTTTGAGCCGCCAGCGGAACGTTCTGCAAAATCCAGCTTAGCTTTGCCGCGGAAAAATAAGGAGATATATGAAGTCCGGTTGCGTTTTTAATCAAATCGGCGTTTCCGTCTGCCGCAATTTTGTTACAGATTTCCTCGCCTCTTGCGCATTGCCAAACAATGGCGTTAAAAACGGGCATTCCGCTTTGTTTATCCCATGCCATGGCGGTTTCTCGCTGATTGCTGATGCCCAGTCCGGCAATTTCATCTTTACTGATTCCGGCCTTCTCCACAACATCTTTCACAACGCCAAGGGTATTCCGGTATATCTCCATAGGGTCGTGTTCCACCCAGCCCTTGTCGTTGATGATTTGCTTATGGGGACGGTCGCAGCGGCAAATTAAATCGCCTTCCTGTGAAAACAGCAGAGCTTTTGTTCCGCTGGTGCTTTGGTCAACCGCTAAAACATACTTGCCAAATTTACTCATGCCAATATCTCCAGTGCGGTTTTTACTAAGTTCTCCTTTGAGAGGCCGTAATATGCAAAAACCTCGTTTGATTTGCCGGCAATAGCCGGTGCATCCGGTAGAGAGAGATTGATTACCTTTTTCAGGCAGTTCGCAGCAACAATCTGGCTTACCATGGAACCCATGCCGCCAAGGGAGGTGTGCTCCTCAATGGTGATGATTGCCTTCGTCTCGTTTGCGGCTTTTAGCACGGTTTCTTTGTCGATTGGCTTTACGCAGTACATATCCAGTACGCGGCAGGAGATATTTTTCTCTTTTAACGCTGCTGCGGCTTCCTGTGCGGGTTTTACCATTTCGCCGCAGGCGATGACGGTAAGGTCATTTCCTTCACAGACGGTGGTTGCTTTATCCATTTCAAAGGGAACTTTTCCCTCTTCGTAAACATCTTCTACCGCGTTTCGCCCAACACGGATATAAGCGGGCTTTTGGTCCTGCAAAAGAGCTTCAAACAACAGCTTGGTCTGCAAGCGGTCGCTTGGCAGATAAACACGCATGTTTGGAATGGAGCCTAAGGTTGCAATGTCGGTGGAAGAATGGTGCGTCATTCCGAGTGCACCGTAACTGACTCCGCCGCTGATACCAATCAATTTTACATTTGTATTGGAATAGGCAACGTCCACTTTTACCTGTTCCATGCTCCTTGTGGAAAGGAAGGAAGCAGGAGACGCCGCGTAGGCTTTTTTGCCGCAAGCGGCAAGTCCGGCCGCGACGGATACAAGATTCTGCTCGGCTATGCCGATTTCTACAAACTGATCGGGGTGAGCGTTCACGAAATCGCTCATGGAAGCGGAGCCGCGGGAGTCGCTGCAAAGCACGACAATATCCGGGTCGGAATTGGCTCGTTCGGTTAATACGTCACAAATTACCTGACGGTTCGGAATCTTATTCATAGTGCTTCGTTCCTCCTTTGGGCAAGTTCCGCGGTTGCCAGTTTGTATTCTTCTTCCGTGGGAACTTTATGATGCCACGGAGCGGAATTCTGCATAAAGGATACGCCGTAGCCCTTAATGGTATCGGCTATAATCATAGTCGGTTTGCCTTTGATGGTTTTTGCTTTTTCAAACGCCATGTTGAGCGAATCGATGTCGTTGCCGATTGCATGAAGCACTTCCCATCCAAACGATCTCCAGCGTTCATCCTGACTGTCCTGCGTCATAACATCTTCGGTACTGCCCGAAATCTGGAGACGGTTGCGGTCGATGACCGCCGTTAAATTATCCAGCTTATAGTGTCCGGCTGCCATTGCGCCTTCCCAAACGGAACCTTCGGCAAGTTCCCCGTCACCCATTACCGTGTAAACGCGGTACGGAGCTTTGTTCATTTTGCCCGCGAGCGCCATACCGACGCTGACGGAAAGTCCGTGTCCAAGAGAACCGGAGTTCATTTCGATACCGTTTACCTTATTATTCGGGTGACCGATATATTTTGAATTGTACTGAGATATTGATTTTAAATCTTCTTTCGGGAAGAAACCACGGCTTGCAAGCACTGCATACAATGCTTCTACCGAATGTCCTTTGCTTAAAATGAACCGATCTCTGTCTTTATTGTGGATGTTTTCAGGGCTGATATTCATTTGCTTGTAGTACAGGGTAATCAGAATATCGCATACGCTGAAGTCACCGCCAATATGGCCTGCTTTTGCGGTGCAGATAATATCGAGAATGTCCTGCCTGATTTCAAATGATTTTGCTTTTAAATTTTCCATTCGAATCTCCTTATCCGTCTTGCTTCACATGAACCGACTTCTCAGATGAATCAGATGCTGCCTCTCAGCCATGCTTTAATTTCTTCATCTGTAGGATCAACCGGGTCGGGTGTTAAGCCCGGAATATATTTGCATGCTTCATATAAAGCAGGAACTACATATTGATGCACACCGGCGCAGTGGTGGAGATAGGGGCCTTCCACCAGTTTGGTTTCCCAGAGCGGCCAATCGTTGACCTCGATATACAGATAGGTGCCGCGCGAGAATTTGCCGTGCGTACCTTTTGCCTTGCCGAGGAATAACTGATAGTTGCCGTGGTCACCGTCGAAACGGGTGATGGTGATATCACCGCCCTTAATTTCGCCTTCGTGGGTGCCCGGGCAATGATCGTCAAACAGAAAATGTTTATTGAAGCAGGTCTGACAGCCGTTCGCAACAAGGCTCGGCGGGAAATTACCGCAGTGAGTAAGCAGTTCCACATTATCGTTTGTGGTTTGCCTTACTGTTAAATCCGCAAAGAACGGAGGTGTCTGTTCAAGGGTCGCGGCATATGCCATAATTTCGGTAACCGCGCCGCAGATATCGGTTTCACAGGCAACCGGAATTCCTTCGTCGGTCAAAATCGCGTTTGCAAGGCACGGCATGATGTGCATACTCTTCTGCATGGCGTCCCAGCACTGGATGGCAACCGCTGTGCAAAGCTCACGGTCCACATAATAGTTCATGGCCAGCTTTAATGCCGCAACGCGTTTTACATCATCCGCGTTTTCCGGCTTGCAGGTTACGATTTTTTCTATCTTTGCAATTTCCGCCTTGAGTTCGGCGGAATCGGATTTTTCGATTTCTTCTGTTTTCAACTGAATGTCGACAACACTGATCGGATAAATTTGAATGCCGAACTTTTCAATCAGCTCGCCCTCATTTGCGATAACTGACCAGAATCCGGATGGCCTTGGCCCGATTTGCAGGATACGGATTTTTTGAAACGCCTTTACAACATTGGCGGCGCGAAGGAAGTTTTCAAAGCCGCGTTTGAATACCGGATCTCCAATGCTGGTATTCGGAATATAAGTGAACGGAACATTGAAACGGCGAAGAACCTTTCCGGTTGCGAACAGACCGCACTGGGTATCTCTTAAACGGAAACCGTCTTCAAGCGGATCTTCGTCACGCGGCCCCCACAGGAGCACCGGCTTTCCGACTGCTTTGCAAACCTTCGCGACGGTATCCTCAGTACCGAAGTTGCAGTGCGGAACAAATACCGCGTCTACTTTATTTGCAATGAATTTATCTGCCACTTCGTTTGCCATCTGTGTAGAGTCGTAAAGCAAGCCTTCTTCGTTAATGTCATCAATATCAATAATTTCGATGATATCGTCATATTGGTGCATAAATTCCACTATCAAATTCTTGTACTTTCTTGCGTCTTCCGCGCTGAATGTAAAGCGTCTTGTCGGCGCGTAGCCTAATCTGATTTTTTCCATTTATTCTTTCTCCTTTTCATTTGCACCGATTCTTCTTACGCTTTCACGCTCGACGAATTCCGTACATATTTGAGTCTTAGTTTTCACACTTGTGCCGGATTTTATGATTCCGACTAACCTTCTGACGGCCAACGCTCCCATTTCCTGTTTAAACACCCGAATCGTCGTTAAAGACGGAGACGAAATTTCACAGAACGGAATATCATCAAACCCGATAACGGAAATATCCTTTGGTATATTGTAGCCGTGCTCTTTCAGTGCTTTGCACGCGCCAAGCGCGATAATATCGTTATCAGAACAGAAAGCGGTGGGCAAATCTTTGTTGTAATCCAGATAAGCGCTCATGCTTTTGTAAGAACTGTCCATACTGCTGGCATCAATCGATATCACATATTTGGGTTCCACCGGAATATCTGCTCTTAACAAGGCTCTGCGATAACCGATTTCCCGATAATAAAAATTCTTAATCTGCGTTTTGCTTCGCAAATATCCGATTTTTCTATGGCCGTTGTTGATTAAATACTGCACCGCGTTTATCAAGGAATCGGTATTATCAATCAGCACCGCGTCGTAATTCATGTTTTCAAACCAGCAATCCAGCATAACCACAGGGCAAAATGCTTTTTGAAAGGGAGCCGCATCTTTTTCGTTCAGCTCCGTTGCAAGCACAAGATTTGCCGTTGTTCGGTCGTTAATAATCTGGTCTAAAAGTTTTTCAAAGTTTTCATCTGTCTTATCAAGATGGCAGATAATCGTATCATATCCGCAAGCTCTGCATTCATTTTCAACACCGGAAATCAACGAAGAAAAAAACGGCGTGTCTGCAACTACTTTACCGTGCTTTTTATAAACAATAAACCGAATGCTTTTAATCTTGGTATCATTTACGTAGCCAGCTTCCAGTGCCGCACGATAAATAATATCCGCTGTTTCTTTATTGACACCCTTTTTATTGTTTAACGCATTGGAAATGGTTGCCGGTGAAAAGCCTGTTATTTCACTCAATTTTCGGATGCTTGTTTTCACCTTTTCACACCTCTTTCGTATGTCTGTAGTATAAATAATTTATATAAATATTTCAACTAAATTTTTAAATTAATTTCGTAAATTATCTTATTTTATATATAATCACAAATCAATCATGATATTTGCAGCATTATTCATAATAATTTTTTGTATTTTTTCGTAAATATTTTATTATTTGTCCGTTTTTACGAGTGTAAACTTATATAAATAAACACGTATTTTGTTTTGTTTAAATTGTTTTATCTATATCCTCTAATTTTTTTTAAAATATGCTATTTTTTTAATAATTATGCCTAAAATATAAGCAATAACGGGCATTTTCGAAGGCTTGTGTCCGAACATTTTAGAAATTTAAGAAAATTCCCGAAAGATTCTTCAGATTTTGTTAAAAATGTAGCATAAAATGTTTACATGAGTGTTTATATAGTATTTGCTGATTGTATCTGTCCTTATACCAAGAAATATGATCCATTTAATACCAACTGGTGCTATAAAAAATCCGTGAACAACAAACCGCTGTTCACAGGTTCTATGGTGCGCTACAGATTATCACGCAATCTTGAATTTTACTTCATGTTCCAATCGCGACTCTACTGCTTCAGGTAATACAAATCTGTAAATAAAGTCAGAAAAAGCGAGCGTGGCACAAAACCACGCTCGCTTTTTACTGTTATTCTATATTTCGTTTATGATTTCTTTCTTTTATTCGCTGTAATGGAAGCACCCGAACCAACGGCAACCCCAATTGCAATCCACAATGCTAAGTTGTGGGTGATAATGCCGACCAAAACACCTAAAGCAGAGGCACAGTGGCAGCATGGCATAATCGGATACATTTTCGTGCTTTGCGTTTTTGTTTGTATTTATGGCTTATCTCCTGAAAATGCCGGTACAGTCTGAATGCCAATGCCCGGCAGGTCGTTCATTACGATTTTATTTTCGATATAGTCCGGCCCGCCTTGAAACGGATCGATTTTGCAAAGCGACGGACCGTCCAAATCCGCACGTGTTATGACTTTCTTTGCCGCCGCTAAATGCGCCGCTGCACTGACGGCAAGCTTACTTTCAAGCATACAGCCGATCATACACTCCACTCCATAGGTTTCTGCAATACCACAAATTTTCAGCGCGTTATAGATGCCACCGGTTTTCATCAGCTTAATATTAATCAAATCCGCCGCACGGGTTCGTATAATTTCTGCCGCATCCGCAGGAGAAAATACACTTTCATCCGCCAAAATCGGCGTATAAACCGCATTGGTTACCGCGCGCATACCGTCCAGATCGTGCGCCTTCACCGGCTGCTCGCAGAGCTCGATATCCAAGCCCTTGTCCTCCATAGAAGAAATAATGCGGATTGCTTCCTTAGCGCTCCACCCCTGGTTCGCATCCACACGGATTTTTACGTCTTTCCCCATTGCTTCTCGTATTGCGGAAATGCGGGCAATATCCTTTATTCCCTCTTTTCCGACTTTAATTTTTAAAATATGATAGCCGCGGTTCACGGCGGCGACACTGTCTTTTACCATTTCGTCGATAGGATTCACACTAATTGTGATATCCGTTTCAAACTCTTTGCGATATCCGCCCAAAAGCTGATAAAGCGGAGCATGGAAACGCTTACCCAATAAATCATAAACCGCCATATCCACGCAGGCTTTCGCGCTGGTATTCTTTTGAATGCAGGAATTCAGCCGATCCATAATGCCGTCAATATCTTCAATTTCCATGCCGAGAATGGCAGGCGCTATAAAGTCACGGATGGCACAAACAATGGAGCCTTTGGTATCCCCGGTAATCACCGCGGTAGGCGGGGCTTCGCCAAAACCGACTTCTCCTGTGTCCGCTGTTATTTTAACAACAATATCTTCCACATTTTCGACCGTACGCAAGGCGGTTTTAAAAGGAGTCGCGAGTGGCACATGAATTTCTCCGATTTCAATTTTTGCAATTTTCAAATTCATTTCACCTTTTTTCAATAATAAAGATAATCACTTTTCAAAAAACAATTATAGCACCACAAAGACACAAAAGCCATGCGCAAAGTAAAATAGCCATAAAGCAGCAAAACCCGGCAGCCGCAACGGGCTACCGGGTTCCGTTCCGGGTACAGCACAAGCAGAAGCTATGCAATTACATAAAAAGCCAATCCAAAGAAGATGGCAATGGTCACCAGCGTATTCATTGAGAGCGTTGTGGAAACATATTCGTTTTCGCCCTCCACATTGGCATAAAGAGGAATAATAAAGGTTGCCGGCAGTGAGAAGAAAAGGAGCAGTGCAGTAAACAGTGTTTTATTAAACGGCATAACATGAAAAATAATTTGGCTGGATACAAGGAACAGTGCTATCACCATCACCAGTCTAAGTCCGATGGTTTTGAACACGGGCTTCATCAGTTCTTTTCGGAACGAGATTTCATATCCGACAATAATTAAAATTAGTCCTGACGTGGGGGCGGTAACAAAAGCCAGTGTATCACTGAAAATTCCGCCCGCCGGGGAATTCAGCAAGAACGCGCTCAACCCGGTTACCCCCGCAAAAATTCCGGCCATTGCACCAATAAAAGCCGGGTTCTTTACCATATTCATCAAAAGTCCCTTTGCGGTAGGCTTGCCGCCGGTTGCGGAGGTAAGCAGCATAATGTAAATCGTGTAGACAAACAGAGTTTGACCAAGGTCAACCGTAGCCAGGTAGTGAAGATTATTCGCACCGGCAAGCAGAGAAAACAACGCATATCCCAGCATTCCGACTTCATATCCGGAAAGCAAAAAAGGCATCAGCGTTGAGTTGTTGCCGACTAATTTTCTTGTCCATTTGCCAAAGAGCAAACCGAAGCCGTTACAGGCGTAAATGATAAAAAAGATAAGCAGTCCATTCAAATTGTATTCCGCTTTGTAAAACGCATTGAACAGTACGACTGGAATTAAGATTTTCGAGATAATGGTTTTAACCCCGATCAACCCCTGCTGATCGATTAACTTTTTAACACGGCAAAAATAGCCGACACACAACATAACGAGAACCGGAACAACCATTTTGAATACTAGCAGCGTTTTGTCCATGAAATCCCCCTCTTTTCCATATTACACAATATAAAATGGCTGTGGCATAACTGCCGCAGCCATTTATGTTTCTCTTTCCGTTATACAGAAAGAATCTTATTTATTGATTTCGTTCAGGTAGAACTCATAAGCCATTTTGTCCGTTGCTTTTTCGTGAACAATCATGCTTACTGCCTTTGCCATTTCAATCGGATGGGCGCTTTGGAAAATATTTCTGCCCATATCCATGCCATGCGCACCTTCTGAAATCGAACGGTAAGCCATGGTAAGTGCTTCATCTTCAGGAAGTTTTTTACCGCCGGCAACTACGATCGGAACAGGGCATGCAGAAGTGATTTCTTCAAAATCTTCGCAATAGTAGGTCTTAACCATCTGAGCGCCAAGTTCAGCGAGAATACGGGTTGCAAGTTTGAAGAAGCGGCTTGTGCGCTCCATTTGCTTACCTACCGCAACAACGCCCATAGTGGGAATACCATACTTAATGCCGGCATCAATTGTTTTGCAAAGATTGTCAAGGCTGTCTTTTTCGCCGTCCGCGCCAATAAAGGTTTGAACCGCCATGCAAGATGCATTCATGCGAATGGCGTCTTCAATGGAAACAGAAATTACTTCGTGGCTCAAATCCTCATCTACCATGGAGGAACCTGCGCTGGTACGCAGAGCAATTCCCTTGTTGTAGGAAGCAGGAATGCAGGAACGCAATGCGCCGCGTGTTCCCATTAACACATCGATGCTATCGACAATCGGAGGAATGCAAAGGTCCAATCTTTCCAAGCCTGCAGTCGAACCCATGAAATAGCCATGGTCAAAAGCGAGCATAACTGTATTTCCGCTTTTCGGATTGAAAATTTTGGCGAGGCGATTCTTCATACCCCAGTCAACATCATCCATACCTTTTACATAGAAACTGTTTTTTGCAAACGGGACATCGGTATGATAGTCCTTTGCGATTTTGAAGCCTTCTTTATCTGCCATGTTAAAATCTCCTTTGTCAACGATTGACTGCAGCCGCAGTTCGTCTGCGGCTGCAGTATGCTGTGTTTTTGCCGTTTAACCAGAATGAAATTAGAAGTTGTACTTGTCAATGTTTGTTTTGTCAAAAACTACACGTTCCGGAAGAACAACAACACCGGAATCATCTGCTGTGTAAGCTTTTGGATCCAAAACCGTGTTCGGCTGAACCTTTACTTTGCCAACGGTAGGAATGTCGATTTCGTCACCAACCTTGAAGGTGTTGCCGGCTGCGAGCCAGTAACCAAGGTAAGCACCCATTGCGCCCTGAATTTTGCAATCCCACAGGCCGAACTTAGGAACGGTTCCGTCTTTGCAGAAGTCCTTCATGGAGCTTGGTGTTGCAAAACCGGTAATAATAACTTTGCCGTTCATGCCAAGGTTTTTCGCTGCTTTAGCTTGTCCCGGAAGAGCAGTGGAGTCCGGGCAGATGATAGCGGTTACATCTTTGTGGGTTTTGAGTACGGATTCACCGACAGTAACTGCTTTTTCTGCATCCTGTTCACTGTAGTAAGGTTGTGCAACCTCTTTCCAGCCCGGATATTTCTTCTTCACATATTCTCTTGCAGCAACAACCCAAGAGTTTTGGTCTGCAACAGTTGCGGAAGAATAGTGGAATACAAATGTTGCATCCTTTTTCTGTGCATCTGTCATTTGCATGGCAGCCATGTCGATCAGCATTTGGCCCAATTGCTCAGGAGTGCCTTGTGCAACATGCAGGGAACGATATTGATTGTTTACATCGGAATCCCAGCAAACAACCTTTACGCCTGCTTCTTTTGCGGACTTTAATGCTTCATTTAAACCATTCGGGTCAACCGCGGAGATTGCGATTGCATCTGCGCCCTGTGTGACTGCGCTGTTGATAATTTGAACTTGGTTTGCCACAGAAGCCTGCGGGTTGCCGTCGTATTTGCAGTTAAAGCCGACCTGTTTTGCAAGATCCTGCGCACCGACGTTTGCGGATTCGAAAAACGCATTGCCGGAAAGTTTCGGAACGAATACAACTTTAATGTCTTTGGCCGCTTTTGTGGATGTCGCAGCGGAGCTGGCGGCAGTACTGCCGGTTGTGGATGATGCGGGTGCCTGGGAACAGCCTGCGAAAGCAGAAACGATCATTGCCATTGCTAAAGATACTGCTAGAATTTTACGCATGAGTATTTCCTCCCTAATGTTTTTTTATTTTATTATCTTGCGATAATATAACGAATTTATTTGGCTTTTTCCTTTGCCATTTTTTGTCTTTGCCCTTTGCTCTTCATCAACGCCGGTATTTTAAGGCCGCCGGATGCGGAAATGCTGCGAATTGCAACAGCAACAATCAAAAGTACGCCGACCGGAATATCAAGATATTGGGTGGAGAAGCCAACCATTTGCAAACCGAATTTTAAAATACCAATAACCAAACTGGCAAGGGCTGTTCCTATTACGGTGCCTTTACCGCCGGTAATGAGCGTACCGCCAAGCACGACGGCTGTGACAATCGGCAGAGTAAGCTCTGCGCCGAAATCAGCACGGGATGAACCAAGATAGCTGGTCAGCACGATGCCCGCAACCGCGGCTGCAATGCCGGAAAAGACGTAAGTGCTCATGATAACGAGTTTTGTGTTGATACCCGCATATTTGGCAGCGTTAACATTCACGCCCACAAGAAATACTTTTCTGCCGTATTTCGTTTTGTGAAGCAAAACGTAGGCGACGATGATTAATACAATAAAAATGAGAAACGGATTGGGAATATTAAAGGTTTTTCCGTTTGCCAACTGGACAAATTCATTCGGATAACCGCTGATACCCTGAAACGCGCTTGAAACCGCGGCGTTACTGATAACAACTGCCAAGCCGGAGAAAAGGAACATGCCGCCCAGCGTAACAACCATTGCCTGCACGCCCGTAAACGCAATGAGGAAACCGCTGAACGCTCCGCAAAGTGCGCCGACGGCCAGGACAATCGGGATGGTTAGCCAGATATTCACCCCTGCGGTCTTCCACAGGATTCCCATTACGATGGAACAAAGTCCAACAACGGACCCCGCCTGAATATCAATGCCGCCCGTGATAATAACAAACGTAACAAACAACGCAATAATGCAAATGGAAATATAGTCATTTACGCTGCCCATCAGGACATTAATTCTTAAAAAACGCGGATTAATCATACCGAACGTCATAATTTCAGCAAAAAGTATGACGACCAACGCGGATTCCCAGCGTATGAATAGATTTTTCAGCTTATTCATCATGCTTCCTCCCCTTCGCTCAACGCTCTGGCAGACAGGCGGTCTTTGCGTGCCTTTTCAGCCGAATGTCTTCGAATCAGAGCGTCCGCAACCACAATGACAATCAGCAGAATGCCGGTGATTGTGTTATCCCATTCGGATGGAAGCTTTAAGAACACCAAGATGCGGCTGATGGATGACATGATAATTGCGCCGAAGAATGCGCCGATCATGGAACCAACACCACCGGACAAACTGATGCCGCCGATGACGCAGGCTGCTATCGCCTTCATTTCATATCCGCTGCCCGCTGTCGGAGGTACAAAGCCAACCTTGCTGACAAAAACGATACCTGCCAAAGAAGCAAAGATACCGCACATAACAAACGCCATGATCTGGGTTTTTGCTACCGGGATACCAATTAAGGTTGCACCGCCGATATTATCGCCGATGGCCGCAAGATAGCGTCCCTTCCTTGTCTTTTCCATGTAAAAATGGATAGCTAAGGTGATAGCCAAAGTCACCAGTAAGAATACATTCAAAAATTTAAAAACACTCAATTGAGATAATTTCGCAAAATAATCCGGCAGATTTTCCACCCATTTACCTTTCGTATAGATGTAAATCATACCGCGGATAACTCCCATTGTGCCAAGCGTCATAATAATGGAAGAAACATGCAGTTTGGCAACGCCGTAGCCGTTTATCAAACCGATAACCGCTCCAATGGCAAGCGTGCATGGAATGGCAATCCAAAGGGAAACACCGTCGCGGACGCAGGTTGCGATAAATGCGGCGGAAAGTCCAAGCGTTGAACCGATGGAAACATCAATTTCGCCTGTCATAAGTACAAACGCGATTCCAATTGCCAGCAGCATATACATAACGCTGCCGTTGATGCAAAGCTGCAAATTATCCAGCGCTAGGAACGAGGGATTTACAACACCCGCTAAAGCAAACAGGATAACCATGAAAAATGCGGAGGACAGTTCTTTTGTATTTAAAATCTTTTTTACTATGTCTTTCATATTGCTTTTCCCTCCCCTTCAAAAACTCCAAAAGAGGCGGCCATAAGGCTGTCAATATTAATGTCATGCTTTGCAAACGTGTGGTTGATACGACCCTGAAACATAGTAACGGCTCTGTCGCTCAGCTGCACAATTTCTTCAATATCAGAAGAAATCAAAAGAATCGCAACGCCTTTTTCTCTGAGTTGATTGATAATTTTGTAAACATCGCCGCGGGCACCCGCGTCAATACCTCTGGTCGGCTCATCCAGAATAACGACCTTCGGTGAAGTTGCAAGCGTTTTTGCGATGACCACCTTTTGCTGATTACCGCCGGAAAGAGAACCAACCAACTGATCCTGCCCCGTAACCTTAATCCGGAAGTCGTCCACATATCCCTGAGTAATGGTTCTTTCCTGCTTTTTGTTCAGCAGAACGCCCTTCATTTTCGGTAAAACAGCGGATGTTGTGTTAACCGCAACGTCACTGATCGAGAAAATTGCATTTAAATGTCTGTCTTCCGGCACATAATTAAGACCTTCGGCGATGATGTCCTCTGTCTTTTTGCCGGTAATGTCCTTGCCGTCCAAGTAAACAGAACCGTTCTTAATTTCGTCCATGCCGAATACCGCAACAGCAAACTCCGTGCGGCCTGCACCAACCACACCGGCAACGCCGAGAATTTCACCCGGATACACCTGAAGGTTGATCTTGTTAAACCCATAACCGGTAAAATCTTTCAGTTCTAAAACCGGCTTCAGTTTTGCATACTCAAGGCCTTCGGCTTTTTCATCAGCGGCTTTTTCTTTGTCCTGCGCATTGGGTGGCAGCAAACCTTTAATAAGTGCTTCTTTTGTAAAATCGGTGACTTTTCCGCCTACCGTTATCATGCCGTCGCGCAGAATGACCACCTTGGTGGCAATTTCAAACACTTCGCTCAAGCGATGAGTAATATAAAAAATGCTGATTCCGCTTTCGCGCAGGTCTTTTACTATCTTAAATAAGGACTCGGTTTCTTTAAAGGTAAGTGCGGAAGTAGGCTCGTCCAAAATCAGAATTCTGGAATTGCGCAGCAATCCTCTTAAAATTTCAACCAATTCCTGCTCCGCAATCGAAAGGCTGTCCGCCTTACGGTCAAGCTTTAAGCTCCAGCCCAGCTTTTCCATTAACGCAACCAAACGTGAATGCAATTCGCCTTTCTTTTCGTTGAAACCTAGAATGATATTTTCTTCAACCGTCATATTCGGAAAAAGCATCGGTTCCTGCGGCACCAAATAAATTCCCTGTGCTAAAGCTGCGGCAGGCTTATTTAAGTTAACCGGCTGCCCCTGAATGTAGATTTCTCCGTCATCCGGCTGGTGAACTCCCATCAATATCTTCATCAGGGTGCTCTTGCCAGCTCCGTTACCGCCTATCAGCGCTACAACATCGCCGGCGTAAACATCTAAGTTAATTCCTTTCAGAACCGCGTTCTGTCCGAAAGCCTTATAGATGTTACGAATTGATATCATTGGGGTGTTTGTACCCTGATTATCACTTGTAGGCATATCTTCTCCTCCATCCGTACAATTTAAATACAAATGTAATTTGCTTTAACTTTTGTTGCTGCACAAATCATAAATTATTTTGCGTGAAATGTCAACTACATTTTCGTCAAAAGTACATATTTTTTTAGAATGCCTGTCATTTCATTCATATTTTTGACGAATTATCAAAAAAATATTGCCTATAGCACGAAATAATTGCGATTAAAGTCCAATTTTATTTCATATCATCAGGAAATTAAAAAAGAATTGACAGCTAGCCAAAATGCTGATATACTTTTGGCAGTTGAAACATTTGATTGATATACTAACATTTGTTACGAGTTGGTTTCTATATATTTTATTATCTCAAAATGTATTAGAACTATTCCTTATTATGTGACAATGCTATATACTATATGTTAGATGAGAACGAAATGCATTGGCATTTTGTTTACTAATAGTTTTTGGGGGTATTGTTGTGGATTACGAAGAAGGCTTAATGATAAAAATATCATGGTACTATTATATGGAGAACATGACGCAGCAAGCAATTTCAGAACAGCTTGGCATTTCCAGACAAAAAGTTATCAAACTGCTTGAAAAGGCACGTCAATGCGGAATTGTTCAATTTAAAATACGAGCGGACGGCAAGCGGCACATGACGCTTGAAAATGGACTGATTTCGAAATATGGATTAAAAGACATTTTTGTAGTACCGTCCGGCACTGAAAATGTAAATGAAACAGTTGCGAAAGGCGCGGCCATGTATATCAGTGCCAGAGTAACGCCAAACTGTTTTATCAATGTTGGATACGGAGATACTATTTCGCGCACACTAAACAATCTAATACCGTCTACTGAAGTCACCATGAATCTGGTTTCCCTCACCGGCGGCGTAAGTTATTATCTGTCGAATACAAGCTCCAGCACCAGCAACGCCAATCTTTATTTGCTGCCGTCTCCGCTTTTGGCTTCCTCAGAACAAATGGCAAAGGCGATGGTACGTGAAAATTCTTTAAAAGAGATTTATGATATGACGCATCTTGCTTCCATGACCGTAGTCGGTATTGGTGGAATGAATGATGAAGCAACAATTATCAACGCGGGCATACTAAACAAAAATGACTTTTTGCTCTTGGGTATGCAGGGTGCGGTAGGAGATATTTTAAGCCAGTTTATTGACAAAGACGGCAATATTGTGAACAACAGTATTCACGACCGGTTAATCAGTACAAAGCTTGACACACTTCGTGAATTTGACAACGTAATCGGTGTTGCGGCCGGTGCGGATAAGATTTCCGCCATACGGGCAGTACTCAAAGGAAATTATTTGGATATTTTGATTACCGACGAGGCTACCGCAACTGCATTAATGAATTCTGAAGATTAATTTAGGAGTTGAGAATATGGGCAAATATTTAATGGCGGTTGATGCTGGAACAGGCAGCGTCCGTGCAGTGATTTTTGACCTTGAAGGCAATCAGCTAGGCGTTTCACAGCAGGAATGGGAACACCATGAAGATCCGCGTTTTCCGGGTTCTATGGATTTCGACTGGATTTACAACTGGGATCTTGCTTCCGGCTGCATTCGCGATGTTTTGAAAGAAACGAAAATTAATCCGGCGGACATTGCCGCAATTTCGACAACCTGTATGCGTGAAGGAATTGTTCTTTACGATAAAGGCGGCAACGAAATTTGGGCCTGTGCAAACGTGGATGCCCGCTCAAACGACGAGGTGGGTGAACTGATTCAGCGTTCCGCGGAATTAGAAAAAACCATCTACCGTGAATCCGGTCAAACTTATGCACTCGATGCACTGCCCCGTATTCTTTGGGTTAAAAATAAACTTCCGGAAGTTTACGAGAAAGCAGCAGCCGTTTCCATGTTTAACGACTGGCTGATTTACAAACTGACCGGTTTTTTATCATCCGAGCCGAGCAACGGCTGTACAACCGGAATTTTCGACTTGCAAAAACGTGACTGGGATGCCAAAATATCCGCGGCTTGTGGGCTGAAAGAAAACATATTCCCTCCTGTTTTTGAAAGCGGCACCGTCGTTTCCAAGGTTAGCGCCATTGGTGCCGAACAAACCGGACTTTGTGCGGGAATACCCGTGGTTGCAGGCGGCGGCGATGCGCAGCTGGGCTGTATCGGCGTTGCGGTCACCTCCAAAAATCAGGCTGCTGTTTTCGGCGGAAGCTTCTGGCAGTATGAATTCAATACCGATGAAGCAAAGACAGACGAACAATGCCGGGTAAGAGTGAACTGTCATGCCGTGCCGAATATCTGGCAGTATGAAGCGCTTGCGTTTTATCCGGGTTTGGTCATGCGCTGGTTCCGTGACGGGTTCTGCCAATTTGAAAAAGCTGAAGCTGAAAAAACAGGAAAAGACCCGTATTACCTGATGGATAAAAAAGCCGCCGAAATTCCGGCGGGCTGTTACGGTATGATGTGCACCTTTTCCGACGTTATGAATTACATTGAATGGAAACACGCAGCACCTACCTTTACGAATTTTGCACTGGACCCGAACAAATTCAGCAGATATACGTTCTACCGTGCAATTATGGAAAATTCCTGCATGGTAACAAAAGGCAACATTGAGATGGTGAAAGATGTCACTGGCAATATGCCGGAAGAAATCGTCTTTGCTTCCGGCGCTTCGAAAAGTCCGCTTTGGTGCCAGATATTGGCGGATGTTTTGGGACTGCCGGTACGTGTGCCAAAGATTAAAGAGGCTACCGCATTAGGCGCCGCAATTCTGGCCGGTGTGGGCGTTGGTATCTACGCAGATGCTGCCGAAGCCGCCGGAAAACTTGTAAAATGGGATAAAGAGTACCTGCCCAACAAAGAAAACACCGCTGTTTACAACGAAATGTATGGAAAATGGCGTGAAGTGTATGCGGCTCAACTCGCTTTGTCCGATAAAAAGCTGACAAAAAATATGTGGATTGCGCCCGGTCTATAAGAACCGGGTGATGATTATAAAAAATAATGGAGTGACAGTGTATGTTTATCGTGAATGAAAAAGATAAAGAATATCGTTTTGGAGACAGCGGCCCGAAATACTTAATGAGAGGCCCGCGCATGAATTTTGGCGTTGTACGCTTGAAAAGCGGAGAAGACTTTCAGGCTCATTACCACAATGTAATGGAAGAAAACTTTTTTGTACTGGAAGGCACCATCGATTTTACCGTGGATGGCGAGCAGCATACACTTGGAGAAGGCGAGTTCATCCATATTGAGCCGGGTCAGGTTCATTATCTCAAGAATAACACTGCTACGCCGGTAAAAGCAGCCTTTGCTCTCTCTCCGTTTATGGACAAAGACAAGGTCGAGGTTTGATCAACCATTAAGAAAGCGGAAAACGAGGACAACCTATGAAAACAATACAAGCAGTTCCGATTACCAAAACAAACTTTTTGCAATATGGCTTTCTGGCTGATATTTCTAACCCTGGTGAGGCATACGGCATGGGGGAATCTCCCTGTGTTTTCCACCGTGACATGGCAGTCATGCCTGTCAAAGACTGTACACCCCCAGCTTTCGGTTCATTAAAAGTCGGCCAGAGAGCGATGATTGTGGAAGATGTAGAATTTCATTCCGGCTGTTGTGAAGTCATGATGCCGCTGGATGACGATATGGTCATCTATGCAGGGCCGGCATCGGCGGACGTAATTGAATTGGACAAATTAGAGGCATTTATCGTTCCGAAAGGCTGTCTGGTTATTTTACGTGCAGGTACCTGGCACGGCGCACCCTATCCAATCCACAAAGATGGAACCGTTTTAATTTGTTTTCCCGAACGTACTTACTTGAACGACACCAAAAAGTATTTGTTAAATAAAACAGATTATATCCAGATCGAGCTGTAATTCATTCTATTGCTTACAAGATGCTTTTCATAATATACTTCCCCAAAAGAGCCGCCTGCCTGTGATGAAAATATCACGGCGAGGCGGCTCTTTTATTTTACGCTTGTTTCTTAAATGCTTTCTACTTAACTGACTATAGAACTTTAAATTAAAGTCTCCGGCTGCCAAGTGCAGGAGGTTTCGATCAGCTTTGCAATGGCATTCAGTTCCTGCTCATCTTTGGCATCAAATCGGGCAACCACAGGGCTGTCGATATCCAGCACCCCTACAACGCGTTCCCGACTATGAAGAGGAATTACGATTTCTGAAGCGGAATCGCAGTCACAGGCAATATGTCCCGGGAACTCATGAACATCTTTGACGACCAGTGTTTCATCTTTCAGTGCCGCTGTTCCGCAGACTCCTTTTCCCAATGGGATATGGATGCAGGCAGGTTTTCCCTGAAACGGGCCTAAAATCAGTTCTTTGCTTCGTATCAAATAAAATCCTGCCCAGTTGATATTGGACAGTGCTAAATTCAGCAAAGCAGAAGCATTCGCAAGGTTGGCAATTCGATCGGTTTCTCCTTGCAAAAGAGATTTCACCTGTGCATGAAGCAGCGCATACATTTCTTCCTTGTTTTCCGGGTATATAGAATTGGTCTGGTTCATCATTTGGCTTCCTCATTCCTCATATCTGCATTTTGTGAGTTATCTTATCCTACAAAATAACATAATTATAAGGTTTTTGCAAACACTTGATAACTTTTAGCTTTTCCTAATCTGAAAACCGCTGACAAGTTGCCGCATGTTTTCCGCCTGACCGAAAAGCTCCTCGCTTGCGGCGGCGCTTTGCTCCGCCGTAGCCGCATTGGTCTGTACAATTTTGGAAACTTCGTCTATGCCTTTAGTAATCTGACTGATGCCAACTGCCTGCTCATTCGATGATCTGGCGATTTCATCAAGGATCACAGCCGTACCATTGACGCCTCCTTCTATCATCTTCAACGAATTGGATGTATCCTGTGCGATTGAGGTACCCTGTACCGCCGTAACAATGGATTTATCGATCATTTTAGTTGTATTCTTCACAGCTTCGGTACTGCGCAGCGCAAGATGTCGGACTTCTTCGGCTACAACCGCGAACCCTTTGCCATAACTGCCTGCTCTTGCCGCTTCGATAGACGCGTTCAAGGCAAGCACGTTCGTTTGAAACGCAATGTCGTTGATTACTTTTATAATATTTGATATACCCTTAGCCGATTCGCTTATTTCACTCATAGAGTTGAGCATTTGTTCCATTTTTTCGTTCCCGCTGACAGTATCACTTTTTACTGACCGAGCAATCGCATCCGCTTTTGCTGTACTGTTTGCGTTCTCTTTTGTCTTTCCCGCTATTTCGGCGATAGAGGCTGTCAGTTGTTCCACGGAAGCTGCCTGCTCTGCCGCTCCTACCGAAAGACTTTGGCTGCCTGCGGAAAGTTGCTTTGCGCCGCTGGTAATCTCATTTGCTGCTTGCATGATTTGACCTATCATAGAATTAAAAGTCACGATAATATAGTTGATCGATTCTTTTATTTTAACAAAATCCCCTTTATATTCGGAAGATATCTGCACATCTAGATTGCCTTCCGCCATTTGGGAAAGCACGGTGGATATTTCATATATGTAGCGAGACCAAGTGGAAGTCATTTTTTCAAAGGCACCTGCCAAAATACTAATTTCATCGCCGTCGCCTTTATCAATCGCGACATTCAGATTTCCTTCTGCAATTTCCGAGGCGGAATTCACCAAACTGTTTATCGGCTTACAGATGAGCTTTGCGTTCAGTCTGCCCAACAGTGTCGCAAGGAAAACAGCGGCAATAACAATTAATCCCATTAAGCCCAATGAAAATGTAAAGCTCTGCTGACTTTGCGCATTTCTTTGTTTTGCTTCCGTAATTTTTTGCGTATAAAGATCGGTAATCAATCCATCGAAATGAGCGGATATCGTCGACATTTTGCCGCTGATCCCTTCATAGGCTGCTTTCGCGTTGTTGATTTGAAAATTGCTGAGCACATCTTTTGCCACAACAATATATTGGGAAATATCGGCAGACATCTGCGAAAGCACTGCTTTCTCCTTAGGGGCTGTCACCGCGGAACTATATTGAGAAAGTTCCGTGCAAATTTTTGTCGATAGGTCGTTGACATCGGACTGATTTTGAATAACATTGCCGCCGTTCATTTTTGTTCCCATTGTAAGAAAATCCGTTTGAATACGATAGAGGGGGGCTAATGGCGTAAGGTCCTTATTGTATATTTCCTGCGACATCGTATTGTTGCGGTCAAGATTGATCATTCCCACTGTACCGGTCAGCAAGCTGCTGATGACCGCAATTGCTAAAAAAGAGAAACTCAATTTTTTGTAAATTGTCATTCTTTTGTATATTTTGATCGGCGAATGCAGTTTGAACGACCGTTTCTCACTTTTTCCAATATATGTTTGATTTTTATGCAGTTTGCGAACATTGATTTTCTTAGATTTCATTATTTTATCCTGCCCTTTTCTGAGATGAACCATAGAATGAGTCTGAAAGCAGATCACGCTAGTTCTTTGCATAGTTCGGAAAATTTATCATTCCAATTTCAATACACTACAAATATAAATTATAAGTAGCTATTTGAAATAATAAATACACTATATTACAGATTTTGATACAAAATGTACTTATTTTTTCTTTGAAGCCTAAATGTATTTTCCTGTCACATGCATTACTCCGAAGAGAACAAAGATATGCCGCGTTTGCAGCAACCGCTATGAATCAATTTTTAAAAGTGCATTGTTTTTAAGATCTCCTTAAATTGATAATACCGAGCTATTGCTCCTATATTATTTTCAGCAGCTTCCCACATAGACATACCGCAGATTTTCGCGTGCCACCTCCGCCAACCGATACACCGTTTCAACCGGTGTAGGATTGCGGTCAGTCATTTTCCAGCACGGGAAAAAGCGGGAAACGTGCAGCGGTATTTCCGGATTCACAGACGCAAGCCATTTTGAGAGCGCGTTCATTTCTTCCTCACTGTCGTTTTCTGCCGGAATAACGAGGGTAGTTACCTCCACATGGCAGCTTTCTGCCGCAAGCTGAATGGTGCGCTTGACCATTTTCAAATCACCGCCCACCATTTTGTAAAAGTCCTCGGTAAACCCTTTTAGGTCAATGTTCATCGCATCTATATACGAAAGCAGCTCTTTCAGCGGCTGTTCACAGATACAGCCGTTGGTTACCACCACATTTTTGAGGCCGCGCTCTTTTGCAAGCTGCGTGCAGTCGCGAACATATTCATAGCCAACCAGTGGTTCGTTGTAGGTGTAGGCAATACCGATATTCCCTTTCGGAACGAGTTCCAGCGCCTTTTCGACCAGTGCTTCGGGAGAAACCTCCACTGTTTGGATATGCTCTCCATCGGTCATGGAAATCTCGCTGTTTTGGCAAAACGGACATCGCAGATTGCAGCCGTAACTTCCGACAGATAAAATTTTACTGTCGGGATAAAATCGCCGTAACGGTTTCTTTTCAATTGGGTCAAGAGCAAAACCGGTCAGTTTGCCGTAGTTTTCGCAGATGATTCTTCCGTCATGGCTTTTCCGAGCACGGCATAGGCCAATTTGCCCTTCTTCTAATTTACAGTGATGATGACAAATTTCACACGTTACTTTCATTTATGCCGCACCACCTCGAACCGCTCTAATGAACAGGATTCTCCCTGCCGGATTCCTGCCTTTTTCATAGCAATGGAGACTTGCTGTTCCGGCGTGTTTACTCCTTCCAGATTAGGCAGGAGCAGTCCGCATTTGTACCCGCTTTTTACAATGACGCCATACCGTTTCACATCGAGTTCGGCAATAGAATCAATCGGTTCTGACTCTGCAAGCACATCTACGCTGTAAACAAGGTCGGATAGTTCTTCTTCCGTTACCGGAGAAAAACGAGGATCATCCGTACCCGCGCTGACTGCGTTGCGCAAAATTTCCTCTGCTATGCAGTCTGTCACCGGGCCGATGGTGCCGATACAGCCCCGCAGCTCACCGTATTTTTTCAAAGAGACAAAAGCTCCTGCCCGTCGATTTCGCATTTCTTCGGGCAGATTACTCGGAAGCTCGGCCTGCTTTCCCGTTTTTATATAAGTTTCCAAAGAAAGCCGAGCAAGACGAACATATGCGTCCTCATTGGCTTTTATCGTATTCAATCGTTTCTGTTGCTCACTTTCATAAACCACATCAAAATGGCGACTTTCGTCGTCGCCGGTAATTGTAAAGGCACAAACTCCGTATCCGACGCCAAAAGGCCCTTCATAGGAGAGCAGTTCCGGCTGTACGGATTTACCGTCCAATGCTCCCGCCATGATGATAAAGGAACGCAGTCCGCATTCAGCCGCCGCGTCACAAAAGTCGGGGCTGAATGTTAAGAAACGCAGAAAATCTCCTTTCGCCATGGCCTCGGTAACTTCTTTATCAAATTTAGGTCCTTCCTCGGCAAAGCCATAAGGCCCGTCGTCGGTTAATTTGTGAGAAAGGTCACCGCTGGCAACAAAAACTACCCTTCGCTCCAATTTTTCGGCGGTTTGTGCAATGCACTTGCCAAGACGGTAGTGATCCAGAACAGACAATCCCGATAAACCAATGCGCACCAGTTTATAATCATTCCGGTATTCCTGTAGAAAGCGCAGCGGAATTAGTATTCCGTGGTCAAGGGATTTATCCCGCTCACCAAACGTACCGGCAGGAAGCTGCATTTCTCCTGCGGTATCGGAAAGTACCTGCACAAACTCACTATCATATTTCACTTCTGCCGAAACACCGGATACGCCAAAGCGAGATAAATCACCTTTAGCACTCTCCCCCGGTGAAATGTGAAAATAGTCGGCATACATTGTGGCATGAGGGGAAGTTACGATAACCGTGTCCGGCTTCAGTGCCTCGATACGACGGGCAACCTCACGGTAAGCATCTACCGTCTTTTGAATTTTTTGTTCTTCCCCACGTCCCACTTCCGGCAGGATAATGGGCGGATGAGGAACAAGAAATGCACCGAGAATTGGCATAAAAGCGCCTTCTTCCTACAAATCTAAGTTGCTAATCTTTCTATAATTTCCACGTTTGCCGAACATAATTCATAATGTAATAATAGCATCGGTTTTCAGCAATCTCAATAAGCAAAAACTCTCTTTCCGTTATCCTAGTTGAAAGAGCGTTTGTAATTTATTCTTTATTGAAAGCCCATATACGGATATAACCCTTTATCTGCCGTGATTTTCGTAATCTGCCAAAAGCCGTCATTGCAATTAACCACCACCTGCGCTTTGTAAGTTCCTGCAAAACCGGTGGATGTTGCCGTGGATAATGAGAGTTGGAACAAATATTGCTCATTGCCTGCCTGTTTTTGATTTGTAATCTTATAACTGTCAATCCACGGGCTTGACACGCCGGTTACCCAATATGGATTGTATTGTTCCAGCTGTTTCATATACACTTTTTTCAGCTTTTCGTCCATAACGGAATACTGCATGGCTCCGTTTCTGCTCTTCATCCCTTCCACCCACACTTGAATGGCAGCTTGCGGCGTACAGGCTCCCACATGATCCATTGCATGCACCAAAAGTTCGCTGCGCACTTCGTATTTGTCTGCCTGTGCCACTGCTGCAGCAACACTGATGTATTTGCAATTAAAAAAATACCCGATCACGTTAAAGAGCACAACGATAAGCAAACAAACGGATGCCATGATGCCAATCAGCTTTTTCACATGCTTTGAAAATACCAATTTCATAGAAACCCCTCCATTACATATTTCAATAAAATATATGAGGAAAGATGAAAAACTAGGCAGCAAAAAGCTCCGCGCTATGCTATGAATATTCCGGTATTTCTAAGACAAAATAAAGGCAAAACCTTATTGGAATGATGAAATGCTTTTATTAAAAAATATTGAATGCTACAGTCCGGAGCCATGCGGAAAAAAAGACCTTCTGATTGCTTCGGATAAAATTGAAGCCCTTGTCTTACCCGGCAGTCTCTCTGATAACCCGCTCATCAGCACACAGCTTGATTGCAGCGGATTATTTGCGTTTCCCGGAATCATCGACCAGCATGTTCATATTCTTGGGGGCGGAGGAGAGCAAGGTTTTGAGAGCCGCACCAAGGAAATAGATGTCAGCGATATCCGAAGCTCCGGTGTCACTACAATTGTGGGGCTGTTAGGCGCCGACGGTACAACAAGAACGCTGGAAACTCTTTACGCGAAAGCAAAGGCACTGGAAGCGCAGAATATTACTGCCTATTTATATTCGGGCAGCTACACGGTGCCTCCTGTCACCTTCACCGGAAACATCACGCGGGATCTTGTACTTATCGACATGGTTATCGGAGCGGGAGAAATCGCTGTCTCGGATTACCGTTCATCCTGCCCTACCCTGCCGGAGCTTTTGCGGCTCGCGTCGAATACGTATCTTGGCGGGATGTTGGGAAAGAAAGCCGGTGTGGTGCATTTTCACATTGGAGACGGCAAAGACGGGCTGGCACCGCTCAAAAAGATTTTGGAGCAATCCGACTTGCCAAAAGAAGCTCTTGTTCCCACTCACACAAACCGGAACCCGACTCTTTTCAAAGAAGCGATGGGGTATTGCAGTGCGGGCGGTTACATCGACCTCACAGCGGGGGAAACGGCAGGAATTTCCGTACCTGATGCGATTCATATGCTGCTAAATGACGGAATTGATCTCTCACGGGTAACCGTGAGCTCGGATGCGGGCGGCAGCATTCCAAGCGGCGGCGTGGCAAAAAATCAAGCGCTCTTTGACGACCTTATCGCGTGCGTTCGTTCCGGAATAAGTCCGGCGAACACATTTCGGCTTGTGACGGAGAATGTCGCCAAACTTCTGAAGCTTTATCCTCGAAAAGGGACCCTTCAAAAGGGAGGCGATGCGGATATTCTTATCATGGACGAGAAGTTCCATATTCAAATGCTGTTTAGTAAGGGAAAGCTAGTCTTACAAAACAGCATAAGGGAAATGAATAATAAGATTGAGGAGCAGCGCAATGGAAGATAACGCAAAGGGTTTCCTGATAATTATCGGCGGAGCTGAGGATAAGACTGGAAACAGCATAATTTTAAAGCAAGCGCGGCAATTGCTTCAAGACGATGAGCAGCTCACCATACTAACAACGGCAACGGAAAAGCCGCAGGAAGCAGGCGAAAAGTACCATAAGGTGTTCAAGCGTCTTGGAATAACAAACATTCAGATTCTCAACATTAATACGCGTGAAATTGCAGACGACGAGCAATACTGTGAGAAGCTGCGCTCCTCTCGCTGCATTTTCATGACGGGCGGCGATCAGCTGCGCATCACAAGTATTCTTGGGGGGACAATGGCAAGCAGCATACTGAAAGAAGTTTATTATTCAGGCGGCATCATCATGGGTACCAGTGCGGGTGCTTCCGTAATGAGTTCCACCATGATCGTACAGGGTATCGACAACGAACCAGCAAAGAAATGTACGCTGAAAATGGCGCCGGGCCTTGGGCTGGTGAACAGCATGATTATTGATCAGCACTTTGACCAGCGCGGCCGCTTCGGACGGCTGCTGTGCGGTGTTGCGGAAAACCCGGGCGTTTTCGGGATTGGCATCGACGAAGATACATCCATTAAGCTTTACCCAGATATGCATTTTGAGGTAATAGGCTCCAACGCCGTCACCGTTATCGACGGAAAGTCGATTGAGAGTTCAAATGTTTCGGAGCTGCAGCAGGAAGAAATTCTCGCTATTGCGGGTGTCACCGTACATGTGCTGCCCCAGGGATATGGTTTTGATCTGAATAACAGAAAGGTTTTACGACTAAAAAATGAAAGCTGACAAAATTCATATAAATGATTTTACAATCTACACCGGCAGGAACATCTACAGTCACCGACCGATCATGAAGATGATTGTGGATATTGGCAAATACGGCGAAATTCCCACCAACCAAATACCGGGTTTCAATGAAAAGCTGCTCGCCTGCTTTCCGGGGCTTCGGACAAACGTCTGCGGGCTTGGGCATGAAGGCGGATTTGTCGAACGGCTTGAAGAAGGGACTTACATGGCCCATGTTCTGGAGCATGTCGTACTCGAATTGCAGGCAATGGTTGGCTATGATATTCATTATGGAAAAACAAGGACAATTGAAGAACCTTCCGTCTATTACCTTGTTTATGAATATGAGAATGAAGTGTGCGGACTTGAGTGCGGAAAAGCGTCCGTCTTTATTTTGAACCGTCTTTTGGAAGGCGAGGAAATCCAGACTGAAGAATTCATCGAATATTTAAAACGAGCCTCGAGTGAAGCGGAACTTGGGCCAAGCACAACCGCAATTGTTAACGAGGCCAAAAAGCGGAAGATTCCGGTTACACGGATTGGAAACGGCAGTCTCGTCCGGCTTGGATATGGAAAATTCAGCCGCTTAATTGAGGCAACGCTGACGGATGCGACTTCCTGCATCTCGGCGGATATTTCCTCCAACAAACAATTCACAAAATTTTTGCTTGGTGAGCATCAGATTCCCGTTCCCTACGGGAAAGTTGTGTTTTCTGAAATTTCAGCACAAATGGTTTCCAAGCAGATTGGATTTCCCGTCGTCATCAAACCGTTTGACGCGAACCAAGGTAAGGGTGTACACCTCAATTTAAAAAACAAAAACGAGATTATAGCCGCCTTTAAAGATGCTTCCAGATACAGCAACGGAATCATCGTGGAACAGTACATTTCGGGGCAAGACTACCGTGTATTGGTAGTGGGCGGCAAAGTCTGCGCTGTTGCCAAACGGCTGCCTGCGCTTGTGACCGGCGACGGTAAGCATACCATTGAAGAGCTGGTAACAATCCTGAATGAAGACCCGCGGCGCGGGGAACAGCACGAAAAGCCGCTTACCAAAATCCGTCTGGATGCCGTCGCGGATAAAATACTCAAAACAAACGATATGACGCGTGAAAGCATCCCCGCTGCCGGTGAAATTGTGAAACTGCGCGGAAATGCCAACTTAAGTACAGGCGGCACTGCTGTTGACTGTACGGACCGGATTCATCCGGACAACGCTGAAATCGCGATACGTGCGGCAAGTGCAATTGGCATTGACATTGCGGGCATTGACATTGTAACGGAGGAAATCGCGAAGTCGATGTATGATACCGGAGGAGCGGTTGTGGAAGTAAACACCGCCCCGGGCATTCGTATGCACCTGTATCCAAGTGAAGGCACGCCCCGAAATGTAGCCGAAGATATTGTCCGCCTGCTGTTTCCGGATGACAGCGCTGCCCATTTCCCCATCGTTTCAGTGACAGGAACGAACGGAAAAACCACAGTTGTGCGCCTGATTGCGCATGTACTCTCTGCCACGGGAAAATCAGTGGGAATGACCAGTACAAGCGGTACTTATGTGGACGGCAAATGTATCTGCCGGGGCGACAACTCCGGCCCAAGAAGTGCGCGGGCACTGCTCTCCAACAAACGAATCGATGCGGCTGTACTGGAAACCGCACGCGGTGGAATCGTGCGTGAAGGGCTGGGCTATGACCTTGCCGACGTGGGTGTTATTACAAACATCACCGGCGACCATCTTGGACTGGACGGTGTTGAAACGACGGAAGATTTGGCGTTTGTTAAATCGCTTGTTGCGGAGGCGGTCAAGGAATCCGGAGCTGTTGTACTCAACGCCGAAAATGAACTTACACCTTTTGTTTTGGAACGTGTGAAGCGCAGGGTTATCTTTTTCTGCAAAGACAAAAGCACGGCGGTGCAATTTTTGAAGTCAGGCCATGCAGTGGTATTCATGCAGCACGGAATGATGACAGTTGAGGAAAACGGACAGTTACAGAGCATTGCTCCTGTCTCGGAAATACCGATTACGATGCAAGGAAAAATCGAATGCAACGTAGAAAATTGCCTTGCCGCCGCTGCGGCGCTTTATGCGCTGAAAATTCCTTCTCAGATAATTGCTTCAGGTTTTAAAACCTTTGAAAACAATACCGGCCGCTTCAATATTTTTGAACGAAACAGCGTTCGTGTTATGATTGACTACGGGCACAACCCTGCCGGTTATCGACAGGCACTAAAAACCTGCCGTGCGCTTTCATCCGACCGGCTGATTGGAATCATCGGCATGCCGGGTGACCGATCGAACGATGCTATGCGGGATGTCGGGAAACAATGTTCCAATGTCTTTAGCCGTATTATCATAAAGGAAGATGAAGATCTTCGCGGACGCTCACCCGGAGAGGTAGCTGACATTTTTCGCAGAGCAATCGAAGAAAGCGGGTTTCCCGCAGCGAATGTAAAGATTATTGAGAATGAACTGGATGCGCTGAAAAGCGCAATGGCAGATGCAGTACCTGGGGACTTCATTGCTGTCTTTTATGAAAATTACACGATAATAAAAGATTATCTGGAGAGTATGGGAGCCCAGAGAGTTTTTTAATAGCCCCCAGTAAAGCGACACAGTGAACTGTTCCAGTAGCCTGCACGGTTTTTGTTTGCGCTTTATTTTTTGAACTGCGTGGTTGGAATCTTATCCGATTAAAACCTCAACAATTAGTCGTACATCCCAAACCATTTATAGAAATGCACTAATTTTGTTTATTCAATTCCTGTCCTAAAAACCACAAAGGGACTAAACTCTGCCCATTGCAGAGTTCAGCCCCTTTAGACATTTTTCACTTTTTTAGAGAAGTACTCTTCATTCTACAGTCTCATTGGTAATAATTCAGTTGACTAACGACTGCCGGATGAATGCTTTGGTGCGAATCTACGCATTACAATCAAGCCTGAAACTGAAAACATTGCAATGAGCGACAAAACAATGGGAAGGAAGGGATGATCGCCCGTGCTTGGAGTATCTGTTTTAGCAGTGTTTGATGTGAGTACAATTGCGTATTTGCTGAAGCTGTCTGTCTGGAAAGTTATAATGCCGTTTTGAATCGTTGGAGTAATGTAAATGATACTTCCGTCATCTTTCATATGCGCGATAACAACTCCGGATTTTCCAGCTAAAGACGCCGGCAATGGCATCGACACCGTTACCTTGCCGCTCGGTTCATACCGAGTATTGTTTCGCAGCAAAGAGATGTCAAAGAGCGCCGCAATCTGGTCGTTCCCTAACGCTTTCTGAGCCGCAATAAATTGTGCATTGCTTTGATCGGTTATCGGCTCGACCTGAAGATTTACATCGCTGGGCAAAATGCTCCCCGTTACCGAAATGCCGGTTGATGCATTCGATACGGTTACCGTGGAGGAAGAATCAACACTGCTGCTTGGTATAACACTTGAACTTTTGCTTGAAGAAGAACTGGCTGTACTGCTTGAAGGGGTACTCGAAGTGGTACTAGATGGAGAACTAGAATTACTGGGTTGGGGATTTTCATTAATTCCGCATGCTGTTTTCATTTCTTCAACCGTGCCATGTTTTTGACCGTTTAAATCAGACAGCCATTGATTCACATTGAATCGGTCAATTTTGTCTGCATTGTTAAAATTCTGAGGTTTTGTAATTCTTGTCAATACTGCCCTGTAAATTTTTGAAGCATTACATTGAGCAGCGCTGTACCCGGCATTAATATCCGTATGACTTCCGTTTGACGACCAATAATGAATAATATCATCTCTATTTCCATTTGCATCATACGCTATGTCACGCCCTAAAAACAAAACCATATGCCCGGCTTCATCTCCATCCGGATTGTTATTATCACAGCCAATACCGGAATTCCAAAATATTTTTAAGAAATCACCTTTCTGTGCCTGATTCCATGCCGCATAATAATCATCTTTCGAAGAATATTCGCTCTGATTTCCAACATAATAATTTTCACCCGCGCCTAACTCCTTGACTAGAACGGCAAGTCCGGGTCCGTTCGCATTGGCACGTCCCCAGCAACCTTCCCCGTCATTTTGTCTAGGGACGGAATTGCCATCCTTGTCAAGTACAGGGAGTGTATACGGCTTTAAATTCACCCAAGCATTTCTTGGAACTGCATGACTGCTATCCCAAAGAGAAATACTTTTGAGTAAGAGCATATAAGTTGCAGAGGAGCAAAAGGAAGGTCGGGCCAAACTGACATCTATGGTCGGCGCCGAATCATTTTCGCCTAATTGAAAAGCTTTGTCCATTCCCTCCCAAGTATTTTGTGTGAATCCTGTCGGATGGGATGTTCCGGTATAGTAACCGCCGCCATCCTGAAACAATGCCATAGATTGTGATACGGCATCCTCCCATGAAGTACCTGCATTTTGTTCTGCAAAAACTGTAACAATGCCATCGGTAAGGGTAAAAGACAATATCACGGCAAGACATAAGCCTATTGACAGCAACTTTTTCATTTTCCTACCTACTTTCAATTATTGAATGCTATTTTCATTTCACCGCACCGGACAAATAAAAGGATTCTGGTTTACGCTATCATACAATCATTTGCTCATCACACTCTTTTCGCTTTTCACCATTCACAATTTGCTGATGGTGTTCAATTGAAAATAAGTTTGTATGAAGTTTGATAGAAAAAAGTAGAACAAAAAGTAAATAGAAACTAGATTTTATGATATTTTGGAAATACAACTCATACAAAATATTTTGCAGTTTTATTCCAAGCTCGATAATTCTTCCGGTTCTTCCTGCTGCTCCTCTTGAATTGGAATTTCAGCGTCCGGACACGCGTTTGTCTGATTTTGCAATTTAAATCTTTCGACTAATGCTTTTAATATTTGTGCCTGGCCTGAGAGTTCTTCGCTTGCCGCGGCACTTTCCTCAGCCGTTGCGGAATTGGTTTGAACAATATTGGAAATCTGTTCGACGCCGAGTGTAACTTGGCTGATTGAATTTGCTTGTTCCATGGACGTTTTTGAGATATTATCCACCACAGTAACAACATTTGCCGCATCCCGGACTGCTTGTAAAAGATCGGCGGCAGTTTGATCCGCAATTTTTGCGCCGACTTCCACTTCGGTAATGGAATTTTGAATCAGTATAGTCGTTTCTTTTGCAGCATTTGCACTTTTGCCAGCCAAATTCCGCACTTCATCCGCCACCACGGCAAAGCCCTTTCCCGCAGCGCCAGCTCTTGCGGCTTCTACCGCCGCATTCAATGCAAGAATATTGGTTTGGAATGCAATATCCTCAATGGTTTTAATGATCTTTCGGATTTGATTAGATGAATCGCTTATTTTTGCTATTGCGGTCATCATTTGCTGCATTTGTTTGTTATTTTCTTCAAGTTCGGTACTGACTCGATTTACGCTTCCATTTGCGTCAGAAGCATTTTCTGCATTTTGTTTCACGTTTGCGGATATTTCATTAATGGTTGCCGCGAGTTCTTCAATAGAACTTGCCTGTTGAGT
The DNA here is from genome assembly GCA_023458755.1 of Bacillota bacterium. Classification (GTDB taxonomy): domain Bacteria; phylum Bacillota; class Clostridia; order Oscillospirales; family Acutalibacteraceae; genus JAEWYE01. The sequence continues at coordinate 24,253 of JAEWYE010000019.1, read as the reverse complement.
AGCACCCTGTGCCAGCGCCTGTGCGCCTCCGGATACTTGTTCGGAACCACTTGAAACTTGTTCGGCAGCCTGATTAATTTTCGTCAGCATGTCATTCAATGAAAAAGCAATATTATCAATCGCATCCTTTAATGCTATAAAATCCCCTTTATAGTCCAAGTCCGTAGCAACATTCAATTCTCCATTTGATATTTTCCCAAGATTTTCGGTGATGTCAGTTATGTATGCTTTGACAGATAGAATTGTTTCAGAGAAAGCGACACCCAATTGCCCAATCTCATTTTTTGAATCTGTGCTGATTTGAACACTTAAATCGCCTTCGGCCATTTTTCGGGCCGCTTCCGCCATTTTCTTCACCGGTTTGCTGATACTGCGCGCAATTTGCAGAGCAATTACAAAAGAAACAAGCAGGGAGATCAAAATAATTGCAAGCACAGCGAACATTGCAACGGTTCCCTGGGAAGAAAGACTGGAAGCAAGCTGCCGACCCACTGTTGTTTTTTCATCAAACAGTGCATTGATTGGTGTGCTTATTTCATTCAGAATATAAGTACCTTCGGTCGTTAAAAGCGTGTTTGCTTCGGAGTCCCGATTATCCAATGCGTATTTCGTAACTCTTGTTCTTAAATCCTTATAGGATGTTAGGTTTTGCTTGATTGTTTTGCAATAATCCTTTTCTTGCGTATTTACAGCAGATTTTTCAACTTCCGTTAAATATTTATCAAGAGCCGCACTGGATTTATCCAGATTATCCGATTCCGTTTTCATAGTCTGCGTATCATTCTCGATTACAATCTCTTCCAATATTGCACGATTGTTATTGAATTCTGCGCTCAATCTGCCAACATCACCTTGAGAAAATCCATAGTTAGCCAAGGCACTGCTATAATTTGTATTCATGTTAATCATTTGAAGAAAACTGATTACACCTGCAATGCTCGAAATGATCACTACGATAGCAAAAGTAAAAATTAATTTTTTGCCGATCTTCATATTTTTCAACACGCTGATCCCCCCTATTATCTTTCCGCTATTGTTAAAAACTCCGCCTATAGGAAATTTTTGCAGTACTTTATAGCAATACCATTCCAAATAATCCCGTCATTATTTTCTTATTCTGCTATTATATTAGTAAAATTTACCATGCAATAATCAAGAGAAAAGGGCGGGTATCCGCCCTTTAAGAAAGGTATATTTACAGCAATGCGGGATCAATGTGCGAAAGTGCCTGTTGATCCGCTACAACAATCAGATTTGGGTGCAGCTGCAAAATAGACGCCGGAACAGAAGGCGTAATCGGCCCAAACAATGCCTGATTAAGGATCTCCGCTTTACCGCTTCCGTTCACCACGAGCAGTATCTTTTTGGCCTGCATAATCGCTTTTATTCCCATGGTGATCGCATATTTTGGTACTTCGGACTCACCTTCAAAAAAGCGTGCGTTTGCATCAATCGTTTTTTGTTTGAGTGCCACTTTATGCGTCGTTTTATCAAAATTTTCATCCGGTTCGTTGAAGCCGATGTGTCCGGTATGTCCAAGGCCCAAAAGCTGCAAATCAATTCCACCGAGGTTCGAAATCAGCTTGTCATACCGAGCACACTCTTTTTTCATATCGGAGGCAAGCCCATTCGGAACGTTTGTGTTTTTTGGCGAAATGTTAATATATTGAAAAAAATTTTCCTGCATGTAATAATGATAGCTTTGCGGATGATTGGCGGACAATCCGCAGTATTCATCCAGATTTACGCTGGTTGCCTGACTGAAATCCAAATCGCCTTTCTGATACCAATCAATCAGTTGTTTGTACACCCCCAGAGGCGTGGAACCGGTAGCTAATCCCAATATGCTTCTCGGAAACAAAATCACCTGTGCCGAAATAATATTTGCCGCCTTGCGGCTCATGCTTTGATAATCTGCTGCCTGAATAATTTTCAAATTTCCCACTCCTATAAAACATAATCCCTGTGTTTGCTGTATCTCTTTCACATACTTCCGATTCGATACCTGTACAATTAAAAAATGAAATAAAAACCCTTCATCTATAACTTTTAACGCGGATTTTGACGAATACTTTTATTGGAGAACCGTCTTATTCTGCCGATAAGCTTTCCATGGCAATCAGTACCGCACCGTAGGATGCGTCATGCTTTGGCATATGGCAGGTAAGGTCAGGATAATCTGCTTTTATTTTGTTTATAAAACCATTTTTAATGGTATCGTCTTTCAGAAGGATACTTCCGGAAAGCGCCAAACTTTCCTTTTGCAATTCCAACTTTTCCACAACCGGAACGGCAAGATTCTTAAGTTCCTCGGCACATTTTTCCGCAATGCGAAGTGCAGCCTTATCCTTTTGCGCACAAGCCAAGGTTAAATTGGGAGACAATGCAGCAATGTCACGCTTATTGGTACCGGTATCGTAAATAAAGCCTACCAATTGCTCAATATTGGAGCAATGCAGCTGATGGTAAACCATGTCGGTCAATACTGTTTTTTCTTCTCTTCCGTCAAACGCACGTACAACAGAGGACAAAATGTCCCTTCCGATTGCATACCCGCTGCCTTCATCGTCAATTAAATGTCCGAAACCGCCGGTTCTGTGTTCGCGGCCAAATTTGTTTTTGCCATAACAAATAGATCCGGTTCCCGCTATTAAAATAGCACCCAAAGGTTTTCCCAACGCTCCATAAAACGCGGTCTGGTGATCACCGGTAATCACCAATTTTCCACGATATTCGGCCTTTTCCGCGGCGGTAACAAAAACCTGTTCAACGGTCGGATTGCTGATACCCGCCGAACCGATACAAACGGCTGCACAATTATCCATTGAGCCGCATACTTCTTTAAGTTTTGCGAATATATCCGCCAGATTTCGGTTGACATTTTCAATTTTCTCCCCGTTCGGATTGATCGCTCCAGACTGAAAAGTAAGCAAGATGTTTTCCCTCAAATCCGCAACGGTCACCGCTGTTTTGGTTCCCCCGCCGTCCAAACCTACAATATACTTGTTCATAAAACAACACCACCATTAAATCTTAACGCTTAGTTTTCCCTGCGGTACCAATTCGCCGTTGAATACTTTTACCAAGGTGCTAAAAGACAAAATCGTATATTCATAAGCAGCAAGTTTTGTTGCTTTTTCATCAACAAGAGCCAAGTCATAAGGATTGAAAAGGGATACCGCAATTACGTTCGTACCGGTTCTGCATAGGCTGTTTGCAAGGCGTACCTGCCCGTTATTTTTCTTACCGTTAAACAATCCGATTACAACGCATTCATAGTTCTGCGCTTGCTTCACAACTGCTTCAATATCCTGTTCCGAAGGGTCACTCGGCGTAATTAGGCTGTCACCGTTCAATTGATTTGCCATATAGCTTGCAAAACTAAAGTCCTTATTCACGGAACTGGACGCCAATGTAGTACGATTCGCATAACAACCGACAAAGAAAGTTTTTTTGCCTTTCACAGATAACTCCGCGTTTCCCCGATGGACCAGTGTGATACTTTCTTCACTGATACGGGCAATTTCAGCTTTATGAAAATCAGACCCGATATTGGAACCGGACGGTATTTTCGTCGTATCTCCCGCATATTCCGACTTGAATTTCAATATTTTTTCCACTGCCCTGTCGATGAGTTCCTCGGATAAATCACCGGACATGATCGCACGCTCCACCAATTCTACTGTTTCTTTCACGAGTTCGGCCGTATGTGAAATACATAAAAGGTTGGCTCCGGCACGAATTGCCGCAAGTGCGCCTTTCGCTGTTCCGTAATATTTTTGAATCGCATCCATTTCCAGGCAATCAGTCAGAACCAACCCATCAAACCCAAGTTCGTTTTTCAGCAAACCTGTCAGCATGGTATAGGACATCGTACAAGGAAGGGCTTCCTTTTCAATCGCAGGAAATAAAATATGGGAGGACATCACCCCGCATCCGCCCTCGCGGATGGCGGCTTTGAACGGAACTAGCTCATTTTGTTCCAACTCTTCCAACGTCTTTTCCACTTTTGGCAAACCAAGATGAGAATCCACCGAAGTATCCCCATGCCCGGGAAAATGCTTGATAACCGGCAGCACGCCGCCGTCCTGCAGTCCTTTCATAAGGGCTGTTCCGAAGTTTGTAACGATTTCACTGGTATCACCAAAGGAACGCACGCCGATAACCGGATTGTTTGGGTTGCTGTTGATGTCCATATCGGGAGCAAGGTTCATATTCACACCCAAAGAACGAAGTTCCTCGGCGGTTATCTTTCCGGCTAAATAAGCATTTTGCGGATTTCCGGTAGCGGCTACTGCCATAGCGGCAGGCATACTCACGGCATCCGCGGGAAGTCTTGCCACCATACCGCCTTCCTGATCGACTGAAATAAATGCAGCGTAACCGGTGTTCCTTTTTATATTCTCCTGCAAATCCGCACATAACCGCTGCAGCTGCCCGCTGGTGGCGACATTGCGGGTAAACAGAATAATATTGCCTATTTTATATTCTGATAAAAATTCTGCCAGTTCCGGCGTAACTTCTTCCGCCGGGAACCCCATCATAATCATTTGCCCTATTTTCTGGCGTAACGTTAAATTTTGCAGCATATCGTCCTCCGATTAATACAGGTGAAATTCCTGCTTCGTTTGTGCAAAGATTTCGCTTTCCTGCTGATACTGGAATAAAATCTCATCCTTTGCGATATCCGGATTATTGATTTTGTTATCGCCGCTAAGCAGTTCCGCAAAACAGCGTGTACCGCCGCTGTATGGCGGCAAAAACTCGAACTTTTCTCCGTACAGTCTGCGTATTTCATAAAGAAGTTCGATGCCGACCGTGACCACTTTTACCTTGCGAACATCTGTTACATGAATTTGAACGCCGCCGCACTGCTCACCGCTGAATTTTGAAGTAGTTGGGATGAAATACACCGGACGGAACAGCACGCCGTCCAGTTTTTTCGCGTTCATTTCATCCGCAAGTATCTGCGCGTCTATGAACGGTGCTCCGATAATTTCAAACGGCGCCGTAGTACCCCTTCCTTCGGAAAGATTGGTGCTTTCAAACAGGCAAGTACCCGGATAAAGCAAGGCCGTTTCAAATCTTGGAATACCCATGGTAGGCGGAACCCACACATTGCCGTAATCCGGAAAAATCCATTTGCGGTTCCAGCCTTTGCACGGCACCACCGTCAATTGAGCATTCAGTTTTTCCTGCCTATTCGCCATCTTCGCAAATTCACCGATGGTCAGGCCGTAACGCATACATAAGGGGTATGCTCCGACAAAAGAACGATAGCCATTCTTTAAAATATTACCTTCTACCGTTACGCCACCCAATGGATTTGCACGGTCAAGCACAACAAATTCCTTGCCGTGTTTGGCACAATCCTCAAGCGCATACAGCATCGTATAAATAAAGGTGAAATAACGGGTTCCCACATCCTGAATATCGTAAACCACCAAATCCACACAATCGAGCATCTCATCGGTAAGACGTTTGGAGTCTTTACGATAAAGGCTATAAACAGGCACGTTTATGTACGGATCGATATAAGTATTCACCAACCCGCCCGCAGCGATATTTCCACGCACACCGTGTTCCGGAGAAAACAAAGCAGACAGTCTGAATTTGCTGTGCATAATAGAAATAGTAGACTGAAACTCCGCATTCATGCCGGATGGAGAGGTAATTAATCCAATCCGTTTGTTTTTAAGGATGCTTTCATATTGATCCATACAGTCAATTCCGTTTAATACCATGAAGAACACTCTTTTCGTTTGATAGTTGAAAGAAAAAAATCACTAATAAAATCCACCACCATCATCACAGAGGTGGTGGATTTTACACACATATTAAATAGAATCTTTTATGACCCGCATTTGATCTTCTTCAACCATGAAACATTGTGCGCGTTCTTTCCGCGCCTCAATACCGCGAACACGGCTTAAGTGGTCATAATACTCCAAATATGGGAACGAGGTGCTTCCTGTAACAAACCAATGGGTTGCGGCAGCTTTTTTCCATAATTCATAGCCTTCGGTAACGTCCATATAAACATAAGGATGAAAACCGACGGAATCTTCCCAGTTTTCCGCAAAATAGAGCCGGTTTGCAAAAAACGGCGGATCTTTGCGTTTGAAGAACTCAATGCATGCATAAAAGCGTGCATCGATTACAATTTTATTCGTGGTCATATGATCCTTGTGCATGCTGTTTTTAAAATGCGTAATGATCACATTCGGTTTCACTTCACGAATGACATCACAAACCTGAAAACGCACCTCGTCATTGTTCGGCAGTTCACCATCCGGATAATCAAATACAATTGCACGGCCTCCCAGCATCTGTGCAAAGGTTTCGGCTTCCTTTACCTTTTGGGCACGATATTCGGCAAGATCACGTCCTTTGGGTGCACCTTTTTCACCCGCGGTAAGCGCAAGCGTTACAATATGATCGCCGCGAAGCGCGTGAGTAGCCAGCACACCGCCCGCAGTGAGTTCCATATCCCCTACATGTCCGCCTATTGCCAATATCGTTAACTTTTCTTCACTCATGTCAAAAGCACCTTTCTCATAATCGCAAACTCTTTTACCGGAACAAAACCGGCATGTTCATAAATATGAAGCGCAGGATTTTCAAGCCCGGTATAAAGTGACATATAGTCCGTACCTATTTTTTGAAACGCTTCGCAAAGTTTAAAAAACAGCACACTGCCAAGACCATATCCTTCATATTCAGACTGTACCCCGATCCCGCTGAAATATCCGCGACCTGTCAATTCGCGGATAACCGGCCCAGCAAAGCCAACCACCCGATTGTCTTTGACGGCAACAACTACTGGCACACCGTTTTGGGTACACTCAGTAATTTCTTTCTGCCACAGCGGATTGTCGAAACTATGAAGCATTCCTTCCACTCCAAAGTGTCTGGATGCATCAAATATAGTAACCTCGAACCCATTTTGTATTGCCGCAGCTTCTTTTTTTCGGATATAGTCCGTTATGGAAAATTCACATAAATTCAAATACATTGCGCATTCCCGTGCGCGTTCCAAATACCCGTTATTTAATAATTCTTTATAATAATAACTGCTAACCGGTGCGCCGGGCGCATTGTTATGTTCATGATGCGGTGTATTTGGAATATACCAAGGCAGCAGCATGGGGTTAAAAAATAATACCTCCGCCTGACTTTTTCCATTCTTCACGAAATATTCTTCCAGCTTTTTGAGCAGCAAAGAAAAATTTTGCGGATTTCGGGTTTTTTCCGACAGAACAATGCAGGTAATATATCCGGCTCTGTCTCCAAGTGCAAGATCACTGCCGATGCAGCCGCAGGCAAAACCGTTCACTTTGCCGTCTTCCAACACAAAAGCGCCGTTCGCATCGAAATATGGATTACGGGTAAAAATCTCCTGAAAACGGTTACGTGTAAGCTCTTTATAGTCATCGTGAACCGCAACTGTATTCCACAATTCTACGATACCGTCAAGATAGCAATCTTTATAATTGACGATCATCCATTCTACCTTCTCTCCTATTACCAGGAAATTTTCCCCATTATGCTCGCCTTGGACGCACCGGTCACACTTGGCAGGCTGTTCACCCGGCCTGCCATAGCACAATCCGCAAGGACTGCAAAGGCAACCGCTTCTTTCGCATCACTGCTGTTGCCAAGCTGTTCCTGTGTAAAAACCTGTACGTTATGTACCGCCATAGCATCCGAAATCCATTGAACAAGCGTCGGATTATAGCTTCCGCCGCCCCCTATTACCAAATAATCCGCTTGAACATTCTTTTGAATGTACCGCTCATAGGCATCGGCGATCGACCATGCGGTTAAATACGTAACCGTTGCGATTCCGTCTTCATTTGATATGGAATGCTGTCGCATATAGGAAACAATCTGCTCCGTAAATTGTGTGCCGAACAATTCTCTGCCCGTAGATTTTGGTAGCGGCAACGAAAAGTAAGATTCTTGCTGCAGTATACGTAATAGTTTCCGGTTTACTGTACCTTTCTTTGCGAGTGCACCGCCGATATCCATTTGCAGTCTGCCATTGTACAGCTTATTAACTAAACCGTCTATAATCATATTGCCGGGGCCGGTATCAAAAGCAAAAACCTGTGATGGATCGCAGTCTGCCGGCATCACGGTAATATTTCCAATACCGCCTATATTTTGCAGCAATACGGTTTTATCCGGCTTGCGATACAGCAAATATTCGGTAAACGGCACCAAAGGAGCGCCCTGCCCGCCAAACGCCATATCCGCCACGCGGAAATCGGAAACGCACGGGATACCGGTTCTGGCGGCAATCACCGCCCCCTCACCGATTTGCACCGTGTAACCGATTGGATACCCGTCATGGACATCCGGTACGGGAGAATGAAAGATTGTTTGCCCGTGCGAACCAATCACGTCCACATCAGAAGGCTTCAGTCCGACTTTTTTGATTACGGACAGGGCGGCTTGGGCGAAAAGCTCACCCAATAAAAAGTTCATGTACCCAACTTTATCGACCGTCGCTGATTTTGTATCAAACAGTTCAAAAATCTGTTTTCGGACATTCGGCTCATACGGACAGTTTTCAAAGAAACAAAGTTTCACAGAAAAATCTCGCTCGGTGCCGCTGATTTCGACCAAAGCGGCATCTATTCCGTCTACCGAAGTTCCAGACATCAGCCCGACAACACGACGAATTGGTTTGCTTTTATAGTCTGTCTGCATAAAATCAGCCCTTTACCGCACCCACGGTTACACCCTGTAAAAAGTATTTTTGCAGAGAGAAGAACAAGACGAACATCGGCAGTACTGATATGGTCGCACCTGCCATCATCGGTGCAAAATATGTCGTGTTGGCAAAACGGAAATTTTTAAGACCGACCTGAATGGTTTGCATATCCATGGTATTCGTAACAAGGAACGGCCAGAAAAAGGTATTCCAGTTGTCCATAAATGTTAAAATTGCCATAACAGCCAAAACAGTCTTTGAGAGTGGAACGATAATTTTGAAAAAGATTTGCAGCTGATTGCAGCCTTCAATTTTTGCATACTCAATAATTTCAGTTGGCAGAGAAGACATGAACTGTTTTGCCAAAAACACATTGTAAATGCCGCACAAACCCGGCAAAATCAATGCACTGTACGTATTGGATATTTTCAACACATTTACCACAAGAATATACAACGGTACCTGAATGGCCTGGTAAGGAACCATCATGGCACAAAGCAAAGCCCAGAATGCCGCATGTTTACCCGGGAATTTTATTTTTGCAAACGCGTAACCAGCCATGCCGCAAAATACAACATTAGATGCGGTAATCACAGATGCGACAATTAATGAATTTAAAAGCCAACGTGCCGAATAGGGGCTGAAATCAAAAAAGAATTTGTAAGATGCCAGTGTAAATTTTTGAGGAATAAGTGAATAACTGACCGCCCCCGCCTCAACCGGATCTCCGAATGACGAAATAATCATAAAGTAAATCGGGAACAACGTTACAATAGCAAATAAGCCTAAGAAAAGTATGATAATACCCGTTCTCAGCTTTGCTTTACCCTTGTGTTTGCCATAATCATTGTATAATGCCATCACTAAGTTCCTCCTTCCTTAATATTCGACATCGTCGCCCATCAGTTTAAACTGAAGAACAGCGATTACCGCGATAATTACGGTAAGTACCAGCGATTGTGCCGCCGCCGTACCATAATTGAAATATTTAAACGCGTTGTTAAAGATCAGCAAACCGACCATCGTCGTTGCATTGTCAGGCCCGCCGCCTGTCATCATATATGCGCTCATAAACACCTGGAAAGAACCGATTACGCCGGTAACCAGTAAAAACAGAGTTGTAGGCTTTAAAAGCGGAATAACAACGTATCTTAATTTTTTGAAAAAAGTAGCACCGTCAAGATCTGCGGCTTCAAAATAACTTTCGGGAATACCGAGCAGAGCGGCAATATAAATAATAATATTGGTACCGTGACCGGACAGCCAAGTCATGATTAAAAGAGAAAGCATGGAGGTCTTGCTGGAGCCAAGCCAGTTTTGATTCGGAATTCCGAAAAGATGAATGACCTGATTCATTAAACCAGACTGCAGCGGATCATAAATCCAAAGCCATACAACCGACATTGCAACACCGGATGCTACTGCAGGCAAATAATAAATTGCCTTAAACGCAGTTTGCATCCATCTTCTAAGCGGAAAAATTAGAATGGCGATAGTAAAGGAAAGAATAAGCGAAAGCGGTACTGCGCCTGCGGTGTAAATCACCGTATTTAAAATAGATTTTGCAAACAGAGAATCCTTTAAAAGCGCAGTATAATTCTTGATGCCAACCCAAGTGGAACCAAGAGGTTTAAATTCCTGAAAACTAATCAAAAATGCGCTGATAACCGGATAAAGAGTAAATACGCAAAAAACTACAATTGCAACGGCAATAAAGATGTAGCCCCATAAATAATCGCTTTTTATTCCCAGGCGCTTTTTTCTGTTAATTGCACTCGTATTGTCTTTCAAACTCATAATTTTTCCTCCCAATTATTAGATTTCATCAAATGATCAGTCAATTCCCATTGATTATGAGTGATTTATTTCATACAACTTTGTGCTGAAATATCGTATTCAAATGAATTTTATACGAATTCTACTAAGCAACGTCCTTTATCCCGTCAAAAAATTTGAATTTATGTAGCCTTTGAAGAATCCGTATTACACATGCTTCCATACACTTCTCATATATTTCAGCACAAAACAGTATCCTTTATTTTCACATAAATTTATCCCGCCCTAACCCGTGAAAGGGCGGGATAAAAACAATCTTGCTTAGTCTGTTACGATACCGTCTTGGCCGAACGCTTCAACAGCTGCAGCTTTTACTGCATCATACATTTGCTGAGGAGTAATCTCGTTTGCAAGTAAAGCCTGAAGTTTTGGAACCATAACTTCATCTTCGATTTTAATGGCTTTTGCACCAATATCCGTTGGGATGTCAGGACGCGCAGGTGCTGCAATGGAGATTTCGCGCTGTGAGAATGCTGCATTTTCAGCAATTTGGTCAACCTTAATGCTCTTCGCTGCTTCCTGTGCGGATTTTGCGACCGGTGCGTCAAACAAATCAGTATCGGTTTGAGCGGCAACAGAACCGGAAGCCAGGAAATACAAAGCCTTTACAACATTGGCTACATGCTCGGCAGTTGGTTCTGCCTTTCCGCGGAAGGAAACGTAACCGTCCACAGCAGGAGTAGATTGCTCTTTGCAGCCATCGAAGGTTGGCAGCGGAAGGGAAATATAGTTCACCTTAACGCTATCCTTAACCGCACTTGCGTCTTTTGCATCCAACTTCTTGTTGTTTACATTCGCAGAATTTTCAAACACGGACAAGCCTTTGCCGGTAATCATGGTCTGACCGGTAAGAAACATGTTCCAACGTTTTCCGGCATCTACGGAACCAAGTGATTTTGGCATGGAACCATCGTCAATTAATTGGCGAATTCCTTTTAACACGGATAAGAAATGTTTGCTTGTATAAGCATACTTTTTATCGGTTGTAAACGGTGACGGCATACCGGCACTTTTTACCAGAGTGGTCAGATAGTCTTTTGAGGCTACACCGGCACAGGCAAACACAAAACCGTAACGTGTAGTATTGCTGCCGGATTTGACGACACCCTTTTTCACAGCTTCTCTAAACTCATCAAAGGTCCAGCCTTTTGTTTGAATGGTCTTCCAGTCAATACCAGCCGCTTCCAGCATTTGCTTGTTGCCGCCGATGCAGTGAATTTCCATATATGCAGGGAAACCGTATAGTCCGCTGCCGTTTTTCATGTAATTGAGAGGGCCTTCTTCAAAATCCGCTATCATGTCAGATGTAGCAACCTTGCTGATATCCTGAATCAAGCCGGAATCCACATATTTGGAAATGCCGTCCGAACCGATAAAAGAAATATCCGGAGGACTGCCTGCCTGAACTTGCGTGTCAAGCTTTTGCGTAATATCTTCCCAACTGGTGGGTTCAATCTTCAATGTCAAATTTGGATATTTCGCCGTAAAGTCTTTCGCCATTTGATCAAAGTTCTTTTGATAATTCGGTGATACTGGCGGCAGCAATGCCGTAATGGTATCTTTTGCGTTTGAAGCCGATGCTCCGGAACCAGAGGCAGTTGCTGACGATTGCGGGGCAGAACTGCTGCATCCAGAAAACGCAGTTGCAGCCATCAACGTTGCCATCGCAAGGCTCAGAATACGTGTACTTTTTTTCATAATGATCTCCTCTCTAATCTAGAAAATTTTAATATATATTTACCTCGTAAAAGGTATCTATAACTAAATAAGCAAGTTTTATTTTTGCGCGGCTTGAATAGCCAGCTTTAATCTTCCGTCATGCTCATCTAAAATTTGCTGCGCCTTTTTTTCATCCAGTCCTGTTTTTATCATCATAATGGCAAGCTTTGTATTGTTGCCTGCCCGAACCAGTACTTCTTCCGCCTGCTCATTTTCCACGCCGGTAGCACTGCATATGATTCGTTTTGCACGGTCATAAAGCTTATTATTGGTTGCCTTTAAATCCACCATCAGGTTGCCATAAACCTTGCCCAACTTTATCATGGTACAGGTTGTAAGCATGTTTAGTACCAGCTTTTGCGCTGTGCCCGATTTCATTCTGGTTGAACCAATAATAACCTCTGGCCCGACAATCGGGGCAATGCATACATCACACAGCGCAGCCAGTTTGGAGTTTTTGTTATTCACTACGCCGACTGTATGAGCGCCTATTTCGCGGGCATGTTGAATTGCCGCAAGTACAAATTCCGCACTGCCGCTGGCGGTAATACCAACAACTACATCCTTTGCCGTAACACCGCAATCTTTAATCAATTGAATTCCCGCATCCGGGTCATCCTCGCATCCTTCAACAGCAGTTCGCAGTGCAATATCGCCACCCGCTATGTACCCCTGAACCATCTGCGCGTCGGTACCGAAAGTCGGTGGACATTCCGAGGCATCCAGCACACCCAGTCTTCCAGAAGTACCCGCTCCAATATAAAACATTCTTCCTCCATTTTTTAAGGAAGTATATAAAACATCCACTGCTTTTGCAATATGGGGTATTTCTTTCTGTATTGCGTCAGGTACTCGCTTATCCTGTTCGTTAATCAGCCTTAACATTTTTTCGGTACTGCACTCATCGATGTTTAAAGTATCGGTATTAATCATTTCTGTGGTCAAATCTTTTAAATAATCATCCACAGCAAATCCTCCTATATTCCTGTATTCACAAATCAGTTTGTACGTTTCGGCACCTTGAATAACATAGATAAAATATCATTCAGTTGATTTGAATTTATATTTATATTATACATTCCATTCCGAGAATGTCAATATTATTCTGAAATTTTTTTTAATTATAAAACTTTTATTTGACATTTTATTTCATAATCGCTATGGTTTTTCCTCTTAAAATCATTGAAAGTGTAAAATAGGATATAAAAAAAGACGCCACCAAGTATGTATACCGGGTAGCGTCTTTGCTGCTTTTATTTACTTGTAAGTATCTTTTGCGGTGGTCTATAATTAACATTATACAAATACTTTTTGAGTTGTCAATATTATTTTGAAATTTTATTTAATTTTGAAATTTGTAAATGATATTTTATTTTATAAAACCGATATTTTGTGCATTTTAGTCTGCATGCTTACTGATCAAAATATTATGTGTTCTTGTCAAATATTTTTTCACATTATTGTATTCCGCACTTGCAACACCCGCGAACAAAATGTCCACGACACTCAACATTGCTATCCTGGAACCCATGGCACCGCTCCGAATTGTAATTTCAGGCGTAGAAATGAACAGCACAACATCGGCTTTTTCCGCCAAAATATTTTTCCCATAACGTGTAATGGCAATTACCGAGGCACCCGCCTCTTTCGCAACCTCAAGTGCCTCCACAATTTCCTCAGTCGAACCTGAATTAGAGACAAGTACCGCCACATCTCCCTTTGAAAGCAGTGTTGCCGCGGTTAACTGACTATGACCGTCCGTGTATGCATGGCACATTTTATTAATACGCATAAACTTTTGCTGCGCATCCATACAGACGAGTCCAGAAGCACCCATACCATAAAAATCAATTTTGTTGGTTTTTCTTATCAATTCCACAGCCTTTGCAATTTCCGCACGATCAATTACCGTAAGGGTATCTTCGATGGATTTACAGTTATTGAGCGGAATATTCGTAATGATCGTTTGCAGATCATCACCCGGGCGAATGTCCGTATACTGGTCGCCCTGCTCCTCATCCATGGACCCCAACGAAGCAGATACACTGACAACAAAGTCACGATAACCGCCGTATCCCAATGTTTTGCAGAACCGGAGTACGGAAGCATCGCTCGTTTTGCTTCTATTTGCCAATACTTTGATGGAAAGACGCGGAACATCAAACGTATTCTCCAAGACATAGTCTGCAATCATTCTTTCCACTGGAGTTAAACTGTCCTTCATCTCACGCAATTTGAGCAAGATATTGTCATTCACGGCCATACATTCTATCTCCTGTTCTACGCATACATTTTATTTTTTGCTAGAATATATTTTGATTATAGACCATTAAATTAAAATATTCAATCATTAATTTGCACTTCCATGTAAAAAAATTTCATGGAAGTGCAAAAAAAAATAAATATCCTATACCTAAAGGAGATTCGCATATATTCCGGGTGTACTATTCTCGATTACGACAGCGCCACAGGTCTTTTTGTAAAAATCGACTGGTCCAACACAGCCAATAATGCCATATGCATATCCAAGGTTCCAAAGCCCCTCCAGGCTCTTTAGTAAAAGTGCTTTCCCAATACCATGACCGCGATATTTTTCATCTACACCGGTGGGACCAAAAAAGCACTTGTTCGTCACATCATAACAGGCAAATCCGACAATTTCTTTCTCTTTCATCGCCACATAACAGCATGCCGGGGATGTGCGAAATGCACAGCTGCACTCGCTTCCCCAATGTACCCCAAACTTATCCTGCACCCAATTCACAACAGCCGTTTTTTCCGGTGCTATCGCTTGCTTAATAACAAATCCATCTTTTTCCAGTTGTTCAAAAACCGGATCACTAAAATTCAAGTCATACAGTCGAACTAACATATCAGCCATAAAAGCCTCTTTCTCCGGAGCAAAAAATTGATTGTATAAATTTACACAAGATATCCATACCTTGCTGCCGGGAAGTACAAATATCCTCTTTTTTTCATCTTAACCGCGTTAATTGTAAAAGTCAACCCCATGATTGCCACAAAAAAAGTGTTAATTATTTGTTTTACCATACAATTTTGATTGAAAAATCACGAAATATTGTAAAGCTCTGGACAGGATTTTGGTTGCGCGTGTAATTTCACCGTATACACAAAAAATCCAGTAACCTACATGGTTACTGGATTTTCTTTATGGTGGAGCATAGCGGGATCGAACCGCTGACCTCCACACTGCCAGTGTCTTTGAGTGACTTTTGGCAAGGTGCGTTAAGTCGTGAATATGGCAGTATAAAGCCATTTGTCGTAAACAACGGTTTCTATAAATTTGCTAAAAATAGCGACCATTTGTTAAAATAGCGACCAAGTAGCGACCAAAAATCAACATAAAAAAATATCCGCCAGCCTATGTGGTTAGCGGATATTTTGCTTTTTCAACTTTTATCCTCATGTAATAAATTAGGATATTATCAATTAAGGCCCGTATTCCACAATCCAAATGCAGTGCAAGCAATTGAAAACCTCGTCCAGTAGTCAAGCCTTTTTAGGCGGTGCGAACATATCTTCAAAGGCTTGTGCGGCGGCAGCATCGGCAGAAGCAACCTCATGAACATACCGATTAGTAGTTGAGAGTTTTTTATGACCGAGCCGAGAGCCAACCTCTTTTATATTTGTACCGTTTGTCAATAGCAATGTGGCGGAAGTGTGCCGCAGGGCATGAAACTTTCTATGCTGCAGATCATAGCGTTTCAAGAAGTCATTAAACCATTCCGTAGGTGTCATAGGGTTCATAGGCTTCCCGTTCCATTGGGTAAAAATCCAGTTGTCGCCCTGCCATTGGCTACCAAGCTTCAACCGAGTTAGTTTTTGTTCAATCTGATAATCTTTCAACATATCTACAACAAATTGAGGAATTGTCAACATACGAACACTGCCTTCTGTCTTAGGCTGCTTTGTTTTAATTTCTTCCCCTTTGAGTTTGTAATTGCTTTTACTGATTGACACGGTGCAGGCTTTAAAGTCTATATCTGACCATTCGAGGGCTACAAGTTCCCCACGGCGGCACCCGGTAACAATAGCGAGATTTATTAATGCTTGATGCATGAGCGGTTCCCTACTTAGGCAGTCAAACATAGCAGCCGTTTCTTCTTTGGTAAAAATATCAACCTTAGAGGGTTGCATAGCGGGCAATTCAATCTTTTCTTTATTAGCCGGATTTGTGGAAATTAAATCAAGTTTGCAAGCATTGTGAAGAATTGCCTGCAAAACGGAATAAATCCTTTTTATTGTGGCGGGTGAAAGTTTTCCTTTTTTCCCGTCCGTGCGAACATTATCTTCACCCAAATTCTTAATAAAGCTTTGAATGTGTTGTGGGCGTATATCCTTTAGCTTTAAATGCCCTAAGGCGGGGATTATATATGCATCAATGAGTTTCTTATAAGATGCATAAGTAAGCGGCGACAAGCGGCCTTGCACGTTTTCAAGATATTCCGGGCAGAAGTCGGAAAGCCGCGTTTTAGCTTGCGAAACGAAACCGCCGTTTTTTACTTTGTCCTCAAACTTTACTGCAAAAGCGTTTAATTCCTTTGCAATTTTGGTTTCCGACATATTCGGTTCCGGCTTCCAGGTAGTGGATTGAACAATATGCTCCCCTTTGCTGTCATAACCGCAGGATACGCGAATTCGGTAACTTTCACCGCGCTTTTGAATTGTCGCCATTGCACTTACCTTCTTTCATTTTTCTTACAAAAAAGCCATTTAGCCATTCAACATAATCTTCAGTTGACTTTTCCCCACTCTTTATTTTTTCCTTCCATTCTGTTGCTGCATTCATAAATCCGTTGAGTGCCTTCGTATCGCCTTTGTTATAGATTGTGTTATATACCTTTTTATAAAGATATTGTACGGGCCTTTCTTTTTCCCGTTCTAATTGCTTTATATATTTAACCGCCTCTTTGCAATTATGTTGAGGATATTGTGGGCTTTTCCTGGAGCAATACTTTTCATCAGTTTTTACTGGAACAAACCATTTTCCACAATTCTCACATTTCTTAAATATTTTTCCGCATTTTAATATTTCGTATATAATTGCTACTAAAACATCCATCAGAGAATTACAATAATAGGTTATTGTCCTTTTGAGTTTTTTACTGTGATGTCGTAAATATTTCAATTCTTCTGCCATTGCGATAAAATCTTTTTCCGCATTATTAAGTGTCAGCATAATATCTTTATATTTAGATGTTAAATCCTTACTAAAATTCGAAAGATCAAAATCTATACCGCTTTGTGGAATTAGTATTTCCCTTCTGTTTAAATAATAGCAGAATGTTTCCAATGAGAACATATTAGTATTGGTATCACTCAGTGCAAAATAATTTTTAATGAATGCGTAAGCGTAGTCAATATCTGGTAAACGTGTTTCATTTTCATTATCATAATCATTTATATTAATTTGCTGTGGGAAATCTTCTTCACATGCTCGCCAATCAAGGGTAAAAAAGAGGTGCTTTTCCCCTGTATCTAAAACTTTTGAGATAGCTTTACTTTTTGCATTGCGTTGCAAAGTCAAAAAATCACATAGAGCCGTCTCGAAATTAAAACGCATTATAAAGGGCGATTCGGAGCTGATTAACGTCGCCTGTCCTGTGTTCTTTGATTCTCCTATTGCCGTAAATTCAAGCTGCAATTTACTGTCCATATAACTATCCACAAAATTGTTTCCTTTGTTATTCAAATTACAATAACTACAATTTACAATTGAACTTTGTTGTTATCATTGCTATTATTATAACACAGGAAACAATTAATTACAACAACAATTTAATCGTCTAGCAAATAGAATACAAGCGTTTTGGATAGTGTGCATTAATGCTCGCCCTTAACTTAATTGGTACATAGTATCGGCTTGAAATACGCGTAATAAGGTCTCCGATGGGAGGCAGGGCGCAGGAAACCGAAAGTACAGACTGAGCACAAACAAAAACAAGCTGAAAGGAAGTCCATATATATGAAAAGGGCAAATTTAGACATAATACAGGAAGCAAAAGAAGCAGGCGTGAAATTATGGCAAATTGCAGAGCGTTTTAATGGAGGAATGAATGATAGTAATTTCAGCCGCAAACTCAGGCATGATTTCTCAGCAGAAGAAAAATCATCTGTTCGTGCTATCATTGCAAAACTAAAAGAAGGTGAATAAGTTGGAGCAGCAAAGACAAATGGTATTCCTTAAAAATGCAGGCGCAGAACTTACAAAGCGGATTGGCCCGAATGATGTTCATGAATATGCAATTCGGCAGTGGGTTCTTTCAGGCAAGGTAAAATCAGTTCGAGCAGGAAGAAGAATTCTCGTGTCTATGAATTCACTTATCAATTTTTTGGAATCCGGGGAATCTGATCAGCTAAGCGAAACAGCCGGTATTCGTCCAGTAAATGAAAAATTAAGGGCATAAGTGGGTGCAGCATGAAGAACTACATAGCCGAAATTCGAGCATTTCATGAACTTGTGCAAGATAAACAGTTATCCACGGGGCAAATTGCTTTATGGTATGCACTCATGTACATAAACAATAGATGCAACTGGATAGAGTGGTTTACAGTCGCTAACATATCGCTTGAATTAAACAGTGGCTTGTCAAGACAAGGCATAGTTAAGGCACGTAATGTTTTGAAGCAATTAAATGTCATTGATTTTCGCAGTAATGGCACAAAGGCAACATCTTATAAATTAACCACTATGTCAAAAAGTGTACAAGCTAGTTTACAAGTTGGTGTACAAGATAGCATACAAGATGGTGTACAAAGTGGTTTACAAGTTGGTTGCACATTAACTAAACGAAACGAAACTAAACATAAACCCTCTATATCCCCATCAAATGGGGAAAATGATGCATTCGATACTTTTTGGAAAATGTACCCTAAAAAGGTTGGAAAGGGTGCAGCAGAAAAGGCATTCAAAAAATACAAGCCTGATGATGCACTACTAAATACCATGCTGAAAGCCATTGAAATTCAATTACAGTCTGAACAGTGGAAAAAGGACTGCGGGCAATATATACCAAACCCGGCTACTTGGTTAAATCAAAAGCGCTGGGAAGATGAACCGGATACCGGCGCAACTTCACAGGGAAAGGAGTTACCGTATTTATGCTAAAAGCAAATTATGAAGCGGAGCAGGCAGTTCTTGCCGCAATACTCATGGATGCAGCCAAGACAATGCCGCTGATAGTTTCAATTATTTCACCAAATGATTTTTATGTACCTGAATTTAGGACACTGTACACAGCCTGCAATCAGTTATACAAAGCAAATAAGCCGATTGATGTGGTAACAATTCTTTCCCTTGTTGGCAATGAGTATAAAACTACCGTCTTAACAGCCGCCGCTGCTGTCCCTTCAATCAGCCATTGTACAGAATACGCGCAGCTTGTCCACGAGAGAGCGCAAAAAATCAGAGCATACAATAAGGCTGCTGAACTATTGGAAGCCTTAGACGGTGACGAGGGCGACACAAAATGTCAAGAGATTGCCTCAAATGTTTTGCAGTGCTTTGATACTGGAACCGGTGAAGAAACAGTTTCAGCCGAACAGGGATTTTTGCAGTTTTGCGAAACGCAGGATAAAGCGAAAGTATACATAAAAACCGGCTTTTCAAATCTTGATAGGTTCACTTATATCGACCGCGGGGACTATGTGATTGTTGGCGGGCGTCCATCAGCAGGCAAAACGGCTTTGACATTGCAAATCATGCTACACATGGCACAGCAAAACCGAATTGCATATTTTTCTCTTGAAACAAAACCAAGCAAGGTGTTTGACAGATTAATTTCTACCTATACACGCACACCGCTTTCAAGCATAAAAACCAATAGCATTTCAGAAGCGCAGTGGGCAGACATTACAAACAGTTTTGACCAATTTCACCAGCTAAAATTCGCTGTTGTACAGGCTGCAGGCTTCACCGTTGAGCAAATCAAAAGCAAGGCGATACAACTTCATTCAGAAATTATCTTTGTGGATTATGCGGGGCTTATCAAATCCGAGGGAAAAAGCACATATGAAAAGGCAACCAATACATCAAATTCCCTGCACACATTAGCGCAGCAGTGCGGAATTACCGTGATCGCTTTATCGCAGTTAAACCGCGACGGAAAGAGTACACCTGATATGACAAATTTGCGCGATAGTGGCGCATATGAGCAGGACGCGGATACAATTCTGCTTTTAAATTACAATGATGATAAACAGGATCAGCGGGAATTGATTATTGCGAAAAATAAAGAAGGCCGCACCGGAAGAATACAATTGGCATTTGACGGGCAAAGACAACGCTTTTCAGAAATGGAAACACGTTATAGGGAGGGCTAACAATGCCGGATGCAGTTCAACAAATTATTTCAAGAGCAAAAAGATATTCGCGGCGCGGATTCTTAAAAAGATATGCCGGCTATGAGTGCTTAAAATCCGAATTACAATGTTTGGATATTGACGATACGGAATATCAGCAGGCAGTGAAACAACTTTCAGCAGCATTAAAACTATAAGGTGGTGAGAACATGACAAATAGTATTTTAGCGAGATTGCAGGCACTTGAAAACCGTCCAAAAGGATTCATAGAGATATTTGTTTTTGAAGATGGGCACCGGGAACGCGGCGACTTATTCCGAGTAATTGAGGATATGACAACCGAGGGCGCAGATTATGCCAAGCGTAACCCACATGAAAAGGTGGTTGATTATATTTTACCCGGCAGTAGTGCCGAGGATGATAACCTATTCCCCGCTATATTTGAAGCAGTAAAAGGAACCATAGCACCGCAACAAAAATAAAACAGTCGCCCTCTTTCGAAAGCGACCATTCAATATTATGTAAACTTATTATACAGTGAAACGAGGGCGGTTGTCAATGACAAATGAGGAATTAGCAGTGTTGATTCAGCAAGGGCATAAGGAATACATTTCAGAGTTATACAGCCAAGTTGAGAAATTCATCAAATCAAAGGCAAACAGATTTTATAGAGAGTTTGCAATCAAATGCTCCCGCTGCGGGGTGGAACTGGATGATCTGATTCAAGAGGGCTATTTTGCAATGCTGGACGCGGTAAAGGGGTACAAGCCGGAGAGCGGATATAAATTTCTTACATACATAGATTACCCATTCTTAAATCGTTACAACGCCCTCACAGGCAACCGGACCAGCAAGATGAAGAATGAGCCACTCAACAATGCAAAGAGCCTTGATGAACCCATAGGGGCAGAAGATGAAACCTTATTGTTAAGTGATGCGATTAAGGATGATAATTCAGAAGCACCATTTGAGGAAATTCTTGAAAAAGGTTATCACAGCGCTTTACATAATGCACTTGAAAAGGGTATGGAGCAGTTAGCACCGGAGCAGCGCACAGTTATTCAATGCCGGTATTATGAGAAACGAACCTTAAACGACATCGGCAATATAACAGGCCACACAAGAGAACATGTTCGGCAGTGTGAAGCAAAAGCACTCCGGGTATTCCGTAAGCCAAAGATTGCAAGGACATTAATACCATTCTTATATGATGAAATGGAAAGCTATTCCCTTCGCGGTACCGGCATACAGTCTTTTAGAAATACTGGCATGAGTTCTACCGAGAGAGCGGCAGACCAGCAGGAACAGCTTATAAATAAATTGAAAAAGGCATTATCGCCGAATTTGGAAGTAGGTGAATACATTTGAATGATTACGGAAGTAAAAAAAGCCGAAAACGTGAAGCTGCTGCACTTGCCTTAATATCCTGCCAAACTGTCACAGAAGCAGCCACAGCAGCAGGCATTTCACAAACTACACTTTACCGTTGGCGGCAGGAGCCAGAGTTTCAGCAGATTGTGGCACGCGTTAAAAGTGAAGCACTCACCACAGCATCAAACAATCTCGCGGCTATTTCTTCAAAAGCAGTTAAAGCCCTTACTGATGTTATGGGTAAGGATACAACACCGGAAGCGCAAAAGGTATCTGCAGCAAAGGCACTTCTTGAAATGGCATTCAAACTGCGCGAACAGGATGAAATAATTACACGCCTGAACGCCCTTGAAAAGGCATATGACGACAAAGGAGGTGATTACAATGAATAATGATTTAACCGAGCGTGTTATACAGCTTGCCGAAACGGTACTTCAATTAACCAATAAGGTTAGCAGCCTTGAAGATCGTGTCCAAGAATTGGAGGTACAAAGCAATGAGCCAAGATATAACACTCCGACTGACACGGCTTGAGAACGCCCTGCTTGACCGTGTGGCCTTTACGGTTAATTATGACAATGGTACTTCACACAAATACACAGGCGGGCATATGGCGTGTGTGGCTGCTATCTTTGGAACAGAAGGTACCCTTCCCGCTGCTGATTGCCGAAAGGCGCAGCCCATTGCCATTCACTTTGAAAGAGGCAAAGACATAGCATATTCAATTCCAGTATTCCGGGAAGTGTTTCCCAAAAGCATAATCATAGCAGACTAAAATTTATAAAAAAGAGGTATTTTATTATGGCATTAGAAGTTATCAGCAAAATGACTACAATTATTGAAGGACTTATTTCAGAGCAAAACAAAGCAGAAAGCATCATTGAAGCGGCAACCGGCAATAATGATGCATCCGACAGTTTCAAGAGTACACAGGTTAGCCAAGCAAAATCAGCTTTTAAAAACGCCGTTATTAGCAGCAGCGAAAAGTTACGCTCATTGTATGAGGAATTCACAGGAAACGTTATTGCAAATGATGGGTTCGTAACCGGCACAAATGCAGCACAATTTCAGAATGCAATTGCAATTATGAAAGCCGTTGGTAAAAATCTCAGCACTGATGATTTGATTGTTCTGTTTGCCCCATTCCAAACATCCGAAGTTATGTACCGGGCGTTAATCAACATTGCAGAGGAATATTGCGATAATACCGCCGTTGCACAGTTTGATGAAACCAAGATGCCCGGATATATCGACGGCCCAAGCGATTCAAAATTAAAACGAGTTCTGAATGTGTTGGTATCTGATATTGAAAGCCTTGCAAATAGAGACATCTTTTCCGCAGACAATTCATTCTGGCTTACCATATTGAATTCAAAACTCACTGCCCTGCAAAACTTAAGCACTGCACAATAAACGGCTTAGAAATAGAATCTAAGCCAAAGAGGATTATAAAGCACCTCATGCCTTATGGTACGAGGTGCTTATCTTCCACAAGAAATTATAGTCTATTTAAAATTGTTATATTTTATTCCGGCACCTTGCGTATACCACATATAAAATGTGACTGTTGGAATTTTAAAGCCTCTGTTTGCTGCGCCCATGCGTTGCCAGCCAATTCCGAAAGGGCAGCGACCGTTTTCTATTACAGCCCGTAAGCCGTCATCGGTTACTCCTAAAAACCTTGCAAGTCTTGTAAGGGGTATATACTTCGGATTTTCTTCCACCAATTTGTCAAGTTCGGCAAGACTATCAATAATGGGTTGCGGCATATTCATAATTGTTCCTCCGTTCATTGATGTTATCGTCTATGATGGCATACAAGCCACTTTTATTCCGAATGGTAAAACTTACATGATTTATATTATATTGCCTACCAATAGCAAAAGAACGCGAAAAAAAGCGGTCTATGCTTAACATAGCCCGCAAAAATTAAAGTTTAGTATTTTCTTATTTTATATATGGCAATTCACCGCGCATAAATTTGATAAAGGGTTGCTTTGGAATTTTCACGCTCTTTTTTGATATAATTACTGGAAACCCCAGCTTTGACAGGTCTTTTCTTGCTTGATTGCGAATGTCCTGCGCCCCAATATGAATAATGTCCGCAATGTCAGTAGCTATAAGCACTTCACTTGGGTAGTCGATAACTTCTTCAAGCGTTTTCATTATTATGACCATTCCTTTCCGCTGCGCTTCAAGGCACAAAAGGGAATGAAACCATTGCCCCTGACGCAGCTATACAAAATTTGTTAGAATATGCTTGAGGAGACAGGCACACTACAGAGC
>JAEWYE010000018.1 GCA_023458755.1 Bacillota bacterium | reverse complement strand
ATTGTGTTCATAGCGAATAGGATTTCCTTTCTGTGTGTTGTTAGTGTGGTAACTTAACTGTAACACAGGCTTTTCCTATTCGCTATCTTTTTTTCACTTATTGTAACGCATCAATTGTAATCCTACACGAAGCACGATGTCTCCTTGTCGGAATATGTTGAAACAGCATAGAAAAAGGAATATAATAGAATTTATAGTATTGGGAATGTTTGGATATTTCAAACAGTAATCCCGTTTAGAAATCTGGTGGTATAGAATGCTTTCAAAAGTAAAAGGATTATTGTTTCTTTCAGTACCGGTACCTGAAAAGGCAGAATTCAAACAATACATCAATCGAATCAATGTGTCCAGGGGAATCATCACCGCGCTCGCTTTTTTATTCGTTGAATGTGTCATGCTCACGGTTTCCTTCCTGATAAAAGGAAACCGTGTGTTTACGATACCAAATTTATATTATGCGGGTATGTATGCAGGATTAATCCTCTGCATGGCGGTGTTTTTGGCCGCATTCCTAAAATTCAAAAGGAATATTCCGGCCTATGAAAAGCAAATCAGTATTGTCGGCACGCTATTTGCCTTTGTAATTTTAGGTTGGTGCGCCATGATTTCTCTTTTGGATTTAAAGTCTGCCGGACAAATTATTGTATATTCGGTAGCAATTGTATGTATCTCCGTAGCCCCCTATTTTCGGCCGGTTGAGTTGTTTTGCATCTATATGTCCGTTCAAATACCGTTTCTTTTTTTGATTCCGTCTTTTCAAAAATCCAGCGGGAGTTCAAACTACATAAACAGCACCACATTTATTATCATTGCGTTGGCAATCTCCTATATGCGGTATAAAAAACAGATTCAGGAGTTTATGAACGAAAAGATTATACAGCAAAAAGGCGAGGAATTAGCGCGGATCAACAAAGAATTGGAGCATGCAAACCAACAGTTGGAAAAACTCTCACAAACAGATGGGTTAACGGGCGTATATAACCGTTCGATGTTTGATAAAACGATGGAATCCGCGTGGAATACCTGTAAACGTCAATCCAAGCCCTTGTCTTTAATCATGATTGATATTGATTTTTTTAAGGCATTTAATGACCATTACGGACATCAGGCGGGGGATATTTGTATCCGGCAGATAGCGGGCGTACTGTCATCCTGCGCCCGACGCTCCACCGATGCGGTAGCTAGATACGGCGGTGAGGAATTTGCCGTTATCCTATCTTATACGGACAAAGAGCAGGCGTCCGTTCTTGCGGAAAAGATCCGAAAAAAGGTGGAGAGTTTGGCTGTTTGCCATGCTTACTCCTCTGTATCCGATTATGTGACAATCAGTTTAGGCGTAAACACCACGATCCCATCCGATGAATGCTCAGTTGAAGAATTTATTAAATCGGCAGATGATGCTCTCTATCATGCCAAAATTGATCGCAATGAATTTGCGGTGGCGCAATAGATTATTGCACGCTGATTTCCCCGCGCAAGACCCGTTTATAATCTTCATAATTTTTCTTAAGCAGTTCAGGGGTATCCAGCTCATACGGACATTTCGATTTGCACTTTCCGCAGTTCAAGCAGTCTTCAATTTTTTTCATCATGGCCTGATTCTCCGGCTTTAGCCAGTTTGCGGAAGGTGAGCGGCGCAGAAGCAGTGAAATTCTGGCGCAGGTGTTTATCTCTATGCCGGCCGGGCATGGCATGCAGTATCCGCACCCCCGGCAGAAGTCACCAATCAGCTCCTGCTTTTCGCGGTTGATAAACTCTTCCGAATCCTTGGTCATCTGCGGAGCGTCGTTCATGTAAGAGAGCCACTCGTCCAGTTCCCGTTCGCTTTGAATGCCCCAAATGGGCAGTACATTGTCAAACTGCGACATAAACGCAAACGCCGCTTTCGAGTTGGTAATCAGACCGCCTGCCAAGGCTTTCATCGCAATAAATCCCACATTCTTTTCTTTGCATCTTTGAACTAAGCTTAGTTCCTTATCAGACGAAAGATAGCTGAGCGGAAACTGAAGCGTCTCATACAATCCGGATTCCACGCACTCCTCGGCGATGCCAAGCTTGTGTGCCGTTATGCCGATATGCCGGATTTTTCCTTGGCGTTTTGCCTCCAGCATGCACTCATACATGCCGGTACCATCCCCTGGACAGAAGCAGGTGCCCGCGCAATGGAACTGATAGATATCAATGTAATCTGTTTTTAAAAGCGTAAGCGAGGTGTTCAGGTGTTCCCAGAATTGGTTTGGAGTTTGTGCCGCTGTTTTTGTGGCAATTACGATTTTGTCGCGCATGCCCTCAAATGCTTTGCCTAATTTTTCTTCACTGTCCGTATAAGCACGTGCGGTATCAAAAAAGCGGATTCCGCCTTCATACGCCTTGCGCAGAATTTTAACCGCAGTATCCATGTCTGCTCTTTGAACCGGAAGAGCACCGAATGCGTTTTGCACGGTCATGATTCCGGTACTTCCCAATGTGATTTGCCTTGGTGTTTTTCCCATATGATTTTCTCCTTTTTATTTTGATTCAACTCAATAAACTTCTCCACGGCAGGCCGTGGACTTTTTTATACCGCGCGGTAATTTTGTATTCTTCTTATTGGCATTGACAGTTTCCGTGAATCAAGCGATAATACGAATAGAGTTATTATGCTAATAGTAACTCCAATGCTCATGTTTACGCAAGTGTTGTACAGCAAAATATTTACGGTAGCAAGAGTAGGCAATCAAAAAAGAAAATCAATTCATCCTATAGCTTGAATGAAACAGGCAGACTGGCTTTATGAAAAAAAGAAGAATAAAACTGAATATGCTGGAACCCGGAACCAAAATGCTGGCAGTAAGCGGCATCTTGATCCTGTTTGCCCTGCCGCTTTATCTGCTGGGCTGCAAACTGGCAGCCTGTATTTTGGGCGGCGTGGCAGCAGCGCTGTTTGTTGTGTTGCTTATTTTGGTGAGAATCGAACTTTGGCAGGATGAGCAGGATTATTTGAGGTACAAAGATGAAACGAAAAAATGAAGAAAATCCAGATGAATCACTGGTCAGAAAATCTTTTGTCACCAGTATGCCCGATAAAGCCGGCGCATTTTTGCGTGCCTCGGAAATCATAGCGGGATATCAGGGAAATATTGTCCGTGCAAGCTACAACAAAGCCGTCGACCTGCATATGCTTTTCATTGATGTGGAGGCATCCTCGGATAATCTGCAAAAAATTGAAAAAGCACTTTGCGGCATCGGGTATATAAACCAAATAATCGCGCAGACCTGTGTTATGGAAGTAACCATTAAAATTCCGGATAAGCCGGGCGCTATTATTCCGGTTTTAAAAATTTTAAACCGCTATGACATCAATATATCCTACATAAATTCCGGTGCTGTCGGTGAACTCTATCAAAACTTTAGGCTGGGGCTTCTCATTGAAAATCCAACCATTTTGAAGACAGTGCTTGATGAAATAAGCGAAGTATACCCGATTGATATTATTGACTGCGACAGTTCAGAAGAGAACCTCGACAACACTGTGTTTTATATTCAGCTTGCCAATCAAATGCAAAAGCTGTTTGATTTGAGCGAGGAAAAAACGATGCAGTTTATTTCCGAATCAAACAGAATTCTTCAGGGACTGCAAACAGACGGCGAGGATGCTCGAAAAGTGTTTAATTATATCCGCCGGTTTGCCAATTTTGTAAGTGAGAATCGCGGCGACCGTTTTAAAGCGGATATTGAAAAGCTGCAACTGAGTGATACCGTTACGCTCTACAGCATTCAGCCGTATTGTGGCAGCAATACCTATGTCTTTGATACGCCGCACGAATTTGTATTGATTGATTCCGGCTACGCCATCTATGCGGATGAAATGCTAAAAATCCTGAAAAATCTATTTCCTGACTGGGAAACCCGTCCAAAGCGGGTTTCCATTACACATGCCGATGTTGATCACTGCGGGCTTTTATCAAAATTCGGGGACGCTGAAATCATTGTCAACCAAAAAAGTGCGGAAAGTCTGCAAAGACAGGCCAAAGGACTCCCGGATTACCGTGAGAACACCCCGCTGCGTTTTGGTTACAGCAAAATAAGCCGCATTATCTCCGGTTATGTTCCGCCCGATACGGACAAACTGAAAATACTGGATACCAATACCCCGAAAAATCATGATACACTCCTTCAAATCGGCAGCCTGAACATCGAAGATTTTGAGTTCATTATTTTTGAAGGAAGCGGCGGACATCTGTCCGGTGAAATGGTGTATGCCTGTGCAAAAGCAAACATCGTATTTACCGGTGATATTTTGGTCAATGTCCACGGATTTTCAAAAGAGCGCTCCGAATTTAATTCGCTGGCACCGTATCTAATGAAAAGTGTAAATGTCAATTCGCAAAAAGCAACCGAAATGCGAAAGCAGGTTACCGCGTTGATTGAAAATATTTCATTGAGCAACGGAAAGCCCTGCATTATATGCGGCGGACATGGGCCGCTCTCAGAACTGCATAACGGTAAATTGCAAAATATTTCAACAAATCCTGTAATTGAAGATAGGAGAAATACCCATGAATGATGAGAAGGAATCTCTGAACCGCATATTTTCAATAACCAGTACCGCATTTTGCGATGGGGAACCGATTCCGCTGCGCTGTTCCGCGCGGGGTGAAGATGTATCCCCGGGATTTAAGCTGAAGAATATGGATTCGAAGGCGAAGTCAGTTGTGATTACGATGGATGATATGTCGCACCCTATTTTTAAAATTTATAATCACTGGTGCATCTGGAACATTCCGGTGCAGGAAGAAATCCCCGAGGGGATTCCGCGCGGCAAAACGGTTCCCTCGTTGGGCGGCGCGGTGCAGGGCATCGGGTACGGCAGACACCGCTATAGAGGGCCGAAACCGCCGTTTAAAAGTATCCATACCTATCAGTTTACCGTTTATACGTTGGACTGTACACTTAATTTACCCAGCCATTGCGGTAAAAAAGAACTGCTGAACCGTATGGATGGTCATATTTTACAGCGTGCCATGCTTTCCGGTACCTTCCAAAACCCGTGAAGCCTCTCTTATGCTGCATCAATGAAAGAAACAAAACAAACTGGGGAAACACGGATGAAAGTAATTTACTTAATCCGCGGTTCCCAAGAATCAAAACAGAAAAGGATTTTGTACAGAACATGAAACGATTTGAATGTGATTACGCAGAAGGCGCACACCCCAAAATTTTGGAGCTATTAAGCACCAGTAATTTCGACCAGACTCCCGGCTACGGCGAGGACAGCTACTGCGAAAAAGCGCGCGCCCTTATTAAAGAATTATGTAAGGCGGAAAACGCCGACGTACATTTTTTGGTAGGCGGCACGCAGACAAACGCAACCGTAATTGCCTCCGTTCTTCGCCCCATTCAGGGTGTCATCTGCGCCGAAACCGGGCATATCAACGTGCACGAAACCGGTGCGGTAGAGGCCACCGGCCATAAGGTTCTGCCCCTGCCGAGCAGTGACGGAAAGATAACGGCGGATCAGGTACAAGCGGTGTATGAGGAACATTGGAACGACTCTACCCATGAACACATGGTGCAGCCCGGTATGGTTTATATTTCTTACCCGACCGAAACCGGTACGCTCTATACGAAACAGGAATTAACCGAACTCAGCGCAGTGTGCCGCAAATATAGTCTTCCGCTCTATCTCGACGGTGCCCGCATGGGATACGGTATTATGGCGCAGGGCAATGATCTTACCCTGCCGGATATTGCGGCTTTGTGCGACGCCTTTTATATCGGCGGCACCAAAGTCGGCGCCCTGTTCGGCGAGGCGCTGGTGATTGCAAACGATTCATTAAAACGCGATTTCCGTTATTATATCAAGCAGAACGGCGGAATGCTGGCAAAAGGCCGTTTGCTGGGCATTCAGTTCCTCGCTCTTTTGGAAAACGGTCTGTATTTCGCTATTTCTGACCAAGCGGACAAACTGGCGTACAAAATCCGGGACGCTTTTGCGGCGAAGGGATACCCCTTCCTGGTTGATTCCCCCACCAACCAGCAGTTCCCCATCCTGCCGAACGCAGAATTGGAGCTTTTGGCGAAAACGTACGCGTTCTCGTTCTGGAAGCAGGTGGACGCGGAGCATTCCGCCGTGCGTTTCTGCACAAGCTGGGCGACAAAAGAGGAAGATGTGGAACAGCTTCTGCGGGATATCGCCAGCCTTGACACGGACAAATTATAGAAACCAGGTGATGTTATGCCCACTTTCCCAAATGAAATTCAGTTTCATGGTCAGTGGCGACCGTATCAACAGCGTATTATGGATAATATGCAGTCCTGCCTTGCCGACAAAAAACTACATATCGTTGCTGCGCCGGGTTCGGGAAAAACAACGGTCGGGCTTGCGGTTATTGTGAAGCTAAACCAGCCGGCCTTGATTTTGTCACCGAGTATCACTATCCGCGAGCAATGGATCCAGCGATTTTGCTCAGGGTTTCTTCCAAACGGCGAAGCTCCGCAAAAATGGGTTTCGAATTCCATGAAGTCTCCAAAGCCGATTACCGCTGTCACCTATCAGGCACTTCACAGCGCTTATACCAAACTTTGCGGTGATGCGGAAGAAGATGATGAGGAATCGTCTGACAAAGAAACAGCGGATTATTCAGATTTTGACTTGATCCAAACACTGAAAGCGAGCGGAATCAAAACAATCTGTCTGGATGAAGCACATCATCTTCGCAGCGAATGGTGGAAGTCTTTGGAGAAAGTGTTGGAAGAATTGGGAACATCCATCGTAACGGTATCCCTTACCGCCACCCCTCCCTATGACGCAAAGCCAGCTGAATGGCAGAGGTATATGAATCTGTGCGGGGAGATTGATATGGAGATTTTCACCCCGGAGCTGGTGAAAGATCACAACCTTTGCCCACATCAGGATTATATTTATTTTAACTGGCCGAATAAAGATGAAATTGACCAAATCAAAGCCTTTAAAGAGAGCGGCTATGATATGGCTTTTGAAATTGCAGAGGATCCGAATTTCGTAAAAGCAGTTTGCAGTCATAAAGGTTTGCTGCAGATCGACACGTATACCGAACTGTTTTTAGAGCATCCCAACTATCTGACCGCGATGACGGTATTTTTGCATCATCATGAGATTCCTTTTTCGAAAGAACTGAAAAAGCTGATCGGAACGTCCGCAAAACTGCCGAAGCTGGATGTTCAATGGATGGAAATTTTGCTTCAGGGATTTTTGTATTTTGACTGCGAATCTTATCAGAACTGTGAGGCATTACAGGAAAATCTGCGCAAAAAGCTGAGCGCGGGTGGGCATATCTACCGGAAAAATATCATCTTCACGAACAGTGACGATATCAATAAGCTCCTTATATCAAGCAAGGGAAAGCTCAACAGTATCAAAGCGATTGTTCACGCGGAGTATCAAACCCTTGGCGAACATTTAAGAATGCTTATCCTGACGGACTATATCAAAAAAGATGCGCTTACTCTTATCGGGAATCCAAATGAGGATATCCATTCCATAGGTACCGTGCCGATTTTTGAACTGCTCCGTAGGGAAGAGATTCTCGGACTGAAACTGGGCGTGTTAAGCGGCAGTATTGTAATTGTTCCAAACTGCGCAAAGAATGCGCTGAATCAGCTGGGTAAAGAAAAAAATTTGGAGCTTAGCTGCAAAGAGCTTCCTTGTACAGAATATTCGGAAGTGAATTTTTCCGGATCAAACCGAAAACAGATGGTTTCCATCATTACGGAGCTGTTTTCAATGGGTGAAATCCATACATTGGTAGGGACCAAATCTTTGCTGGGTGAAGGCTGGGATTCCCCTTGTGTAAACACGCTGATTTTGGCAAGCTTTGTCGGCTCCTACATGCTTTCTAACCAGATGAGGGGGCGTGCGATTCGAGTTTGTCCCGGGGTTCCGGACAAAACCGCCAATATATGGCATTTGGTAAGCATGGAGCCTTTGTGGGCTTATTCGAGCAAGATGACGGCGCAGGTCATTCAATCCGTTGGCAACCGTGAAAAAAACGCGGATTATCCGGTGTCAGAAGATTTTGATACGATGCGCAGAAGATTCCAATCCTTTTTAGGCATAGGCTATACGGAGGACGTTATTCAGGACGGAATCGAACGGCTTTCCATTATACAGCCTCCTTACGACCGAAAAAACATGGATGAAATCAATCGCGAAATGCTGAAGATGGCGGCGGACAGGGCATCTTTGCGTGAACGGTGGGAAACGGCCATCGAACAATGTCCGGATGCCGCACAGGTCATTGAACGGAACCAAATTGAAAAAGAGCTGATTCCCCGCAAATTTGCCTTTTTTAACGCGGTTGCATATTTGGGAATTTCCACAGCTTCGCAGGGGTTTCTTTACTTTTTGCTTCGCGCGGTTACGGCACTGCATGCATCCAATACGCAGAATTCTATTTGTGTAGCCGTGCTGATTGCTTTGATGATAGTAATTTGGATTGTGATGATAAGGCAAATCACGCACATCTATCACCATTTTTCCCCTGCTTCCAGCTTGAAATTATTGGGGAGTTCTGTTTTAAAGGCATTAAAACAGATTGGGGTTGTGGAATCGTATAATACAAAAGTAGTAGCGAATCACGCAGACGAATTTACGACGATATGCTATCTGGACGGCGGAACAACCTATGAAAAAAACATTTTTTCGGACTGCATTTCGCAGATGTTGGGCGGCATCGATAATCCGAGATATCTGCTGGTTCAAAGGAACAAATTTCTGTTCTTTTTTCACAGTACCGAATATTATTCCGTCCCGGAGATTTTTGGAAACAAAAAAGAAAATGCAACGATTTTCGAGCAATGCCTCACACGGTTTGCAGGAGACTGCAAACTGGTTTTTACCCGAAACGTAGAGGGCCGAAAAGTTTTGCTGAATGCGCGTACCAAATCATTTGTCAATAAAAACGATAGGCTTATAAACCGAAACCATAAGGTAAAAAGCGAATGGGAGTAACTGCACTTCACCGCAATTTGTACATTACAGGGGAACGGTTTGGCTTTGGACACAGGGCTTAGAAGCGAAAATAGAAAAGTCTGGAGGGCGGATGATATGAAATATGTCCTGTTTACCGGCGCTACCGGCGGGTTGGGGTCGCTGTGTGTCAAAAAGCTCTCACAAATGGGAACTTGGATGGTATTTGCTGTCGGCACAAACCAAGTCACATTGGATTCGCTCGGAAAATTGCGCAATGTCATCTCTATTCAAGCGGATATCACCTTGCAGGAAAGCGTAGATGCCGCCCATAAAACGGTTCAATCCTATACGGAAGTGCTCGATGCGGTCGTTAACTTTGCGGGGCGCACCTGTTTTGCTTCGTTGGTCGAGGGTGACTGCGTGGATGCCATCGGGCAGTTGTTAAACCTGAATGTGACTGCAATGGCACGGATTAACCGTACATTTTTCGAGATGATACAAAAAGGACACGGCCGTATTATAAACTGCAGTTCGGAATCCGGCTGGATGACACCGCAGCCGTTTGCCGGCCCATACGTACTGTCAAAATATGCGGTTGAGGCTTACAATGACTGCCTGCGCCGGGAACTCATGTTTTTGGGTATTCCTGTCATCAAAATTCAGCCCGGTTCCTTTGAAACGCAAATGACGAAGCAAGTGAACCTTTACTTTGACAAAACAGTCCGTGAAACCAACTATTACAAAGAACTTTTAACGGCAATGAAACCGCTGATGACGATGGAGCTGAACCAGAAGAATGACCCCCTCCGCCTTGTTCAAACAGTAATTAAAGCGCTTGACTCTAAACATCCGAAGTTAAAATACCGGGTCGGAACAGGGAAAACGCTGCTTTTGCTGGAACTGCTGCCTGAAAAATGGGTGGATAAAAGTTACCGGTTGTTTTTGAAAATCAGAATGAACAAAGCAAACGGCGACTAAATAAATTTTGGTATATCCCATGGAGGTGGAAGGATACATGGCAAAATATGATTGCTTAGTCGTGGATGACGAGGACGCGCTGTCGCAAAGCACCTGCGAATATTTTAATATGTTTGGGGTGAAAACCTTTTGGGCAGCGGATGAAAAAGCCTGCTTCGACTTTTTATCTCATAACCAAACGGATTTAATTCTTCTGGATATCAATTTAGGTAAAACCTCCGGCTTTGAAATCTGCAAACGGCTGCGAACCACCACGAATATTCCGATTCTGTTTATCAGCGCAAGAACCAGTGATGACGACGTGCTGCTTGCCCTCAATATCGGCGGTGACGATTACATACAAAAGCCTTATTCTCTCAGTATCCTTTTGGCGAAAGTGAAAACGGTGCTAAAGCGGTACAGCGGGAATACTCCGACATTTTGCTTTGGAAAATTCACGATTGATTTTTCAGCGGAAAAGCTGACGGACAATACCGGCGAAATAAAATTAAAGGCGATGGAGTATAAATTGCTCGCCTATCTGGCGCAAAACCGAAACCGTACCATATCTAAGGAAGAACTGTTCCAGAATGTTTGGGGCGATGCCATTACCGGCGACGGAACGCTGAATGTCCATATTCGAAGGCTTCGGGAAAAGATTGAGGAAAATCCAAACGAACCGCGCTATATTAAAACCGTTTGGGGAACCGGCTATGTATTTGAAGCGAATTAGGGGAGTTTATTTGCCATGACTTTAAAAAGAATAACAGTTCTGGCGGTTTCCGTATTGCTCATCGGTATTGCCGTGGTGTTGAACGCATTTCGCTACACAGACGAAACAAAAGCGGATGCGGCGGCTGTCAACGATATTGCCCAGTCGCTTGCCGAAAATTGGGACAGCTTGGATGCCGGTCATTTGCCCTGCCTGCAATATGGGTTGGATTATGTGGTGCTGGATAACGATGGAAAGCCGGTATGGAAGACAAAAAGCGGCTTGAACGAAACAATGAGTGCCGCAATTGCAAACCGTGATACCCTTGTAGACATTTCGCGCAGCGGCAAAACGTTCGGTAAGCTGATTCTTTATAACGATTCCACAAAACGGTGGGAACAGTATCGAAATAATCTGCTCACGTTCTGTGTCGGCATTTTTGCTTTTTTGATTCTTCTCTGTATTCTTTACGCTGTGCTGATCGACCGCAAGATTTTTCGTCCGTTCCGCAAACTACAGGCGTTTGCCCGCCATGTTGCGGGAGGCGAGCTGGATTTCAAGCTGGAAATGGATAAAGGCAATCTGTTCGGCGCGTTTACCGAAAGCTTTGACCTGATGCGGGATGAGCTTGCGAAAGCGCGGGAAAGCGAGCGAATTGCGAACGAGAGCAAAAAAGAACTGGTGGCGTCTCTCAGTCACGATATCAAAACGCCGGTCGCGTCCATAAAGGCGGTTTCCGAGATTATGTCAGTGAAAAGCCGGAATCCGGAAGAAAAACGGCAGCTTGCCATTATCAATTCCAAAGCGGATCAAATCAATACGCTTATCACCAACATGTTTAATGCCACACTGGAGGAATTACAAAGACTGAGCGTCGAATTAACCGAGCAGCCCAGCACACTGCTCTGCGATATTATCAAAAGCGCGGACTACAACAGCAGCGCTTTTGTTTCGCCCATTGCGGAATGTATCATTTGGGCGGACCCGCAAAGGCTTACGCAGGTGGTGGATAACATCATCAGCAACTCCTATAAGTACGCGGGTACATCCATCAGCATCACCTCGGCAATTCAAGGGCCGTATCTTGAAATCGAATTCAAAGACTACGGGCGCGGCGTATCCTCCGAAGAAATCCCGCTGCTGTTTCATAAATTCTACCGTGCGAAAAACGCGGAGGGTAAAAGCGGTACCGGGCTTGGACTGTACATATCCAAATATCTGATGAATAAAATGTCCGGCGACATTCGCTGTGAAAACCGCGGGGATGGTTTTGCTGTAATCCTGAAGTTACTGATTGCTTAAAGATTTAAGGATTGGTTAAGGATTGAGTAAAGACCTGTTAAGGAATCATCCGTTATAATAAGACTGTAAATTTGATGCAGTTTTATTATAGGAGGCATATATGAAAAACATAATTCTGTCAACCGACAAGCTGTGCAAAACCTTTTCAAACGGCGGTATGCAGCAGCATGTCCTAAAAAATCTGGATATTGAAATATATGATGGCGACTTTACTGTCATCATGGGCTCATCCGGCGCGGGCAAGTCCACTTTGCTTTATGCCCTTTCCGGCATGGATAAGCCGACGCTCGGCACCATTCATTTTTTAGATAAGGAAATCGCGAAGCTTTCTAATGATAAGCTGGCGGTATTCCGCCGTGCAAACTGCGGCTTTGTGTTCCAACAGATGTTCCTACTCGACAACATGAGCATCCTCGACAACATTCTTGCGGCCGGGATGCTGGTAAGCAAGGACCGAAAAGCAATTATCTCAAAAGCAAAAGAATTGTTCACACAGGTGGGACTAACCGAAGAAATCTGGAGGAAATTTCCCGCGCAGCTTTCCGGCGGCGAAACTCAGCGGGCGGCCATTGTGCGTGCACTGATTAACGACCCCAAGGTTGTGTTTGCTGACGAGCCGACGGGCGCTTTGAACTCGGCGGCGGGCAAGTCAGCCCTTGACGTCCTGACCCAAGTGAACAACGAAGGACAGAGCATCATCATGGTTACCCACGATTTAAAATCCGCCAGGCGCGGGAATCGCATTTTGTATATGCGTGACGGAATCATAGACGGCGAGTGCGATTTAGGAAAATATGTGAGCGGTGACCGCGAGCGCCACGACAAGCTGCGCGCGTTTCTTGTTGAAATGGGGTGGTAAGCTTGAGAAAAATAGGAATGCTCAGCTTTGCCAATATCAGAAAAACAAAGGCGCATACCGTTACGCTGCTTTTGCTGTTTCTCATTACGTCTATCCTGCTCAATGCCGGGCTTTTGGTCTTTTCAAATTTTGGCAGCTATTTTGAAACCATCACAAAAGAACTGAACGCCTCAAATATGATTTACATTCTGCCCAGCCGTTTGTACAGCGATAAAGTTGACAACTTTATGAAAACTAACGCAAACGTTGCGAACATGCAGAAGGAAACAGGTGTGCACCTTACTGCCTCCGTTCCGTACAACGGCGATACCCGCAGTATGGATTTTATGTTTTATAATTCGGACCATAAACGTGATATATCAAAATGGAAATTTGTAGGCAGCCACCTTGAGCCGGATTCCATGTCCGTTTATGTACCTTATGTAATGAGCGTAGATGGCGGATATAAGCTGAATGACAAACTAACGATGAAGTACGGAAACAAAACACTCACCTTTACGATAAAGGGTTTTACGGAGGATGTGTGGTACAGTTCCATTGATTTCGGTTTGCTGAGTATGTATCTGCCGCATGATACCTATGAGACAGTCAAAAAGCAAATAGACGGAGATACAACCATTATTTGCGCAAACCTTGTTAATCCGAACATCGGTATTGAGTCCGGCATAAAAGATGCCATCAAGCAGGATAAGGACGTTTCACAAGCCGATGCGGACAATGCTCTGAGCAGTATCGGTCTGCCGCTTGTGCGCATGGCAAGAACCATGATGGCAACCATGGTGTCCGCCATGACGGTAGCGTTCGCGGCGATCATCGCGCTTGTCTGTATGGTTGTCATTCGTTTCCGTATTGGCAACAGTATTGAAGAGGATATGACAAAAATCGGTTCCTTAAAAGCGATGGGTTATACCAGCAGACAGGTGATCGCTTCCGTCGTTCTGCAGTTTTCCCTTATTGCACTGTTTGGCAGTATAGCCGGAATTCTGTTATCCTACTCCATAACGCCGGTGCTTTCCGATGTTTTTGCGCACCAGTCTGGTCTTATGTGGGTACAGGGATTTGACCCTACGGTTAGCGGCATTACGTTGTTCTCCATTCTTCTGGTTGTGATTTTGGTCTCCCTGATTACTTCCCGCCGCATTCACAAGCTGAATCCGATTGTTGCGCTGCGCAGCGGCATTGTAACCCACAGCTTCCGCAAAAACCATGTCCCGCTTGAAAAATCGAAAGGCAGCCTGCCGTTTGTATTGGCATTAAAATCTATTTTGCAAAATAAAAAACAAAGCCTTATGATTTGTCTGATTCTTGCCTTTGTCGCGTTTGCCAGCGCATTCTCCGTCGTGATGTTTTACAATACCACGATTGACACTACAACCTTTGCGCAGACACCAGGCATTGAAGTGACAAACGCAACCATCGTATTCAACCCCGCCAAAGACAATACGCAAGCGGTTGCGGAAATTAAAGAGATGAGCGGCGTTCGAAAAGCGCAATACATCGACAATATGAATGTTACTATGGAAGGAAAAAATATTCTGACCTATATTATGGATGACTATTCGCAGAGAGAAACCAATTCCGTCTATGAAGGCAGATATCCGCTCCATAATAATGAAATCGTCATCGGGGGCATCTTGGCGGACACACTCCAGAAAAAAATCGGGGATACCGTAACCGTCAAGTCGGGCAGTTCACAGGCGGATTATATCATCACCGGTCTGTCACAAGGTTCCGCCATGGGCGGACTGAACGCCACGATTCGTACTGACGGCATACGCCGGCTGAATTCCGAATTTAAACAGCAAACCCTTCAAATTTATTTGAATAAAGGCGTAAAGGCTTCAGAATTTGTAAAAGAACTGAAATTACGCTACGGAAAAACTTCGGTCGATATCGAAGACGCGGATAAAGAGTTTGAACAGGGTATGGGCATTTACACCTCGATTATTTCCAAAGTGGGTATCGTTACGCTGATTATCAATATCCTGGTTGTACTTCTTGTCCTGTATTTTGTAATTAATTCATCGGTTATCCGCAAAAAGCGCGAACTGGGTATTCAAAAAGCAGTTGGCTTTACCACCCTTCAGCTCATGAACCAGATTTCGCTCGGCTTTCTGCCGCCCATTACCATTGGTGTGATTTTAGGGAGTGTTTTGGGAATCACACAGACAAACGCCCTTATGACCGTAGCCCAACATTCCATGAACATCATGAAGGCCAATTATGTCATAACCCCCGGGTGGATTGCCCTGGTTGGCACCGTGATTGTGGTGGTCTCCTATTTAACTTCTTTGCTCATCACCTACCGTATCCGTAAAATCTCAGCGTACGCACTGGTGAGCGAGTAGCAGAAGAACCCTATTAGCATCAAATACAAATAAAAGGTTCAAAACGGAGTGAAGTATCCTCTCCCTTTTGAACCTTTTTTCTGTTATATGCCTTTGGATTTGCGGGTTTTCTTGTTGCCGGGTTAAGTGCACCCCATGTTCTTCGTTTTGCCCGGTTCAATTCCCGCTGCGCTTTTTTGCCCAGTTTTTGTTTTGGAATAAAGTTTTGCATACGCATTTCCCCCTTTACTACTAGTATATCATATGTAAAAATAAAAATACAAACCATTCATCCAATAACTATTTTAAATCTAAGAATTCTTATTTGTTAAAATCAGAATTAATATGTTGAAATGGTATATTCAAAAGAATATAATAAAATTAGATAGAATCATCGCCCATACCCGTTTTGCAGCAGTTATAGTTGCGCCTAAGCATAATTGCGCCAAGTTCTTTTGCAAGCAAGCTGGAATGGTTCGAAAGATGTTCGTTTGCCGCTGCCTGTTGTTCCGAGGCAGACGAATTCTGTTGAACGACTTCTGAAATTTGTGCTACACTTTCCGAAATCTGCTGAAAGGTCACGGATTGCTCCTGAACGTTTTGGTCAAGATTTTTGACACTCGTATAGATTGCTTTCATTTCATTGGATGTTTCCTGCAGCGATTGGGCGGTTTGCGTTGCGATCGCAAGCCCTTCCTTCACCTTTTCCGCTGAATTTTGAATCCACATAGCCGTTTGCTTGGCGGAATCATTTACCTGAAATGCCAGTCTGCGTACTTCACCGGCAACAACCGAAAAGCCTTTGCCCGCTTCACCGGCTCTGGCGGCTTCTACCGCCGCGTTTAATGCCAGCAGGCTTGTTTGGAACGCAATATTGTCGATAATTTGTATAATTTTTTCGATTTCTCCAGATGACCGGCTGATTTCCTGGATTGTGGAGAGCATATCTTCCATTTGACTGTTATTGTAAACTACTTTCTGTGTCACAATATCAATGCGTTTGGTCGTTTGCGCGATTTCACTTGAGTTGTTCTGCAAGGAATGCGACGATTGTTCGGTTGACGCCAAAAGCTGTTCAACCGCCACGGCTTGTTCAGCCACGCCCCTGGCAACCGTTTGTACACCCTGTGAAACCAATTCTGCTTCGTTATCCACACGGACTGAAACTTCTTGAAACGAGTAAAAAATAGCATTCAGTTTGTCCAATATGGAATTCAAGGCATCGGAAATCGGTTTGAAATCCCCCCCGAAATCTTGTTGCTGTTCAGCAGAAAGATCCCCCTTCTCTACTTTTATTAGAATGTTGGAAACTTGAAGAACAATTTGCTGCAATTCTTCAAATGCGGTATTCAGCGCGTTCGACAGCAGTCCAATTTCATCATTGCTTTGGTAATTTACCCTTGCGCTCAGAACTCCGCCGGAAAAACTTTGAGCCACCAGTGCCGCTTCTTTCAGCGGTTTGCTGATAGATTTGGATATTTTTACGCCGTAGAGTATGGATATGAGAACTCCGGCAGCCGATAACACCAGCAGCGCGGCGCAGGAAAAAGACGCGGTTTGTTGGTTTTGTCCTCCGCTTTGTTTTGCGGTTTGAATACAATCACTCATGAAATTGCTGTATGTATTGTAAATTTCATTCTCATAGGTATAGGTTTTTTGCAGTAAATCGTCTGCCTGCGCAAGCTGATTTCCGTCCGCATAGGAAAATATTTGCTGGATATCCGGCTCCAATGTGCTTTGATAGGTTTGTTTGGACTTTTCCAGCTGCTTTTTCCATTCTGTATTCTTAACGGATGCAAGGAGTTTATTTTGCCCGTCTTTAAAATTTTTCATATAGGTGTGAATTTTTTTGCTGTCCGTCTCAAATAAATCGGAATTGTGAAAATTAATAACAGCATCCCTTGTAATCGACTGCATGGTCGACAAATTGGTCATTTGTGCTGTGATAACCGGTAAAATATCCATGGTTGACTCTGTCACGGCAAGTGCGTTTTTTAAGTTTAAAAGGCTGTATATTCCTGCCCCGGCAATAATAACCGTCACCAGGGACAAGGATAGAAATGCCAGAATAAGCCGCCTTGAAATGGATGTTTTTTTCATTATTATGACCATTCCTTTCCGCTGCGCTTCAAGGCACAAAAGGGAATGAAACCATTGCCCCTGACGCAGCTATACAAAATTTGTTAGAATATGCTTGAGGAGACAGGCACACTACAGAGC
>JAEWYE010000017.1 GCA_023458755.1 Bacillota bacterium | reverse complement strand
CCCTTGAGACGCGGCACGTTGAGCGTCACGTCGCCAGAGGTGGTGGTGAGATTCCGGCTGTAATGGCCGCTGCGGTAGCCCTGGCGCTCCTCACTGCGTTCGTATTTGGCGGCCTGCGTCAGTTTCTCCGCCTCGGTGAATACGCCGTCTGAAACGGTGCACATGGACCGCTGCGATGGTGCACACAGACCGGCGAGATGGTGCATGGCTTCCGCGCTGGTGGTGCACGGACTTTCGGCCTTTGTATAATGAATTTCAGCATCACAAGATGCAAATTCATTACAGGAGGTCGGATTATGACCAATCACAAAGAGATCCTCAGGCTCAAAAGCCTGGGACTCACAAACACGGACAATGCAGCCGCCTGCGCCTGCGGCCGGAATACCGTGACGCGCACGCTGGCAAGGGCGCAGGAAAACGGACTGACGTGGGAAAAGGCCCGCACCATGTCGCAGCAAGAAGTCTCTCTTAAGCTGTTTCCCACAAAGACGGGTGCACCCACCTACAAGATGCCGGATTACGAGCATGTCCACAGGGAGATGCAAAAGAGCGGCGTTACGCTGAGCCTGCTGTGGGTGGAATACTGCGAGCAGTGCCGTCAAAACGGCGAATTGCCGTACAAATCCACGCAGTTCAACAAGTACTACGCGGACTTCGTTCACAAAACGAAAGCTACCATGCATCTGGAACACAAGCCCGGAGAGACCCTGCAGGTAGACTGGGCCGGGCAAACGGCAGGGCTTGTGGACACGGATACTGGGGAGCTTATCGCGGCCTATGTGTTCGTGGCTGTGCTTCCTTACAGCGGGTATGCGTACGTGGAAGCTTTTCTGGATATGAAACAGGAAGCGTGGATCACAGCTCACGTCAACGCCTACCGCTTTTTAGGAGGTGTCACGAGAATCCTTACTCCGGACAACCTCAAGACCGGCGTCGTCCGAAACACGCGGGATGAAGTTGTCCTCAACAAGTCGTATCAGGAGTTGGCCGAGCATTACAGCACCGCTATCATCCCTGCCCGGCCCAGATCGCCCAAGGATAAGGCTTTCGTGGAGGGCTCCGTCGGCGTCGTTTCCACTTGGATCATCGCGGCAGTGCGCAACCAGCAGTTTCTGTCGTTGGGTGAGCTGAATCAGGTCATTCATAAGAAGCTGGATGAATTCAATCACAAGCCGTTTCAGAAAAAGGAAGGCAGCCGTGCAGCATGGTTTGAGGAAGAACGGTTGTTCCTTCTGCCGTTGCCGACGGCTCCTTTTGAGCTGGCGGTCTGGAAAGTAGCCACCGTCCAGTACAACTACCATATCAGTGTGGAGCACATGAACTACTCCGTTCCATACGAATACATCAAACAGCAGGTGGATGTGCGGCTGACACGCTCCACTGTGGAGGTATTTTTCTCAGGCAACAGAATCGCTTCTCATCCGCGGCTACACGGCCGCCCCAACCAGTATAGCACGGTGGACGTCCACATGCCGCCGGAACATCAGGAATATCTGGAGTGGAACGGCGAGCGCTTTCTCCGCTGGGCAGAGCAGATCGGAGCACATACTGCTGCTGTGGTCAGGTTGCTGTTAACGGCAAACAAGGTGGAACAGCAGGGCTATAAGTCCTGTATGGCGCTGCTCAAGCTGGCGGATAAGTACTCAGCCCCGCGTCTGGAAGCAGCCTGTAAGAAGGCGCTTTCCTTTACACCCGCGCCAAGCCTGAAGGTTATCCAGTCCATCCTCAAATCCGGCCAGGATCAGCTGCTGGAGCAGGAGCCGGAAACCGTACCCTCCAAGGCCGCGCCGTACAGCTTTACGCGCGGCGCAGAGTACTACAGGAGGGACAAGTAATGCTGGCAAATGAAACTGTGCGGAAACTTCAGGAAATGCACCTCGGCGTCATGGCCGGAAGCTTCAGCGAGCAGCTGAAAGACTCACAATATAGCGGAATGTCTTTTGAAGATCGCTTTGCGCTACTGGTGGATGCGGAATGGGCGGCGCGGAAAAGCAATCATCTCTGCCGGCTCATCAAAAACGCCGGGTATGCGGTCCCTTACGCCTGCGTCGAGGACATTGAATACCGGCCGGAGCGAAAGCTTGACCGCGCGCAGATCATGCGCCTTGCCGCCTGCGTCTACATTCAGGAGTCCCACAACGTCATTCTGCTGGGCGCGACCGGCTCCGGCAAGACTTATCTCGCCTGCGCGCTTGGCATGGCAGCCAGCCGGAACTTCTATTCGGTCAAATATGTCCGTCTGCCGGATCTGCTGGTGGAGATTGCAATGTCCAGAGGCGACGGAACTTACCGCGAGTACATGAGGAGGCTGAAGAAAATCAAACTGCTCATTCTCGACGAGTGGCTGTTGTATCCGCTCAAAGAAAACGAGGCGCGGGACGTGCTGGAATTGGTCGAAGCTCGAAGCAAGGTTTCATCCACCATCTTCTGCTCTCAGTTCGATGTGCCCGGCTGGCATGAGAATCTGTACGACCCGACGCTGGCCGACGCCATCTGCGACCGGATCATCTACGATTCCTATTCGATCCGGGTGGAGGGCGACTCCATGCGCAAGCGCAAAGGTATTACGGAGTAAAGCAACCCTGCATGGCGGTCGTGTGCACCACGGCTGCGGCCGCCATGCACCATTTGGCCGGTCTGCGTGCACCACGCCGGGCGGTCAGCCCGCTCTCGCCAGCCGGCATACGCATTTCTGTTTTTCTGGTATTCGTCGTACCAATACAGTAGGGTATGATGATTGGGATATCCCAATTCCCTTATGACGGCAGCTGAATGACAACCATACTTGATATAAAGCTCCACTGCTCTCATTCGATCTTCACAAGAATACACGGGGATGCCTCCTGTACCATATTAGTTGGTCCAAGTTTTTGTCCGCACCCCCTCCTTGCCTTCTTTTTTTGCCTTGTACAGCGCCTCATCCACGCATTTGAAAACGCTTTCATAGTCGACGCTCTCTCCGGCGATGCTGATGATGCCGATACTGGCCCGAATCGGTTTTTCAGTGCCGATGGTGATTCGATGCAGCTCCTCCAGAATTCTGGCGGCCTTTTTCTCAGCAGCTTCAAGCGAGGCGGC
>JAEWYE010000016.1 GCA_023458755.1 Bacillota bacterium | reverse complement strand
ATAACCTGTATGGGTCGAACCGTTGTAAGTACCGTTTTGTGCAGTCACACCGCTAATCGTAACCGGTATTTTGTCCGTGTAGTTCACAGTCACGGTGATGGTGCTGTCGTTATAGTTGCTCATGCCTGTTACACTTACGGTCACGGTATCGTTAGTATCATTTGTGGTATTGTCGGCTACAAGGGTCAGCTTGCCGCTTGCATCCACCATTGCGCTGGTCAGGCCATTGTAAGAGCTACCGCTAGTCATGGAAAAGGCAGGCGTGCCGCCGGGGAAGGCAGGATAGCCGCTGATCTGGGTGAGATCAAGCTCAACTGTGTAGATTGCCTGATCTTTT
This sequence comes from Bacillota bacterium, assembly GCA_023458755.1. Classification (GTDB taxonomy): domain Bacteria; phylum Bacillota; class Clostridia; order Oscillospirales; family Acutalibacteraceae; genus JAEWYE01. Next base: position 7,482 of record JAEWYE010000016.1, on the reverse strand, counting down.
ACCATTACAGCCGTACCCGTCAGACTCAGCGCGTCGGCTTGCGTGATGCTGACAGAGGTGGGAACCGCTACGGTCGGCTGGGTCAGGGTATAGTTGCCTGCCGTTGTGCCGGTGAGGGTCATAGTTGGAAGGGTGACGGAATCATAGGTTCCAACGCCCGTGGCGCTGAGCGTACCGGTCAGGCTCGTTGTATCGACGCTCACATCATCGGGGTTGACCACACCACTTAGCGCAACGGCGGTGACGCTCACACTCTTCGTGCCATCGTACTGTTTGCTGGCGGTGGTCGCGCCGGTGACGGTCAGGGGCGCTTTGCTGATGGTATAGGTGGCGCTTGCCGGGGTTCCGGAATAACCGCCGCCATCTCTGGCGGTGACCGTGACGGTGACGGTGCCAACATTGGTGGTATTATCCGCTCCGCCGTTGGAATTAGAATAGCTGACGGTGTAATCTGAGTCGGCAGTCAGCGTATTTTCTCCCAACTTTACCGTGATGGTTGGCTTCTGACTCTGGCCGTTGTAGGTAAAGTCAGCTGTATCCAGCGTGACGGCTGCGGCGGCAATCGAATTCTTTGCCGTGGTGATAGCAGTGCCGCTTGATGTGGAAGCAAAGCTGCTCCCCGTTGCCTTCATGCGTTGATAGAAAGTTTGGCTGGTGTTGGATGCAAGACCAGAAAATTCCGTGCCGTCCTGCCAACTGGTACCATCCTTGCTATACTCTGCTCCTATTACAGCAATCAGTGTGATACTAGTATCAGCGACACTTGCCGGCGAGGGCACCGCAGGAGTTGCCGGACGCGCCGGAATTGTCACGGAGGCAATCTTGCTGGCAAAAGCGCTGCCCGTGGCCGGATTGCGGAAGTAAATCTTATAAAGGTTTTTCCCCGTTGTACCCGCAGCTGAAATCTTGTCGGTCAGGCTCACCGCGCTGCCTGTGCCAGTTGCAGCGAAAGCCCACGAGGACGGAGCCGATGTAGTAAACTGATATAGGACGGAGCTTGGGATGGTGACAGTCTCATTCGGGTAGTTAATGCTCAGCGTGCTCACGGAACAGTCGGTTCTTGCGGGAATGGTGACTTCCATCGCCGTGCTGTGCGTGGTACCGCTAAATTTGCGCACATAGAGCGTGATATTTCCCGTTCCTGTATGACTGTCCAGCAGATTGGTCAGGCTGGCACCATCTGTCGCAACTCCCGTCCAGGTCGCCGCGTCGGCAGAAGTGGCGTATTCCAGTGTATATCCCAAGCCAAATTTAGCCTTTAACAGTTCGCCCGCGTAGTCCACAGACACATCAGAAGCGTTCGGAGCCGTAAACGGAGTCGTAAACGTCACCGCCGTCACATCGGAGTAGTCGTCCCCCTCTTTTGCCGCCAGATAATAGGTGTAGGTGCTTCCTTCCGTGAGGCCGGAAAGAGTTATGGTTTGCGTTCCGCCGGACGCCGCTATGCTTTGCACGTCACTGGCGCCCCACACCGCGCTGCCTTCAGAAAGCGGAGTGCCGCTCGCCGCATAGCAGATAGTGTTGCCACTGTTGGCCATCACATATAGGGTTGCGCCCGTGTTGGTGACGGTGCCTTTTGAAACTGCTAACGGAACATACTTTTTCAGCGTATTCGGCTCGGTGGAAGTGATTGTACCATCATAGGTAACGCCGTTAAAAATAGCTGTTGTCTTTGTGCTTTCCGCACTTGCCGGCAGAAACAGATGCAGGCTTCCGCTGGCGTCGGTCTTTACATCGTTGAATCCGTATGTGTAATCTGTGACAGACGCACTCGTTACCGCTGTGGTAGCGCCGTAAATTGCACTTACATTTGCCTTTGTATAATAAACCGGCGTACCACTGGCGTTGGTTGCTGCCACACTGATGATGCTGGGCTTTCCGCTAGCCGCCGTGCTGATGGTGCCGCCGGTAATGGCAAGGGGACCGCCGCTTTTGGAGCCGGATCCCGCGCCAATCCTGTTTGCCGTCACGGTTCCGCCGCTGATGGTGATGGCGGGGCTCTTGGCGTCATATCCTCCGCCGATGGCCGCACCAGTATTGCTGGTGGCAATGACAGTTCCGCTGGCAATCTCGATGCTGCCCGGATTACCCCCGGAATAAGAATAACTGTTGCCTATCCCTGCTCCTTTTTGTCCAGAGACGGTGAGCGTTCCTCCCTCTATTCGGATAGTACCGACGCCTTCTTTAATTCTTTGATCTATAGACAAAGCATCTTTATAATAACCGCCAATTCCGGTCCCGTATTCTGAAGGGTTTCTTACCTCCAGGCTACCGTTCCCGTCTATCGTAAGGGCAGAGCCCTCCGCGGCGTGGATACCGATGCAGTTAGGCCCTCCCCCGCCGCAATCAATGGTATTGCTCCCTGACAGATTCAGATACGCCTTGGCTGTCTGCAGGTCAACGGCCTTGCCCTGGGAGGCCATATTGACACCGCTGAGCTTCACCTTGACAAAGTCGGGAGTGTTCTGGAAAATAATTTGATTGGTTGTGGCCGTATCGTTATTTGACTGTGTGATCTCATATTCATTTGCATAATACTGCCCCAAAACGGTGGTTGGACTCCCACCGCTGGTGGGCGTATACGTAATATCCAGCTTTCCAGCGTTTTCCTTAAAGGTAATGCTCCCATAGGAGAGATCCATCGGGCCTGAAATCTGTGCCGTTTCCCCTGTGTCACGCATGATAATTGTGGTTCCGTTCGTGGACGCCTTAATAGTCTGCCCGCTCTTGCTCATGGCGCCGTTGCTGTTTAGACTGCTAGCTGTCACGGAAAGTACAGTTTCGGCACCGGCAGTCATCCAGACGGTCATTTTCCCGACGCCATTCTGCTGCTTTACAATGGTACCATCGCAGACGGACTGCACGATTCCCTGCGCAGAATCCCCATTTAGGGGAGTCCCGCTCCGCTGCGCGAATACTGTGGCTCCTGTGATATCCGCAGTAATTGCCGAATCGTAAAACCAAAGGGAAACCGGATACAATTTTTCTCCGATAGTCGCGGAATAGCCGCCCGCGTTCTCTGCGCAGGAAATATTCGCCCAGAAATAACCGTCTCCGGATACTGTTGCGGTCTGTGTTCCTGTCAGTGTACCATTTACCAACACAAGCGAACAGGATAGCGTGCCCACATAGTTTTCGGAAACATTAATTCTGCTCACATAGCTTTTCCCGCCGAAGGTAATGGAGGCATTTGCAATGGTACTGGTCAGCCGACCATCATAAATCGTGATGGAAAGCGGATAGGTGGAGGTGGTTGCCCCCTCAGTGGATGGAGAAATTACGCCGTTTTCGATCGTGACACCGGCATCTCTCCCAACGAAAACTTCTCCGCCTGAATAAGATAAGCCACCAAGACTTTTGCCGTAACCGATATTGCCATTGGCGGCCACAGTTCCACCGTTTATCTCAATCGTTCCACAGGACAACTCGGAAGTCTTTCCGTTATATCCGGAGCCGATGGCGGAGCCTCCCTGACCGCTGGTCGCCGTTACTATTCCGTCCCCGATAGTGATGCTTTCCACGCAGCCGCAATTTCCTCCTCCAATTCCGGCTGAACTATACCCGCCGGTTGCCGTTACTGTTCCGCCGGAGATGGAAATAGTACCGGTTGTGCTATCCGGTGAGCCGCCAATACCGGCTGCGCCCATAACACCGCTTCCATTCTTATTAGAAGTGCCGCCGCTCGCAATAATCGTACCTCCGGCAATATTGATGGTTCCAACCGTTTGCGTTTCGGTTGCGATATCATTCAGTGACCATTTGTTTCCGACTGCGCCGATTCCGGCTCCGCCGCCGTAACTGTTGCCGCCGGTTGCCTTCAGCGTACCGGTGCTTGCAGCCGTAATATTCAGCGTGCAGCCCTGGGGCACGTCGATCCCCGCGCCGCCGTAAGCGCCGGTCAGCGTGTTTGTTCCTTTTACAGTGAGGTTTAGCGTCGCATTGTTTTTCAGGGTAATACCGGACATATTGCCGCCAGTTCCGATTATTGTAATGCTTAAATTCTCAATTGTCAGGTCCACTGTTACGTCGTCTATGATCAGTTGTTCCGCTTCATTGGATACGGTCCCCGTAATCGTGGCGTTATCATAGTTAGGCTTATTGTCTCTGTTGATGGTCAGCGCGCCTGAGTTAATGGTATAGGTTGTCGCCGCCAGTACCGACACCGGCAGCAGAGTCAGCGCCATGCAAACGCACAGCAGGATGCTGAAAATTCGTTTTCTCATTTCGTTTCCTCCAACTCTCTTTTAATCAACTTCAGTAATTCCATTACGCTTTGAAATTCGGCGGGCTGGGCGTTTTGCCCGCTGACATGTCCCTGCCACTCGCCGTTTTCCGCGCCCGTAATGGTCAGCAAAAATGACTGTTCCATTATCTCTCCTCTAAGATTCCAGATACTCATCGAAGTCCAGAATAAACTCGGCCATGGCGAGGGATATTCCGGGATCGTTCTCAGGCGGGTCGTTTCCTGTGTGCAAAAGAGCCATCAGGCTTTCCAGCGACTGGCTTTGCAGAACCAGCGCCCGCAGGATTTTGGCCTGCCGCGCGTCTTTGGCAAAGCGGACGCGCTCTTGAAGCGCAAGGCCAATTTGCCCGCCCCGCTCTGCCAGCGTGACGCCGGGCTTCAAGGTCAGCATGATTTGATCCATTGCGCCCTCCTATAGCAGACACAGCTTTTCAGCCGCGGCCTTGGCTTCGATTCGGCGCTTGACGCCCAGCTTCTGCAAGATACGGCTGACGTGGGTCTTCACCGTGGGCAGCTTGGTGCCCAATATTTCGCCAATCTCCTGATTGCTCAGATTCTGACAAAGCAGCTTGAGCACTTGTGTCTCCGCTGTCGACAGCGGCTCCATGGCCTGCACCTGCGGTTTCAAAAACCGGGGATACTCCACCGCCTGCGCCCGCGCGGCGGTAACCAGTGTGTCAAGATACGCCGCGCCGGCGTCCCAGCCGCAAGCGCCCAGCAGCGGCAGAATTGCCGCGCCGTACTGCGCCACGGGCCAGATAAATTGATATTCGCGGCAGGTATCCAGCGCCCCGCAAAGCTCTATCTTCCATTCCGTGTCGCCCATGCGCTCCTTGCACAGCGCTGAGAGCAGCCGGATGTGGATACCGTCCATCACCCGCCCGCAGTGTTCACAATAGGGCTTTAGCCGCGCCAGAAGCAGCAGCGCGTCGTCGCACTCACCGTCAAGAATCTGCACCATGACCCGCGTCAGATACTGATAGCGCCACATGGCCCACAGCCGCGCATCGTTCTTCAGTGCTTTTTTCCGCAGCCACGCCCGGGCGGCGTCTGTATCGCCCAGCCGGAGATGGATGCGGCAGAGCATCGCGTCGATGTTGGGCAAAAAGCGCGTCTGCCCGGTGTCGAGGAATTTTTCGCGCAGACTCTTGATGGCCTTTAGCGCCGTCTGCGCCTTGCCCTGGGATACCTGCACCCGCGCCAGCAGACCCACCACGGCAAACTCGATGTCCGATGTACCCCGCGCCTGAATCTCGCCCAGACGCGACATGAGGGTGAGGAGGCGTTTCGATACGTCCTCGCCCTTTTCAAACTTGCTCTCACAGATGGCGCAGTCGGCCAGCCCCACGCCGTCCCGGCCCAGCACGGTTTCCACTGGCCTTTTCATGGCAGCATACAACAGGTCGTCCTTTTTCGACCACTCGCAAAAGTCCTTGCCGCCGTTCATGATGCTTGGCAGGGTGCTGGTGACGGAAAACGCCGGTACCTTGAGCTGCTTGTCCGTCATAACCCGGAATACGCTGCCAATGACCTCAATTAGTCCCTTGCTCCCCCGCTGGGGCAGTCCAATGTCCAGATAGGCAAGCTTGCTCTGGACGCTTTTGTACTCGGAGTCGGTCTTTTTGAGCCGCGCGGCGTAGCTTTGCAACGCGCCGTACCACCGCTCGGAGGCCTCGTAATCCATACACATGGCGGTGAGCATGCTCATGCCGCACATCAGCGCCGGAGATTTCAGAATGTCCTCGTCCGGTAGAGCGAAATAGTAGTTTTGCAGCTCGTGGTAGCGCCCCACGCCGGGGTGCTGCTCCGCGTTTTTTACCAGCAACGCGGACACCTTGCCCTGTTCTACCGCAAGGGAGTAGCATTCCAGCGCTCTGTCTAGCTCGTCGCGCAGCTCGTAATAGAGCGCCGCGCGGCTGTACAAGCAGCGCTTCTCCGCGTCGGTGAGCTTCTGGTGCAGCTCCCACATCAAAAACGCCCGAAAGATGGGCCAGAAATGATAGGTGTCCAGTCCGTCAAACAAAAGCATAGTGGTTTCTCGCTGGATGCTGCCCAGCAGCTCCCCCGCCCGGGGATCGCAGCTGACCATTTTCGCAAGCTCCAGATGGAAGCTCTCAAACGGTGCAAGGCTCACCAGCAATCGCTGGAGCGGCGCGTCGAAGCGGTGGTAGACCGCCTCGTCAAAGTAAAGGAACAGCTCGCGCTTGGCCGAATTCAGGATGTCTTCGCTGTACGCCCCGCCGTTTTTCAGCTTGCGGCAGAGAATATCCATGGCGATGGGGTAACCTTTAAAATCCCGCTGAATGGCGCTCATATCACCGGGGCTGGCCGTAATGCCCCGGGACTCCAGCATGCGCTGTGCGGTAGCACGGTCAAAAAACAGAGCCTGCGCTTCTATGGTGAGCAGAATTCCCGCGAACTGGAAGGGCATCAGCCAGCCGGGAACCGCCCCACGGCCCAGCAGAACAAAGCGCAGGTCCGTCCGAGTTCGAATCAGATTACAGAGCGCTTCCCGGCGCTCCGGTTCCAGCAGATATTGCAGATCGTCCACCAGCACCCCGTCGCAGTCCGGCGGAATGTTTTCCGGCAGAAATTCCGCGTCCTCCGCATTGAGCGCGCAGACGGTATGCCCGGCAAGCAGCGCCGCTGCCGTGGTGGTTTTGCCGCAGCCACAGGGCGCGGAGAACAGAATGACCCGGCAGTATTCCCAGCCGGTCAGAAAGATTTCCTTCAGCGAGGGCTTTATAATGGCAGAAGCGCTGTCGCCCATGAGCCGCCTCCTTTAAATAAGCAGTGATTTACAAGAATTATTTTCCAATATGTCGGTTAATTGTACCAGATGAAGTTTATTTTGTAATCCATCCAAAGTATGATTGAGGGTGTTAAAAGCCAAATAAAAAATGAGCAAGAAAAAGGAATCAAATGACTGTCTCCCAGTCGTTTGCTTCCTTCTAAGAATGTCAATATCGCATTTTAAAATATCCACTAAAAAATATTCTGATACTTTGTAGCCTTTATCTCGCTGAATGAGCTAATGAAACAGGAGACATGATTAATTGAACATGCCGCCTTTGGCAAATTAATTTCCGTTTTCTGTTTGAAAAAGTAACTTCTGCCATATGGGTTGAAGTTAACTTTTCAACTCACCAATTTTTAAAAGTTAAAAAAGTTGCATAAAATGCGTGTATTTGTTCCCGGTTTGATTTTCCTCTTGCTTTTTCTCCCTGCCCGTCGTATAC
>JAEWYE010000015.1 GCA_023458755.1 Bacillota bacterium | reverse complement strand
TTCGCCTGTGATCAAATCATAGCCGGTGGCGCATTCGATAAACGGTATTATTATGGTGATATCCAAAAGTTGCGAAACAAAGCTTTTGAACGGTTGATCCATCTTATGGTCAAATTCGCCCATTTTTTCGATGTTGTCTAAGTAATCATCCAAGTTCTTGATTTCTGAGCCGTTCAAACTGCCTGCCGATTTCAGTGTTTCATAATCCGCTTTAAATAAGTCTGCAAATTCCTGTACGCAATCAATTGGATTATTGGCGTTATAACCAAGCTCTGTTTCTTTACCGACATTGTTTCCTAGAAAATCAGCAAAACATATGTCCTCTCTCAAGCGGGTTCCTTCGTAAATTTGCCCACCACCAGCTGCTGACCAGCTTCCATGCAAGCCCAATGTATTTTTGGTTTTGAAATCATCCATATGGATTCGGCTGATTGTTTCCGTGGCGCGTTTGTTAAAGCCTTCGTACAGAATGGCATCAATGCGTTCATTCAGTTCTGTAGGTATTTCTGAAACATACCGATTCATGCAGCCAATCGCATCAACTATTTTTTCAATTTCGTTTGCCTGTGAGGAATAAGATATTCGACTCATACCGGCTTCACTTAATGCGTTGTTGCAATCTAAAATTATTCTGTTAATATTATCAAGTGTATCATAAATATGGATGGGAATGCAATATAGATCTACCTTTTCTTCCCATCGGGCATCTAATTGTTTTGTTTCCGCCGCTGTGTTTGATATACCAGACATTTCAGTTCGAACCTCCTGCCTTGCATATTTCCGCAATTACCCACTGTGCCAACTGCCGGTCATTGTAGTAAAATTCCTTATAGGTATTCTGCGTGTACTGAAATGCTTTTTGATAGAGTAAATACAACTTACTTGTATTACTTGACAGACTTCTGAAAAACAGTTTCATTTCATCCAGTGCTTTTCCCTGATACATATCTTCATTTATTCTATTTTCTGCACGTGCACAATAAACATAGGCTTCCTCAAGCAATTGGGAAATGGCCAAAAACTCGGACGCATAATTTAAAACATCTTCTCCGCCTACTTTTATTTCACCCAATTTTCAGCCCCTCCGTTTCATATGGAATTCCGAAAATATCCATGAATTGAAGCCGCATTTCACGGGGATAAAGCTGTGTCTGCTCCTCTGTATGAAAATCATATTGAAAACCGTTTTGCTCATCCCAGTAATAGTTCTTTTCCAAAATTGGAACGTCTTTCTGAAATTTGCCAACCACGACAGAATGACCCGCAAAAGGCGCTGTGGATTGCTGCCACTTCACATAATCCATTTTCTGCGGCAAATAAGGGACAACGTCTTTTTCCTGTGCCTTACACATGTAGGATGACTGCTTTAACAGCATCAAAAGGATGACGGACGGGTCAACTGAAAAAATATCGTATCCGTTCTCATTCGGTAAAATGCAAATGAGCCGATTGTCAGAAGTTCTGCACATGCAAAGACGGTTCAAAAGAATGTGTTCATCCGCATTCTTGTAAATTTCCAGCACTTTTACCGGAATAACGCCCAATTTGCTAAGCTTGGAATCCGCATCCACAATATTTTTCTCTTTTAGACTTTGAATTGTAGACACAAGATAGTGTTCTTTATCTTCGTCAGAAGGAACCGTCAAAGAAAAGCCGAACGGCGAGGGGCCATCGGACAGGCTATTCAAAAACACCATTTCCTGTTCTGTAAATTTCATGATAATTTCTCCAATTCCTGAAATGCCGCACATTCGCTGTAAAAGCCTTCCAAACTTTTCATCAATTGATTCAATGTGTCAACCGCTTCTTGAAGCGGATTACTTGGTTTTCCGATAAAAGCACCATGATATTGCAGCAGCAAGTTTAAATAGGCTTGCATGGTATCTTTCGATTTACCGGTCCACTTTCCCTCATTGATTTGAGTCTGCAATTTTTCCGCCCTACTGTAGGCTTCCTTTAAATGAGTTTGTACGGATACTAAATCATTCAACAAAAAGTTAAACTCGGCGCCGTTGCATTTTGCAAAAGTACTCATGGTTTACTCCTCCATTACGGGCGATATTCCCGTTTCTCGCGGTCTTCCTTTTCTACAATACGCTGCCAATAATCGCGGTTTTGTTCTGCCTGTCGGAGTTTATGATTAAAATCACTGGAAGCATTGCTGAATTTTTGGAGCAGTCTTCTCGTTTCCTGTTCGTGATTTTGCTCCTTTTTATTAAATTCTGAAGCAAAGTTTCCATAATTTATGCCGCCGTTACTGCGGTAGCAGCGATGGATACGATCTAGGCTTTCCTGAGCGGTTTCCATCTGTCCTTGAATTTTTCTAATGGTATCCTGCAGTCGGGAAACCAGACTGCTATATTTATTCCTTTGCTGCTCCGCGTATGAGGTTGTAAAAAAGTCTGTAATATCGTACCAAACATCATTCCAGCTCACATAAATCCCTCCTGCAAAAAAAATTTATATCAAGCAGAGCGGCTGTTGTTTATATTTCTATAAATAAATTACCGATTGCATCTAAACTTTTAATATTGAGCATCATCCAGCACTTTTCTTTACTTAAAATAGAACTCCCTAAAGTGTTTTAGCATTCGTTCCAAAGGATACAAAGTCTATAACTCTTTAGGGAGTTCATTAGTAAAACAGAAACAAGATACTCTGTTTTACTAAAATTAAAAATAGATTTTACATTTATTGCTATATAGAATTATTCGTTCTTGAGTTTTATAGAAATAATATCTATTTCATTTGTTCTTCATCTTGATATCCCAACGCATAAACTTTTTCAATTTGATTATTATCAAACGAGAATGTTTTATCCGGTCCCATATAGCCTTCTGGGAATACACACCCAGCATAGTCCCAAATCACTTCGGGCTTATCCATTTGCTTTTGGCAATACCCAATAATCATTACTCGTTTTGTGCTTTTTGTGAGTAATACCACGGAGCCGATCGGTAATAGTCCTTCAAATATCAATGATTCCTCCAGTAAATTATTTTTAATTAAACTCTTTATAGCGAAAACAGCAAAGCCAAACAATAGAAGTGTTCAAAATAGGTTCAATATTTTCATATTAAAATGAGATCGCCCTAAATTTTATAATATTCAAAATTAGCTTTTACTATTAGCCGTTACTTGTTCCCCAGTAAATTTTATGCTTTTTGCTACATATAAAACCTTTTCATCGCTAGATTTATCGGGTTTTGCATACCCTACAAACATCTTCACTAAATCACCGTTTTTATTTTGTAAAAGAGTAAGATATCCATAATCATATTCTCCTACATTCGTGTTGCGTATGGCACAACTACAAATTAATTTCGTTGTTCCGTTAGCCGATTCTTTAAGAAATGTCTTGCCATCCGGCGTAAATCCTTCGTCTGCAGGCAGTTCCGTCGCAAGGTCCTTGAAATTTTCAATTTTAGGTATCGGGTCTGTTGCTAATGCAAACGCCGCTGTAAGAGCAAAGTTCTTATAATTTAAATAGGTATAACTACCGGTGCCAGCCTGCTCGATTATGTATTCGGATAATTTTTCTTCTTGCTCATCCATTGTCATATTTTTACCAGCAGTTTCTTTTTTGATATCTGCAGCAGCTTCAGCCATAGTCGCTTTTTTACCTTTTAGATCTGTAGGCACTTCGACTGTAATTCCTTTTGTGACTGTTTTTTCTCGAATCCGGATGTTGCATCTGACTTGTTGTAGCACAAGGTTCCGCATCCGCTAAAAGCTGCCGAAATAACTACACATGCTAAAAACACACTTACCAATTTTTGAATTTTCTTCATTGTTCACCCCCTCTTTAATCTTTTATTATTAAAATAAGCTATCTTTATATGTTCAATACCATTCTGATCAATCAGCTTGACATAAGGGGTATACAACAAACCCTCTGTATCAACATATCCGTCGATTATTCCTGTTGTATAGATACGATTGCTCTGCTTGCTGCCGTTTAATTTGTTGATTAAATGCGAAAACAAAATACAAGTTCCTGAAAATATCAAAAAGACAATCCCGACAATTATTTTAATCATAAACGATTCCCCCATTTTCTATCCACCACAGAAAATAGTCTTTAATGTAACTTTAGCATTGGCTTTTCAATAACATTCGCAATATTGACCGTAAACTTTTCCTTGATTTTATTCTGATAAATTCATTAAGAATTTTTTATCTTCTTCATCGGAATATCCTTCAAAAATAACTTTCTCAATATTCTCGTGATCAAATAAAAATGTGTAATCGTCACTCACATTTCCTTCCGGGTAAAAGCATGCAACATAATCATACATTTTCCCACTTTCCGTAGCAATTTGTTTTCTCCCGTAAATCATAACCTTCTTAGTACCGTTTTTAAGCAGAACAACACTCCCAATTGGTAAATACTTTTTCACTGTAATTTCTCCTTTTTATTTTTTTGATAATAAATATCTCACGATTAATTTCTATTTTTGGGCTTTAAGCCATGTATCTTTCTAATACTCACATATAAAAAAGTAATAAATATCGCGGCAGTTGCTGCTTCTGCCACATATAGAAAGGTGACATTTCCTGCCAAAACATTTTCCATGCGAATGATAGTAGGTATTGTTGCACTCGTTATGAAACTTATCGGTATGAATGTCATCACAAATAAAATAATCGTTTTTACCAACAAAATCACTCCGAAACCGATTAATCCATACCCTAAACCGATTTCATAATTCTTTGCATATCTGCTTCTCATTCCAAAGACGATATACGTTATCCAGTTCAGGATAAAAAGCGATATCATAAATACAACAGAGCAACCGCTAGATGAGTATCCCCATGCATAGCATAAAACAGAAACCAGCCAAACAGTTAGAGCAAGAAATGCACAGGACATAACAAAATTCTTATATTCAGACCAGCCAAATCTCAAATTTACTTGTTGCTGCCTAGATTCTACCCTTGCTTCGTCTTTCTTACGTTCTTCGGGATATTCTTTATAATATTCTTCCGAATCATCCACAGAAGAATCAATGTCATACCTAGAAGCTTTGCCGTAAACTTTTTTGACCCGACCAATTTTCCCGCTTTCCTTCAATACTACTTTACAGCCTTTTTTATCGTTATATGGACGAACTAATTTGTCCACATGCCCCTGCGTAAGCGTTCCATTTGCTTCATTTTCCTCCAGTACAACATCAACCTTAGCTCCCTGGTTAATCTCATCAACCATAGTACCATCCATAGAAAATAGCTCATAAAAATCCACATGATTTTCAATAAGGTATTGTATTCCTTTTTCGGCCACCAATTGATTAAAATGATTTTTTATTAGTTTTTTATGGTTAGAAAACCATAAATAAAATGAAGATCCATTCTCAACAATCGCTTCTTTGGGCAATACCCTTTTTAATGCTTGCATAGCATGTAAAAATATTTCCCGGCATGAGTTTGTGTTTGGAATCGTAATTTCGTCACTTAATTCGCCTGTAATCATGCAAATTTTCACCCAATAATCATCAGTCTCACCCGGTGTTTGAAACTGATATGCACCGATGATGAAATTTTTTGGATACCATATGTCCCGTCTTCTTTTCTTGATTCGCAGCCAGTGTTCTGAGACTTCCAACGTAATGTGCTTATAAATTGGAAATGTCTCGAATGTTTCATTTAAGAGTTCCGGCGGAATTTCGTGTTTATGTCTCTGCAAAGTCTTTGAGGCAAAGTACACAGGAGTCCTTCGTTGGTACCTCAATATCATCCATAGTATCAACGCAACAATTATTACGACAAGCTCTACCATACTGCAACTGCCTTTCCAATTCCTCCAAAAAGGTTTCCAACTGCATTTGCGGCGGCATCTAATTTCTTCTCAGCCGCTTTTTCCTACATTTTGTATTTCTTAGCACATCTTTATCACTCGCTTCAACTTTCACCACATATTAACATTATACTTATTGCAGAAATAAGCCATTAAAACAAGGATAATAAACATAATAATAAATAAAACAGCCGAACCAAATTTCAATTTCAGCTTTACAGTTTTTGTCACCTGCTCATCCTTTTTTCGTTCTTCCGGATACTTTTTATAATATTCTTCCGAATCATCCACAGGGGAATCAATATCATAACGGGAGGCTTTTCCATATAATTTTTTCACTCGACCTATTTTTCCGTCCTCACTTAGCACTACTTTGCAGCCCTTTTTGTCGTCATATGGACAAACCAACCTGTCTACATGCCCCTGCGTAAGCGTTCCGTTTGTTTCATTTTCCTCTAGTACAACATCCACCTTGGCTCCCGGCTGAATCTCATCAGCCATAGTACCGTCCATAGAAAACAATTCATAAAAGCCCACGCGATTCTCAATGAGATACTGTATTCCCTTTTCGGCTTCCAGTTGATTAAAATAATTTTTTATAATTTTTTTGTGATTGGAAAACCAATGCATAAAAAGTCGACCATCCTGTACAATCGTTCCCTTTGGTAACACGTTTTTTAATGTTTTCATTGTGTCTTTAAATGTATCTTTGCATGAGTAGGGGATTCGAATTTCTTGGCTTTCTTCCCCCGTTATCATAGAAAGATAAATCCAAAAAGCTGGAGTTGTATCTTCCCCTCCTGAGCGGAATTGATATGCACCAATAATAAAATTTCTGGGATACCAAATGTCTCGCTTCCTTTTTTTGATTCGCAGCCAATGCTCTGAGACTTCCAATGTAATATGCTTATAAATGGGATACGTTTCGAATGTTTCATTCAAGAGTTCCGGCGGAATTTCGTGTTTATGTCTCTGCAAAGTCTTTGAGGCAAAGTACACAGGAGTCCTTCGTTGGTACCTCAATATAATCCATAGTATCAACGCAGCAATTATTACTACAAGCTCTACCATACCGCCACTGCCTTTCCAATTCCTCCAAAAAAGTTTCCAACTGCATTTGCGGCGGCATCTAATTTCTTTTCAGCCGCTTTTCCTACATTTTGTATGCCTTTAGCTGCACTGGTTGCAGCATTTCCTACAACATTGCAGGCATTTTCTACGCCACATGCCGCCCATTGTTTAACTGTTTTTCCTCCGATTTTGGCGCCATCAATCGCATAGTCATATACCTGACTACCTAGCCAGCCAAGTCCAAATCCGACAAGTGCACCCACAGCAGTACCTACTCCTGGAATTGGAATTGCAGTACCGATAGCCGCACCGACCTGTGCACAACCTGTTGCCACTGCCATGGCACCCAAACCTTTGGCAACATTCGCAGTTGCATCACCAATGGTATGTGAAGCCGTCGCTTTATTATCAATATCTTCTTTGAGCCCAGCACCGGTATCAAGTGCAATGGAGGCATAGCCTAAGACTTTTCCAAAATTATTAAGCCCGTGGGTAAATGTATCATTCTTCTCAAAGCCATAAATTTTTTGTATACCGCCTTTAAAGGTCTTAAATTCTTTAAATGAACTCTTCCACAATTCTGGCTCTTTAATATTAGATAGAAACTTCTGCGCTCCTTTAGAAAAAATATCTTTTGTCGGGACAAAATATTTTAGTCCACTTTCATTAAACGCGTCTGAACCAATTCTATATTTGGTACCTTTAATCTTTTCCAAGTCAGAAATTTCAGAATCTTCCAAGAAACCGCACACGCCGCCTTTAATGATAAAATGATTACCCTTTTGCACAATTGTTACTATTTGATTATATTTAAGACATAGAAGCAACCTATATGCATTTTTTAAAGCTTTATTGTCAGTCTTATCCATACTGACAATATCTTTCATTGCAACTAATCGATCTACATGACTGATAGCATCATTTAATGCTGTTCGTTCTGCTTCCGACATCGTATCGTCATCATTATATAAAGTTGACTTCACCAATTCATAATCAACGACCCATTTTCCATTTACATTTTGTTCAAATAAGTTTTTATATACTTCAACATTGGAATTTTCGATATTATTATATTCCTTGTTCATAACATTTGCAATATTTGATACCGTAAATTTACCTGCTGATGGGTTTATAATTTCTGCCAAGCTTTCTATATAGTTACGCGAAGCATTCAAAGAATTCTCTATGCCGCTAAACTTTACAGCATAGGTGCTGTCTGCCGCTTTTACATCATTAAATATTTTTTCAATACTGGAAGCCGTTGCGTTGTTTTTGTCGATGACCTTTTTATGGTATTCATTCACGTTGTTGACATAGTTTTTGATGTTTAACTCACCAATCAAATCTTCAAAATCATACCACCGGTCACCGATCCAGTCGGTAAAATCAGACCACTTGTCATTTTCAACTTGTTTAACAAGGCTGAGCAGTTCTTGCTTGGTTTGATCAGAAAAATCTCTTAACATCAATATCTCCCCCCTCTTTTATTTTTTTGCAATTACTTTGGCTGCAGTTTGATCGGAATGCTGATAACTCTTTTCCGTGTTTTCCATAAACCCAATGGTATTGGATATGAGCTGAATCATCGTATCATGCAATTCCTCATAGGCTTTGCCTATTTGTTCCAGTTCATTAACGGCTGGGCCACCTCCAGCAGCGGCTGGCGGTGTTTTTTTCATCGCACACCATTTGCTCATTATGCTTTTTAAGGTACCTATTTCCGTTTGCAAATTTGATGCACTGATATGAATCTGATTGCCCATAACGCGTCACCATCCTTAACGGCATCGTTAAAAGAGATATTGATCTTTCTCATCAATCGATTTTAAATATTTTGCTACAGTCGTTTTTGCCACAGAAGATATGGAACTAAACTGTTTTTCGAGCTTTTCAGCATAAGTAATATATTCTTCTAAGGTTTTCGAAACAGCACCGTCTTTAATTGCAGAATTTTTTATTACTTTCAATTCGTTTACATATGCAAGAATCATAGACTCCAAGTTTTCGCCCTGCTTACTAAAAAAAGCTGCCATGCTATTGCAATAGTCATCATCCACAATCAACTGATTTGTTGCCATTTTATCACCCTAATCTTCTATTTCGTTTAATTCGTCATATAAACTATCAATTGTTCTCTCACAAGATGATATGGCATCCTGCAAAGAATCAATTTTATTTTGTACTGTGCTTATTGACGAACAGATTCTTGACTTTGCTTCGTCAAGTCCACTATATGTTTGGTTGAAGTAACTACCGCCTAACAAATCGGACATTCCGCCGTAATAATGACGAACCATTTTTACGTTCATATTATTTGTGCTTAAACTGGACAGTTTCCTTTTTCTTAACGATTGTCTGCTTTCAAAATCCGTCTGCAAGGTACTGTACTTTTGATGAAGAGACTGCAATTTGAATAGCTTATTTTCTAGCTTTCTAATTTGGTACTGATAGGAAGCTATCTCACTTTCATAGTAACGAATATTACAATATATCTCACTTTTGCTCATTACCGTTTCCCCTTAAGCTTCACCTGAGGCAAATTTTTGTTAAAGCAAGGATGAAAGAGCCCCAAGTCGCAGAACGATTTTGGGGCCCTTTCCTCACGGAACTATATGCGGATTGCTTATGCTCGGAATTGATTTGCGATGTTCGAATCGGTTTCTTCCACAATCTGTGCCGTTTTGGTAAGCGCTTCGGAAATTTCGATGATCAGCTGTTCCGCCTTTTGGAAGCCCGGTTTCAGCTGCGCATACCGGTCCGCATAGGACCTGCTTGCGGCACCTTCCCACTCGGACTGAAGCTGAGAAAGCAGACCGTCCATCTTTGTGATAACTTCATGTACTTTTCCGGCCTCGGTTTTATACTGGCCTGCGCGCTGACGCATTGTTTCCGGCGTCATTCTGATTTGGTTTGACATAGTGTTGCCTCCTTCAAATTGAAAAATTTTATAATATCATAATTTTCATTATGGTATTCCTGTAAAAATGCGGATTTAACCCTCTTCCGCGCTGAGTACGGTCTTCATCTTGCGGGTTTCGTTTCCTTTAATATAGTATGCGTCGCCCAATTCAATCTGTTTTTTAAACTCTTTTGTAGTAGCAAACGGCAGTTCAAATACTTTGAAATTGCTCAAATCCTCAAACACCATCATATTAGGAGATTCTTTTAACATTTTTAAAGCATCGGGCGCGCTGTAAGAAATGGTTTCATTTTTGATATTGGCATAAAGAATGCAGAACTTCATGGCTTTATATTTGGACAGAATCAATTTATATTTTTCCATCAGGTCGTAATCATTGCTGATTGCGGTAAGAACATCCTCGTTTTGAACAATCAGCAGGAATAGCGGTGCGTCCGCCAGTGTACTGCCTCCGCCATCCAGCAAGGATTCATAGCGTTTTTTCAATTCAGCTTCCCATTCGCATAAAACAGGACGAATTGCTTCGGCATCCAGTGTATATCGCTTTACAATACCGAAAGAATTCAGCGCTTGGAATTTTTTCGTTACATCATCAATGATGGTGACTTCCGTAGGAGCGGACGATGCCTGATTTTGCAAAGACTTTACGATATGGCGGACAAAGTTCCCTTTACCGGATTTCTCGCGACCGGCAAGCGCCAGCACACCCAAGGTTTTCAGATTAAAGAGAACCGGTGTTACCGTGCTGTAGTCCAAGCCCGCCAAAACGCTGTACTCTTTTTTCATAAGCGGTGCAAACTGCACCTGCGTATATGCGCTTGTTAAGATGTTCGGTATCTCCGGTATCTGCTTTGCTTTATTTTCGGGGTATCTTTGATTCATTTCGGAAACGAATCGTTTCATGTCGGAGACACGCTCAATTTCCTTTTCTCCGTCAAATCCTAAATAGGTCTGATATTCATAAATATTTTTATCAATTTCAACAAGGGCGCGGCCCGGAGTATTCAGAGGCTGCATACGGCAGCGGTCAAATAAGCTTCCGTATTCGCCGGAATCGTTGCAGTAAAGAGCAATTCTTCTGGAAAAATTGGACAGATACCGATAGCCGATTCCGTTTGTCTGCTGGTTTGCAATCACTAAGCTGATACCGACCGAAACGCCCTCGCGGCATATATTCAGCATGTCATCCTCGTAGTCTTCATACAGTTCTTTAAATGCCGTAAAATTATCCAGCAGGATGACAATTTGCGGCAGTTCGGTATAACCGGCTTCTTTGTAGGAAGCAAATGAACTGATTCCTAATTTGGAAAGAATATCTTTTCTTGCCGCGATTTCAGCATTCATCATCTTCATGAAGTTTTTAAGCTTTTCATCTTCTTTAACGGTAATCACGCCGCCGACATGCTTGAGTTCCTCAAAGTTTTTCAAAATCATGGACGCAAAATCCAAAATATAAAGATGAACTTGTTTGGGTGTATAGCTTTCAGCAAGTCCTCGCACCAGAGTTTGCAGCAGATTTGTTTTGCCGTACTGAGAGGAGCCGATAATCATCATATGCTCCTGTGTCAGGTTGACAAAAACCTGATCCTGAAGCTGATGGGAAGGATCATCGTAAAGCCCAATCGAAATTCTTACGTCGGTTCCCTGATTTTCGGAGATTATGGCATCACTGTAACGGATTACGGTCGGTAAAGACGGCAGGCAGATACCCGGAAGTTTTTCAATTTGATTATCCAAGCAGAATTGATTGAGACAGTCAACGATTGCTTCCAATTGGGTATCACTTTTTTTGCTGGCTTTGCCTTTTTTCTGCACAAAAACCGGGGTCCGTTTTCCGGAAAGTGAGACTTCACAAATAGCGAATTCCTTTTTGTTTTCCATTTCATCATTCTCTGCCGGCGCGCCGCTATATGCGGATTGGAAAAGCTCGAACACTTCGTTGTTGCCCACTTGCAGGTAGGCCCGCCCAGGCTCTTTTATTTCGGCGGCAAGGGGAGACTTAAGCACCTCATTGCTATCCTCTTTCGTTTGAACCTTTAAGCACAATTTAAATTTTGAGTTGCTCCAGATTTGGTCATCAACTACGCCGGAGGGCTTCTGCGTTGCCAAAATAAGATGAACACCCAAGCTGCGCCCGATTCTGGCCGCACTGATCAATTCCTTCATAAAATCCGGCTGTTCACTTTTTAGTTCTGCAAATTCATCCACAATCAAGATTAAATGCGGAATCGGAGTGGTACATTCATGCACTTTGTATTTTTTGATATATGCATCGATATGATTGACCCCCGCAAGGGCAAAGACTTCTTGTCTTTTATGTAGTTCCGCTTTGATTGAAAGGAGAGAACGCTGAATCTCTCTGCCGTCTATGTTCGTAATGGAGCCGATTAAATGCGGAAGATGATGGAACTGATTCACCATGCCGCCGCCCTTGAAATCAATGATTACAAAGCTGACTTCATAAGGGTGGAAAAGCGTTGCCATGGATAAAATATAGGTTTGAAGAATTTCACTTTTGCCGGACCCCGTAGTGCCCGCCACCAATCCGTGCGGTCCGTGGCGCTTTTCGTTCAAATCGAGGTAGACGACTTCGGCCTTGTTTTTCACGCCCAAAGGAGCCGCCATGCTTTTAAACACCACGGAATGCTCCCATCTGGATTGAATGTCCAAATCGTCGATTGACAGAATATGCAGAAGCTGAAATAGGGAGATATTTTTTGTCATTTCACTTTCTAAGCTTACCTCATCCACATAAACACTGCTCAATTTCAGAGCGGCCCGCTCGGCAGCGGCATCCGAGATCTTTTCGTAAGCAAAAGAGAACAGCTGGTCACCGTTTTGGGAAAGGGACAGCGCACCGATGCTGTCGTTGGAATTCAGACGCAGAATCTCGGTACAGCCCTTTGGAAGCAGTTCTTCATACTTTTCAAAAAACACAAATGTAAAACCGTAATCTTTACATTTTTCAATGTATTTTGAAATCGGGTGCTTCGCGATTCCTTTTGAGTCAAATACAAACACGACATAATATGTATCAAACTTTGTATTTTGATCCGCCATTTCCCTCTGCGACAAAACGGAATACAGATGCTCCAAAAGAGTGCTTCTGCTTTCGTCGTCGCACATAAAATTGCGTAAATCCGGCCGGTCGTTGTTCACATGCCGAAGCCACCTGATCCACGCAAAACGGCTTGCGTTTTTCTCATCAAACATGTAAAACAATTTCACATCATTATAAAAATGATGGACGGAAATATCCAGCGTAATATTTTTCAGCATATCGTAAAGCTGGGTATCACTGCCAAGTATGCCGACCGCGCTTGAACCGTTAAAATCCGATAAAATCGGAGCACTGTTGAGATACCGGAACTTATATTCCATTTGTTCCGGCAGTGAGATTAATTTATCCTGTGTGTCCGCAAATTCCTGTTTGGTAAACTTAACTTTGCACTGCGCCTCTGTTTGGCCTGTTCCGAGACGAACCGACAAAAAATCATCGTCATTCCTGTCTTTTTCAAACAAACGCTTCCCGAATTTATCAACCTCCTGAAGGCTGTTCGCGAGAGAAGGATGCTTCATTTCCAAAATACGGTGTTCATTTTCGCGAATGCTTTTGATTTCTTCTTCTTTTTCCGCAATGTAGGTTTGATAGGTTTCCTCCCGCTTGATACAATCCTTTTTGTACTGCCGACTGTCTAAAAGAGCGGAAACGACACTCATTACCGCACCGATTGCCATGGTTGCGGCACTGTAAATCAGAAAGGAACTCCCTCCTCCCATGGTTCCCCGCATGACTACCGTAAGCCCCAGAGTAGCGATAACCGGAACGAGGGACATCATCATATTTTTCTTCGGCTTCTGTTCTTTTGGCGGAGGGGGTAAAATTTCAATTTCATTGGCGGGCAGTTCATATTTTACACGGGTGCTGCGGTTGAATTTTGGATAGGGCAAGTGGCTTTGCTGCTGCGTGATATCCTGATAATCCAGAGAACGGATGTGCAGCGTGCTTTTGCTGGATGTATACAGTTTTCCGTATTTCAAATAAAAGCTGTATCCGATCATGGAAAAAAAGTCATAGTCCAACACGGGCATGGTTTCCCGGACCTTTATGCCGTTTATGTATACGCCGTATTTGGTGTTATTATCGGTAATATAGTACTGTCCGTTTCTTTTGAAAAGAGTAAAGCTGTCACGCAGAATCAAATCGTCGCTGATTTGTATGTCACAGTTTTCAGTGCCGCCGATTTGAATGGAATCCCGGCCGGAAATATCGAGAATGCGCTGATAATCTTTCTCCTCCACATCGAAGTTCATCATAAAGCTGATTTTAAAGATTTCCTGATTCGAATTCTGATATTTCAGTACCAAATCATCGCCGTGAGCCAGTTCCTTAGAAAACAGCTTCATAACACCGTCGGAAGTGACATAAACGTCTTTCCCACAGTTGATCTGCCAGCCGCCGGGGATAACCGTGAGCGCAAACTCGAATTCTTCAAAGAAAATCTCTTTATTAAAACGAACATGACAGCCCCTTGTTGTTCCAACCTTAACCGGTGTTGGCGTGTCATCGGAAAGCTCAATCTCCCGGTAAATTCTCTTGCCGAAGATGATTACCTTATATTTATTATTCATAGTGAATCCCTCCGGTAATATTGATTACCGTCGCGTTGCGCATGCCGCATTCCCTTAATGTTTTATTCCCTTTCAGGAGCGCAATCGGATTTTCGGTTTTCAAATAATTCTGATTGATGTCCTCCTGATTGATTCCTAAGCTGTACGCCTGATTGATGCCGGCAATCAGCTCATTCACCGTAATATCCAGCGGCACTTCCAGATCAATCTTTTTTTGTGTTTTGTGCAGATACAGCACCACAATTACTTTATCCTCGATCATTGAATAAGCTCCTTTACCGATTTACAGAAACAGAAATGCGATTTTTTGAAAACTCGGATTACCGGACAACTGCTCGGCTGTAAGAGTTCCGAAATCATCCGAATAGCCGATGTATTCACTGATTTGGCATCGGTTGATAAACCGGTCGTCAACCAACATGTTTTTTCGGTCTTTACGGTACTTGTTGCAGACAAAAATAAACTTTTCTTTATCCGAACAGTCGATGTTATATAATAGGCTCTCGAGCTTGCACGCGTCCGAGACCTCCTGACCTGCTACCAGAAGAATATGGTCGGACAGTCCCATCAGTCTGGTTTTTTCTTCCGTAAAATCCAGCGCGGTGTCCACCACGATAAAATCATAGGTTCCGGCTTGTTTAAGCTGCTCGATAAGATGAAAATAATTGCTCATCTTGATATTTAAGGAAGAAAGGGCCTGACGGAACGGCGGTACATAATCGAACCCCTCATTTTTCAGGTAGGTAGGGAGGCAATTGGCCAGATATTCGTTTTGCGAAGCAAGCTGCTTATCAAAGCCCAACTGCTCATACTGTTTGTCACTTAGTAAAAATGAAAAAGTCTGAAGAGGTTCCGTACACAGATAGAGCGTTTTCTTATAATTCTTGGCGAGCGCGGCACTCAACCCAACCGCCACCGTTGTTTTGCCAATGCCGCCAATTGGAGAATAAACGGTGATAACCTTTGCCCCCGGTTTTTCATTCATGGATTTCAGCGATTTGGATGCCGCGTTGCTGACAACCTGATTGTAAATTTCTTTCACGCTGGTGTATTTGTAAATCCGGTCGATGGACATATCACCTGTGCTGGAGTCGTCATATTGTTCCGAAAGCAGGAATGTGTTGACGATATCGTGCTTTTCAAAAACTCTTGTGTATAAATTCTCGTTTATCACGAAAATATCCACATGCCTGGGCGAACTGAAATATTCCTGCAAATATCCGGCTTCCGTAATTACGGTAATATCTGCCTTGTCTTCAAAGCCCTCAATGAATTTTAGCTCCAAAGGCATCAGGTAGGTTTCATCCGTATCTGCCAAAACGATTGACAGCTTACTCATTCTCGTTCCCCCTTGATTTTTACCGCAACCGCGGTAATGTTGTCTGTTTCACCGTTTTGTTCGGCGCAATCCAAAAATGACCGGCATAAAACGTTTAGATTTGACTTATTCGCTTTGATGGTTTCGTGAATTTTCTCATCCGAAATGGTTTTATAGACACCGTCGCTGCAAAGGAAAAACAGGTCATTTTTACAAATTTCACCCGATACACAGAAATGGTTGCACACCGGTTTATAGCCCAAACATTCGGTAAGAACACTTTTTTTCACCATTCTGCCGTTCACGCTTTTGTTGATCAGGCAGGACTGATCCTGCGTAAGTTGAACCAGCTTGCCCCTTAGCCATCCGCTGTACCGATAAATGCGGCTGTCGCCGGTATGTACGAGTAAATATTGATTTTGATACAGCACCAGTACAGAGAGGGTTGTAGCGATTTTATAAGGACTGTTTTCTGACATACGCAGTAGTTGCTCGTTGATGTGCTGAAAAGCGGAAAGCAGAGAATTTACAATTCTTTCCTGATCATGGAAATTGGGTTTGAAATCTTCTTCCCACCAACTATTGATCTGAGCGATTGCGGCAGAGCTTGCAACCTCTCCTTTGATTCCGCCCCCGACTCCGTCGGCTACGGCAAACACACCGGCATAAGAAGACCCGGCAGCCGCTATTTTATAAAAGAATCCGTCCTCGTTAACTTTTTTGACTATTCCGGCATCTGTGAGACCCGCAGCCTCCATTTGCAGTACTTTCATTCCATCCCTTCCCCCGTGTGTCACACAGCGCGCAGCACAAACTCGCTGTTGGCCAATTTGATTCTGTCGCCCGCCTTTACCGGCACCTGCGTATTTACCGCAACTCGCGCGCCATTGACAAACGTGCCGTTCGAGCTGCCGATATCGACGATAAAATACCGGTTTTCCACACAGATAAATTTGCAGTGCACACGGCTGATAGCCTGATTGAATGAAATGACACCGTCCACTGAATCCCGATTTTTGCCGACGGTGAATTCTGGCTTATTGAGAACGATTTCAACCTTTTGCGGCGTTTTGACACCGGAAAGAATAAGCGAAGGGGTAAAAATATCATCCAAAAGCTCGGTTGCTCCACCTTCCAATTCCGGCTGAAAATTCACATTATACTGCACGGTATTATTTTTGGACGGAAAGGGCAGAAAACCGACTAACACTGAGGCAAGGATATCCACGAAAGCAATTGCGCCGGAGAGAGCATATTTCACAATTTCAGCAAGCGGTAAAGCAAACAGAACGGCTGCCTCCAAACCGATGGAAACGATTTGAATCGCTCCGATGATAGCTGCTTTTACGGCAGTTTTGTTTTTTGTACGCGGTACAGGAGGATACGCCTGATTGACGTATTGATTATTGACATATTGATGGTGCACCTGAAGAAGCTGCGGATTCGAACTGTTTTGGGCGTAGTTTACGGGATACTGCGCAGCCCCGGCACCGGATTGGGGTGCCGGTTCAAATTTTGGTTTTATGTTTGCGGCTGCGGGTGCTTGAAAGGACGAATTCCCGGCACCGCTTTGCGTGCGGATGCTTTCCGCCAGTGCTTCCAATGAAACCGCGTCGTTCCGCAAATTATTCTGTACGGTGGAAACAAACGGATTGAGCACATTGGGGTAAGCGCTGATTGCCGCAATGATGTTATTTTTCATCTGCGTCTCAAACAGGGAAAAGCTGTTTTGAGATGTTTGCGTATTGATTGGCAGATAGATTAAAAACACCCGGTAATTGTTGCAGTCAACGAACACTTTATCAAAGGAAAGATTGATGTTTTCGCACTGCATGAATCCGTTGTTTTTGACCTCGAAAACGGTATGGATCAGGTTTGTTAAAACCGTAAGGAAACCTTCCGGCGTCAGCGCCGGCATCAGGCTGTTTAAAGCCTTGAAGCCGGATATGTCATACACCAGTTTGATGTTCCCGTTTTGTGAAATTTTTACACACTTTATAAAACCGTTTTTCTCCTGGCTTTGCAGTACCTTATAGCCGGTTGAAAAAAACAACTGCTCTTTTTTTATTACGTAACTCAAAGACTGCGTATTCCGGTTCTCGACGATCTGATCATTCTCATTTACCGCGTTCATCTTTCTTCCTCCCACCATTTGAATAACCGATTATGCTTTTGGGCTTTTTCGTTTCTTGCTGATTTTCAACACGAGCAGCACACCAGCCGCAAGAATCAGTACGGCTGCCGCAGGAAGTGTCGAATAGAACAGCGGTTTGTTTTCGTAATACTTGGAAAGCACGCTTTGATCCTGAAAAACAAACGGATACTCCAGTACTTCCGTTTTGTTGCCGACATCATCCTCTGCCTGCGCGAG
The DNA here is from genome assembly GCA_023458755.1 of Bacillota bacterium. Classification (GTDB taxonomy): domain Bacteria; phylum Bacillota; class Clostridia; order Oscillospirales; family Acutalibacteraceae; genus JAEWYE01. Next base: position 92,044 of record JAEWYE010000015.1, on the reverse strand, counting down.
AAGCTTATAATCCCCGAAGTCTTTCAGATCGAGTACGTATGCGCCGTTCTCTTTTTTGCCGTCTTTCAGAAGATCATAAACCAGTTCGCCCTTTTGATTGACAATTTCCAGCTTGATAAATTTATCTTCCGCTTCGCTGCCGATGTTCAGTTTATCCAGGCTGATACGCAGTGTTTCTTTCCCGATAAACGGATCGCTATTTTTACCTGCGGCCAATTCTTTATTGGTTACCGTATCTTTTACCTGCACCTTTGGTGCTGTACCGTCAATATATAAATCATAAGTCAGCGCACGGGAGGTATTTCCGGCCATATCGGTCACCAACAGATAAATGGTCTTTTTTCCGTCCGTCGTGATCGGTGTATTAATATCCCAGTCAACCGAACCGGTACTGTCCGTTACTTTGCAAATAATATCTTTTTCATACTTATCATCGATATTGAAATACTTGGAGATGGAAAAGCCTTTTTGAAACGCCAGCGTCTTGCCGAGATCAATCTTGGTAGACGTGATTTTTGGGGCTGTTTTGTCTATGGTGACTTTTGCGGTAATATCGGACTTTGCCGAATTGTCGGCACGATCCCTTGCGCTTGCCGCGATATTGTACTCACCCTCGGCATCCAGTGTAATCGACTTCGTAAAAGACGTTCCCGACATGGCGGCATTTCTGTCCGCTTGCGTAAGCTGCTCGTTTCCGTTTACCGTAAAGGAAAGCCCCTGCCCGCCTAAATTGGTGTCGGAGAAGATGACCGAATAGGAAATTTTCTTATTGGTAAACCCGCTGAAATCCGGTGCCAGCGACACAACCGGCGCGGTGCGGTCATAGGTTACCTTTGAGCTGTCTGTAACCGCATGAATCGGCAAAACATTCCCGGCAAGATCGGTAACCGACAGGGTGAATGTGACATTTCCCTCTTTTAAAGCAGTTTCTCCCGTGCTGACTGCATAGCTCACCACTAGATTTTTGCTGTTGTTGCCCGAAGCGGAAGCCGCTCTGTCCAAAATGGCGGAAGACACTACCTTTGTATTATGATTCGTTTCAATTTTTAAAGAAATGGTATCCCCGTTTTTTGCAAATGTGGTGTCCCTGCCGTTGGAAGCAATCGCTGTTTTGGCGGTAATTGGTGAAAAATACTGGATCCGGTTTGTTACATCCGCGTCAGTATCGGATTTCGTTACTGTACTGTTGCCTGCGGCATCATCCAAACGAAAGCGGAAACCGACATTTGCCAAATCGGCGACATCGCCGCCGTGAAGCGTGTAAGAAAGTGTATAGCGGCAAGCGCAGCCGGACAGTTTGGTTTCGGCAATCTTGGCATTTGTCCGGTTTGCAACGGATACGTCTGACAGCGACATGGAATGGTTTGTTTCCCATGTGACCGTTACCTGGTTGCCGTCTTTAGCGTATTTATTGCCGTCGTTTGCGTTGTCGGTCAAAATTTTCAGTCCGGAAACCCGAATGGGTTCATAATATTTGACCGGACTTGTATCCTGCTCGGTTTTGGTTACCGCGGCGTTTCCGGACGCGTCGTTCGCGGTGAGCGACAGCGCGATATTGGCGTTGTCCGCCGTTTGCCCGTTTACAACCGTATATGTGGCAGTCCAGTCCATCCCATCATTGTTCGCACTGCTGAAAGCTACCGTCTGACCGGCTATCTTGGTATTGGAGAGAATAACCGGATGGGTGGTTGAAAATTTAGATGTAACTACGTTGCCGTTGCGGGCCGCTGCTTTTGGCGTTTTACTGTTATCGGATTCAAACGTAAGATTATGAATCACAATGGGCGCCTGATAGCGAATTTTACCCGCGTCACCGCTCTGTGTCCTTGTTACTTCTTGATTCTGCGCGATATCGTTAATGGACAAAGTGTATGGAACATCTGTATTATCCGGCAATTTGCCGTTTTCAACTGTAAAGGATGCCGACCAGTTCATGTGGGTGCTGTTTGTATCGGTAAACGTGGCCGGCTGCCCCGCGATTTGCGTTTGTGACAACGATACAGGATGTGTGGTTTGAAAAGAGAGGGTAACCGTATCGCCGTTTTTCGCATAAGCAATGCCGGACTGTTTATTGTTGGAACTGAATTTATAATTCAAAATACTCTGTCCAATCGGTGCATAGTACCGAACTGCTTTGCTGTCCGAAACATCCGAATTGGTCTTGCTGACCGCATCGTTTCCCGAATTGTCCTTGACCGTAAAGGTAAACGGTATATCGGTATTGTCTTTTGTTTTACCATTTAACACGGTATAGTTCGCGGTCCAGTTCATACCGTCATCGTTGGTGCTGGCAAAGGAGACCGGCTGCCCCGCCACCGTTTGATTGGATAGCAAAACCGGATGCGTCGTTGTAAAATGGATTGAAACGGTATTGCCGTCTTTGGCATAACCGGTCTGCTTATTATCGGAAGAATAGGATAAGCCGTTGACCGCAATGGGTGCGTAATAAGTTACATAGGCCGTGTTCTTCTCACTCTTATGTGCCGTATTGCCGGTTACATCGGAAACAGCAAAGGAAAACGGGATATTGGAATTATCTTTTGCATTTATCGCTTTTATATCGTTCGGGTCCAAAGTACAAACCGCTGACCAGTTTTTCTTATCCGAACTCTGCGGGGTAACCGTTTTTCCCGCAATCGAAATATCGGTTATCGCCGCTTCATGCTGCGTGGCAAAGGACAAGGTGAGCGTACTTCCATTCCGGGCAAAACGCGGGTTTGTTTCACCGGAACCGAATGTTAATCCGGTAATGTCAATCGGCGCATAATACTGAACCTGCTGGTTGGCAGCCAAATCACTCTGCGAATTTGATACTTCACCGTTGCCTGCGTTGTCTGCCAAAGTGAAGGAAAACGGTATATTTGCTAAATCTGCAACATCTCCGTTTTTAAGCGTGTAAGTTCCCTTCCATGCCATTGAGTCCGCGCTGGTAAACTGAACTCCGTCCGTTTTCACTTTTCCGGCAATGCTGCCGGATGGAACGGATACTGGATGCGTCGTCTGAAAAGTGACCGTAACAGTATCGGAATCTTTAGCCAGCAAAGGTTTCACGTTGCCGGAAGCAATTTTTAAATTACCTGCCTGAATCGGCGCGTAATAGGTGACCTGTTTACTTAAATCGGCATCGGTTTTGGTTACCGCTGTATTGCCCGCGGCATCGCTTGCGGTAACAGTAAACGGCAGCGTATGGTTATCTGAAACTTCTGAGCCGCTGATGGTATAGCTACCCGTCCATTGCATACCGTCATTCTCCGAACTGGCAAACGTGACTGCCTGCCCCGCGATTGTTGTATCGGTAAGCGTTACCGGATGGTCGGTTTGAAATCCGACCGTAACCGTATCCCCGTTTTTTGCCAGTGTGGTATTGCTGTTGCCGGACTTCAGGCTCAATTGTGTAATATTGATGGGAGCGTAATACGTAATTGTTTGATCCTGCAAAGGCTTGCCATAAAGAAAGGCCGAGCAGGTTATCTTTCCGTTATCAGACAGTACTTCACCTTTTTTAGTTCCCAGCGTGTAGCTGGCAGTCCAATCCGTAAAATTTGTGCTTGCCGCGTTCACGGAGATTCCCGCGATATTAACGCTACAGAAGCGGCTATAAGTTCTTTTTGTGAAAGAAACGGTAATGGTATCACCTTTTTTCGCTATGGAGGTGCCCGAACTGCACGTGACGCTAAAATTGGATTTTACCGGATCTGGAACCGTAAAATAAGTCACCGCATCGGTATCAGCTTGTGTTTTTGTTACGGTATTTCCAAAATCATCTTCTGCCGTAAATGTATACGGAATCGTATCGCCATCCGATAACGTTTCTTTATCGGTAAGCGTATATTCGGCAACCCAATGCAAGCCGCCATTTGAGCTTAGCGGGGTAACGGAATGTCCCGCGATAGTAATAATCGAGATATTAACCGCACGCTGCGTGTCAAAAGTCAGGGTAAGCGCATCTCCCGCGGCTGCGGCACCAGATGCGGAACCGGAGCTGGCAAACGATAAGTTCTGCACATCAATCGGCGTAGAATAGGTCACATTTGTGCCGGAATCATTTGCAGCCGTTTTCTTGTTGCCTTGGTCAGTAACCGTAATGGAAAACGGGATTGCAGCCCCGTTGCTTAAAGAATTGCTGTCCGGTATTGGATAGGTCGCAGTCCAGTTCATTTTATCGTCATTCTTACTGGTTAATGTTTGGAGACTTTGACCGGCAATCAAGACGGTTACATTCGAACTATCCACCGCGATATTTGTTTGGAACTGCAGCGTCAGGGTATTTCCCACAATAGCAAATTTTGTGTTTTGACTGTTATCCGAAGCAAAGCTGCTGACGTCGACGTTTAGATTATCGTATTTTAAGTCCGAAGAGAGTGTTGAATTTAAGGAATCCGCCGCGTTGCCGGCACAATCGGAAGCATCAATTCGCAACGCGGTCTTGTCAAACAGAGTATCTCCGTTTACTTTGCTGGTTGTAAAATCGGACACATTGAATTCGGCGGAATATTCCGCTTTCTGTGCATCGTAAGTAACCGCGCCAACCGGATTTTTTCCTCCGAGTGTAACTTGAATGGTTGCGTTGTCCACGCCGGAACCGGTGTCGGACAATTTAAATTTGACGGTCACCCTGTCACTGCTTTTTACCCATATGTTATTTTCGCGATCAACAGCCTGCGTGAGAGCTGCGCCAGAAATAACCGGCTTAGTGGTATCATAAATCACGGTGATTTTTTTCAGGGTCATGCTGTGCCCATCACCGTCCGGCAATGTGACCGTTTCTTCCCCGGCCGCGTTTTGAGACGTTCCAAATTTTCCATCATATGCTGATAAATCGTCGCTGGTGTCAACCACAGCCACAAACATTTCCTGCTTATCGCCGTTTTGTGAAAACGATAACTGGTCAATGACCGCTTTTCCCTCAGCAATTGCATAATTCTTAACATAGTTGTATTGCGTGTTTTCGCCCACTGCCTTTTGCGAGAAAACTGCCAGCTCTTCGCCAGGCTGCGCATCCTTTACCGCAACGGAAGCGGAATTCGTTTGGCTCGTATAAAAACTCGCGGCGCTTACGCTGCCCGCAGCCCAAGCGGTAAAATTCAAGAAGCAAGCGGTCACTGCCAAAACGGCAACGCAGACAAAACAAGCCGCACCAATGCTTATTTTTAATACTGTTCGATTCTTCATGATTGTCCCCCACCATAATTTATTTTTGATGTTCACTCAATTCGGGTAATAAAGTCGTGCTGTCCGCATCCAGCAATGCGGTGGCATAGTTTTGCGCGATATCTAAAAGCTCTGTTTTTTCTGATTCTGTAAGCGTTTGAGTGGAGGTGTCCGTTCCGGTTCCCCCGCTGGTTTTGTATATCACCCTGTTTTCGCTTGCAAACTTATAGTTTATCTTTCTTTTTCTCATCCTGAGAAAGTAGCGAATCACACCAGGTATATTTTGTGAGAACAACAGAATAACCGATAAAATGAAAAGCAAAGCCGCGAAAACAAGCCCGGCATAAAATAGAATTTCGTTCATTTTTATGCCTCCAATCCGGCATTCGCCATCTGCTGTTTTAACGAGCTGAACTGTGACAGAGAAATACTGGACAGATTCTTGTTCTTATTCTTGATCTCCGTTATTTTTTTATAGTCGCTTTGCACGGTCACAAAATTGCGCTGCTGTGCCGGCTTTATCAGCTCTGCGTCCAAATGCGCTTGAGCCAGGTTTACCGCGCCTAGAAAACTGTCCGGATTTTTTTGAAAAACATCCGCATAAATCTGGATAGCCGAGTTGAGGTTGCCGGTAATGGTTTTGTCAATCTGTGCGCGGCCTTCCACCGTGTTGTAGGTATCAAAGATGCCTTTGTACGCGTTGCCCTTTTTCAGCATTAAGGTTTCACTCAGATCATCATTCAAATCATTCAGATAACCAAACCATTGCAAAGAGGACTGAAACGTCTGTCTTTTCACCGTAACATCCGTTGCCACAACAGCATTGTTGTACATACTGGAAGCAATTAATTCATACATGGGAATGATATTATTAAAGGTAAGCAGCTCCGACTGCGCATTGGTATCAATCAGTTTTTTTGCCTTCACACCGATTTCCGCCGTTTTTGTATAAGCGTCCTTCAGATTTTCCGGATAGGTATTGTAGATGACAATCATGGTGTAATAGTTATTGAGCTTATCATTCACGGAATAATTGCTCTTGTCCGTGTTGTCTTCCAGCTTTGCCAGTGCGGTGCTGAATTCCGTAAAGTTTTGTGTAGTAATATTTTTGGCGCAGTTGGAGGCTATGACCTCATAGCTCTCAATATCGCTCTTGTTCAGTTTGCCGCTTTTATAAGCGTCACTCGTTTTGATTGCGGTAATATAGTCCGCCGCATACGCCGCATAGGCGGGGTCGTTCACATTGACGCATTGTTTCACAAGCTGGTACAAAAGCTCGCCGTTGCGGTACATGGGGCTGCTTTGGTCTTCCACATAGGCTCGCAGGGTATCGACCGCAAATTTTGTTTTTGTCAGGTAGTCTTTGTCCCCGCTTTTCGGCAACAGAAGGCTGAACAATTTTTGGTAAGTTTCCAATAATGCCGGTTTGTTTTTAATGGCGGTCGCATATTCGTTCTGCGCATCTGTTGTTTTGTTCTGCTTTTCAAAATTCTGCGCAGCAAGGTAAGCGACCTGATATTTATCCTCTTTGTCCTGCTGTATGCCGTTAAAGCCCACGAGTGCCAAACAGGCGCACAGAATACACAAGCCGAAGCTGGCACAAAACAGGGCGAGTTTGTTCCTCATGGTTCGTCGGTACTTAAAATTCAGCTGATCGATATTGTCCAAATCATTGCGCAGTTCCGCGCAGTCTTGATACCGTTCGTCGGGGTCATCATCCGTACATTTGGTGATGATATACTCTAATCCCTCTGAAAGAACAGGATTGATCTGCCGAATTGGGCGAATCCCTTTCGGTGGTTTTTCCGGTGCCATTCCGGTCACTAAATTGTAAAGGGTAGCCCCCAAACTGTAGATATCCGTTCGCTCATCCAGTAAATTGCTTGCCCCGCGGTATTGTTCCGGTGCGGCATAGCCTTTTGAACCGATTGCAGCACCGCTTTGTTTTTCGCCGCGCCTGCACTCTTTTGCAATTCCGAAATCAATCAGTTTGATTCTGCCGGATTCCGTCAGCATGACGTTGTCCGGCTTCATATCGCGATAGATAATCGGGTTTTCCTTGATGGTATGTAAATAGTGAAGAACATCGCACAGCATTTTTGCCCATTCAATTACCTGTTTTTCCGGCTGTGGGCCTTCAACTGCAACTTTTTTGCCTAGTGAAGTGCCGTTTACCAAGTCCATGATGACGAAATAGTCGTCATTCAGTTCAATTCGGTCCACAATTCTGGGAATGTCCGAATGATTTAGGCTGGAAAGAAGCTCTACCTCTTTTTTAAAAGCTTCAATGTCGACATTCCGCTCATTTTTCACCTGCTTTACTGCCCAATAGGAACCTAAGTTTCGGTCCTTCGCCATGTAGACCGTGCTCATGCCGCCTTTTCCGATTTCGGCAATAATTTCGTATCGCTCATATAAAATCGTACCTACCGCGCCCAAGTTTCTACCCCCGTTTTTCGCTTTTTTGTTTTGGGATTTATTTCCATTATTTATTCTATAACTTATTAATCATATTTTCAATATATAATTTAAATTATTCTTATGTAGATTTTTATCGTATTGTGCAGAATTAAGTCAAATAATAGAGATTTATAACGACAAAAGGACCTGAACCGGAAAGGTCCAGATCCTTTTGTCGTAATATTTTTATTTTTCAAATGATTATTTATTTTTATACCTGGTTTCAAGTTCTTGGACAACTTCTTCGGGTGTTAAGCCGTCGGCATTAATAACAACTGCGCTGGTTTTGGTAGTTTGATTCCCGAGCGCATTGGAATTCCGTCCAGTCACTACAATCGCGTCATAATTTTGCAGTTTTGATTTTGGCTGCCCGTTGAAATCAATACATTCCACGTCATACCCTTTCGTGGAAAGATAATATTTCACCGGAGTAAGATCATGCTCAATTGCAATCTTCATAGTTTTTGCCATCCTTTCTAAAGAAGTTGGAACGCTTTGTCCGGTTTGCACAGCAAATTCATATTTTATGTTTTGTGTGAAAGGACAAAACATCCGTTTTATTATTTGCGTGTTCCTTGTTTCTATGCCAGCCAAAAATTTCATAAAAATAAAAAAGCCGCCTGAACAGGCAGCTCACATTTTTAAAAATTATTTAAATATAACATTATTGGCAGAAATACCGTATTGCCTGGTAATGACATTCTGGACTCTGACTCGATCCAGCAAAGGCATTGCATTTATTTTATCAATGACACCTTTGGATGGCCGAAGCAATACCCTACCTTTGTCATCACATATATGAATGTCAATAACGCTAAGACCTTCCACCGTATTATTGGCGATTACAACCGCTCTGTTATAGTTCATTCGCTACCGCTCCTTGCTTTCCTATTATGTACTATATTAATTCCTGCAATGGCAAAAGTCAAGGAATTTGTTCCCATAGTTTCAACAAGAAGTTACAAAATTCCTATCATTCTACACAGTTAGGCAAACGCTGTCCGTAACTAAAGCAGCGTATTCCTAAGACAAAACCTTATATAAAACAAAAGCAAGAAGTATAATCCATAAACAAACAATCGGCACTGCATATTTCCAATTCTTTGGTTTGCCGTTTTTCCACAGTTCTTTTGCCTGTTCCATACATTCCTCCATGATATTCTTCGGTACAAGTTTCACGGACAGGGCAATCAATATCGGAAGAATGATCAAATCATCCAAATAACCGAGAACCGGTATAAAATCCGGAATGAGGTCGATCGGTGATAAGGCATAGGCAACCGTCACCGCTGCCACGATTTTCGCGGCGAACGGTGTGTCCGGTCGCTTATAGGCAAGGAACAGTGCGGAAAGTTTACTTTTTAAATTCTGAACTCCCTCTTTAAACTTCAATTGGCAACTTCCTTTTTCTCATACTTTCTCTATAATATCGTAAAGTGATATTTGTTACAATAGTTTTTAGCAGAGAAAAACCGCCGCATCAGCTAGATACGGCGGTTCCGATTTATGCGAAGCTGTTCTTAATAATTGTAGCCGCATGATTTGCCAATTTTCTCTTCCCACCAGCCAAAAGCGATTCTTCCCGATGCGGCGACATCCGGGTTTTGATCCAAGGAAAGATACACAAGGAAGTTCCCGCCCGGCGGAAAAATCAGCTTTCCGTTTTCGGTTTCAACCAGCGTTGTTTCCGGCTCGCCCCGGCGGACAAACGCTTTTACTCCACCGGTCGGACTTCCGGTAACGTCCGACGCAAGCTGCAGCCTTACCCTGGGCTGAGGAGGCGGATAGATTGCGGTATTGGAAGGGGTAACCAGATTTGATTCTGTGGGTGTTCCCGGCGGGTTGGAATTAAACCAGAACTGCGCGCGGAAAGGCGCAGCCGCTATATCGGTTACCGTCCACACATTTACATGAAGGAGTACGCCCGACTGGCGCGGATTATATAGCCTTGCCCATGCGCTGGTACCATTTCCAAAAGTCAGATTATCGGCATAGCCGATAAAATAATCACCCTTTTGGGATTCATACAGTTCAATCGGAATATTTACGCTTTTATTATAAGAATAACGGCAGTCATCATAGGAATTTATATTTCTTGAATCCATCATACATTCACCTTATCAATTCTCAAATTGGGCGGAAAACTACTGCTATAGTATGTTGTTTCAACATTGGCTGTGAATTTCGTACTGTCGTGAAATCCTGCCGAAACATCTCCTGCTCATAATAAATTTCAGAACTTAGACTTATTTCGCACCGCAATTGAATACATTTGAATAACGCTGTTTTTAAAGGTGTTATTTAAATGAAAAAGAAAGCTTTTTTAAAGAACGCGGTAATTTTAACCGTATCTATGCTGCTGCTGCGCACCATAAACATTGGATACCGCGTATACCTGTCCAACAAAATCGGAACAGCCGGAATGGGACTTTTTCAGCTTATCCTATCGGTGTTTGTGCTGGCTATTACGATTTCGGCTTCCGGCATCAGTCTGGTTGTCACGCGTCTGGTTGCAGAAGCGGCGGCTAGCGGCACTTCCGGCTGCACAAGAAGCATCATTCGAAAATGTATGGCGTTCAGTTTAACGCTGAGTCTTCTTGCCGTGGCAGGACTGTACTTCTCCGCCGATTTTGTCGCGGCAAATTTATTGGGTGACTGCCGTGCCGCGCTGCCGCTGAAAATTCTGGCACCTGGACTTCCGTTTATCGCGGTTTGCGCCTGCATGAAAGGCTATTTTCTTGCTGTCCGTGATATGTTCAAGCCTGCATCCGCCGAAGTATTGGAGCAATTTGTCACCATTGGCATTGTTGCCGCACTGTTTGTCTATTTTGCGCCGCAAGGGCTGGAAAATGCCTGCTGTGCTATTATGCTGGGCTCCACCGCGGGTGAAGTGATTTCCTGCGGCTATACGTTTCTTGTCTACCAAATCAGCCTAAAAAAGCGCAACTGCCCGAAAGCCAAAAGTTCCGGCGTCTTTCGAAAAATACTTCATATTGCGCTGCCCGTTACGTTCAGTTCCACGCTGCGGAGCATTTTGAGTACGGTAGAAAACATTTTAATTCCCGTAGGGCTAAAAAAGAACGGAGCTTCCGCGGAAAGCTCCCTTTCGCAATACGGCATGATTCAGGGCATGGTGATGCCGATTTTGTATTTTCCATCTGCCTTTTTATCCGCGTTTTCTTCCCTGCTGATTCCGGAAATGGCAGAAGCAAACGCCGCCGGAAAGCATAAAACCATCGGCAGAACGACATCCCGCGCCATGCAGCTTACCCTGCTCTATTCCATCTTTATTACATCGGTATTTATTGCCTTTTCAAAGGACTTGGGACTTGCGTTTTACCGAAACGAACAATCAGGCGTTATTCTGCGAATTCTAGCACCCCTTGTGCCGCTCATGTATCTGGACAGTGTAGTGGACGCGATTTTAAAGGGGCTCGACCAGCAGCTCAGCTCGCTCAAATATAATTTCTCCGATTCTGTCCTGCGTGTTCTGCTCATCTATTTTGCCGTACCGTTTGCCGGTACGAAGGGGTATATCTGCGTGCTTTTTTTCAGCACCATCTTTAACGCCACGCTCAGCATTAACCGCCTGATTAAAGTTTCCAAGGTAACAGTGCAGGTGACAAGCTGGGTATTTAAACCGGTTATTTGCGCCGCGCTTTCGGCGTTTATGGTGCTTATTTTCTGCAAACTGCCGATGATCTCCGCTCTTTCGGAATGGATATGCGCCAGTATGCAGGTGGTATTTGCCGGTTTTCTGTACTACTTATTTTTACGGCTATGCGGCAGTTTTACCGAAGAGGATGTTTTGTGGGTAAAAAGCATTTTTAAACAGCAGTAAGTGGAGAAATCGACGAGTTGACAAAAGATTGATAAAAAGATAAACTAGAATTATATAAATACTTAGGAATATTGGATAAGAACAATATGGACGGAACGTATAGGCAAGACTTGGCAACCAAAAAACAAATGCAAATTTCCAATCTGCTTATGGCGTACAACGGACGCGCATTCCAATTTATAGATTGAGAGGCGGGTGTGAGCTGTGTACCTACTTTTGGGTGTGGTATTTCTGATATTGGGGTTCCTTATGATATTCGAGCCAAAAGTATTTTTTAATATTACGCAAGGTTGGAAGAATAATTCTGATACGGATCCTTCATCCATATTTATACTTAGTACAAGATTTGGCGGCATCATGTTTGTTATCGCTGGTATTGTGGCGGTAATCATCCAATTCATAAAATAGTCTCTGGTGAATTTATGAGCACCATGCATCGTCTCCCTTTCATTTTGGGCTTCGCATTGTGTTTATGACGTTCGTTGAGAGCAAAGTCAGATTATTAAAAAACTATTCGAAGACAAACAAACCTTAGTTTCATATAAATATAGAGCAGGATTTTGAAAGGGATAACCTTTATGACAATTCATGAATTTGGGATAGAACATTTGGATATCGTTGTTCTTTTTCATCCAAATTGCGTTTGGTGGGAAGTTTTCAACCTTATTATCCCGATATTATCTCATAAATACCATTTAATTGTTCCTGCAATGCCTGGACATGACACAGAATTACCGAATACAGACTACACCAGTGTGGAAGAAATTGCAGAAGATATGGAAAACTGGCTTATAGAGCATGGACATTCAAGGGTAAGATGTCTTTACGGTTGTTCTATGGGAGGTTCTGTTGTTACCCGAATGATTGCAGATAGTCGAATAAAATATGAGCGAGTTGTTATAGATGCAGGAATGACACCATACCAATTACCGCAATTGGTTACTTATTTCATTGCTATAAGAGATTGGTGTATGTTGGAAATTGGAAAACATTGCAGTACAAAGTTTTTTCGGGGAATCTTTGCACCGGAAAAGTATTCAAGTGAAGATTTGCAATATATAAAGAAGGTTCTAAAAAGTTTGAGTTCAAAGACTATTTGGCGTTCTTTTTATTCATGTAATAATTATTCTATGCCCAACCCAGTGCCTCTGCCAGATTGTCCAGTGGAATATTGGTATGGTGATGAAGAAAAAGACGAGCGTAAATCAGATATCGCATATATTAAGAGAATTTTCCCCAACGTAAAATTAGTAGAGAATTCCGGAATGGGTCATGCTGAGTATTTTACGTTACACCCAAGGGAATTTTGTACGCAGCTTATTCAATTTATTGAATCCCAATCGATATAATATACTGGCAAATTTAAATTTAAGGGAAAATAATAGTGAAGCGCTCTGGTCAGCAGAAAGGGCTGCACGAATTTCGCAGTTTGTTTAAAATTAAAAACTCATTGCAGCAAATTTCAAGATGTCTTCTATGCAGTCTTGCGATGTAGGGCTATCACTTAATAATAGAGAAGTAAAAAATAATGGAGTATTACATATGGAATCAATAGCGCGTCTGGTTCTTATTTTTACAATATACAGCTTTGTAGGCTGGGTTTGCGAGACCATTTTTTGCTCGGTGCCAAAGAAGGAGTTCGTCGACCGCGGCTTTTTAAATGGCCCATTCTGCCCGATTTACGGATTCGGCGGGCTGATTGTCATCTACCTGTTATCGCCGTTTGCAAATAATATCGTGCTTTTGTTTTTTGCGAGCATACTGATTACAACCTCCATTGAATACCTGACCGGTCTTGTAATGGAGAAAATTTTTCACACCACCTGGTGGGATTATTCGGAAAACAAGTTCAATTTTCAGGGACGTATTTGCTTGACAAATTCTTTGCTTTTCGGTGTTATGTGCGTTGTGGGCGTGCAGTTTGTTCACCCGGTTGTTTCGGATTTGGTAAACAGTATTCCAGACAAATGGGCAACATGGTTCGCATACGCATTGATTGTTTATTTTATCTGCGACGTCTGCATCACCCTACATACGCTCCTACAACTCAAAGGAAAACTGGAGCAATTGCAGCAGGTGCTGGATGAAATCAAGGCAAAAACAGCCGAACTGAAAGAAGACTTGATGGAAAAAGGCGCAACCGCCAAAGCGGACGGGATGAAAAGTATACAAACTATGATTGATAATCTGCTGGACGACGACGCTCGAACCACGCTGAAATCCTTATATGAACGAAAAGACAAAATGGAAAAAAGCTTCAAACACATGCAGCGCCGTGTCATACGCGCCTTTCCTACCATGAAATCCTATAAATACAACGAATCGCTTTCCCGCATAAAGGATATGATTTGGAGTAAAATTGCAAAAAGATGAACTGCAAATGCAACTAAAAATGCCTGCAACCCGGTTATTCGGATTGCAGGCATTTTTTATCTGAGAATTTCGTGTTTTTCCACCCAGTCTAAAATTTCGCCGCTCAGCGCTTTGATGCAGCCTTGATTAAACGGCAGATTTAGCTTGGATTGTTTTACAAGCTCCACAAAGGTTTTGGTACCGCCGAAAGAAACAAAGGAAAGGTAGTTTTTAAAAGCCTGCTGCCAGTCTTTGTTGGACTGCGACCAGAATTCAAGCGCAACCGTTTGTGCCAGACAATAATCAATATAATACAGTGGGAAGGAATAGATGTGGTGCTGGCGCTGATAACCGCCGCCGTCCTCAAAAAATTCGAGGTGGTCAAAATCGATCCAAGGGCGGTATTTTTTCTCTAAATTCGCCCATAAGTGTTTGCGCTGTTTCGGCGTTAAATCCGGATTCTCGTACACGGTTTCCTGAAAATCGTCCACCATGCAGCCGTACGGGATAAAATCAAGCGCGGTTTCCAACTGGAACACATGGAATTTTTCTGTATCCGCCCCGAAGAAATATTCATCCCACGGACGAGAGAACAGTTCCATAGACATGGAATGCGTTTCCGCCGCTTCCATCGTCGGACAGGAATTTTCATGAATTTTCATATCACGGGAAACATAACTGGCAAACGCGTGACCCGCCTCATGAGTGAGTACCTCCACATCGCCCGCCGTACCGTTAAAATTCGCAAAGATAAACGGGCTTTTATAGTCCGGAATATCGGTGCAGTAACCGCCGCCCGCTTTTCCCTTTTTGCTGTCCAGATCAAACAGCTCATTTTCAATCATAAAGTCAAAGAATTCGCCGGTCTGCGGGCTCATCTCACGATACATTTTTTGCGCGGCATCAACCAACGCCTGTTTATCTCCCTTTGGCGCGGGGTTGCCCTCCGCAAACAGATTGGCGTCATCGTAAAATTTGATATCCGGTATGCCAAGGCGCTTTGCCTGATTCTGTTTAATTTTGGTCACGACCGGCACCAGATCATTTACGATTTGCTCCCGGTAAACCTTGACATCCGCGGGGGAATAGCAGTTGCGTCCCAAGCGGTCGTAACCGAGCTGCACATAATTTTTGTAGCCCAGTTTTTTTGCCTGCTCGGTTCTGCTTTTTACCAGTTTGCTGTAAAGGTCATCCAGTTTTTTGGCGTTCGCGGTAAAAAATTCAGCTGTTTTCTGCCACGCGGCTTTGCGTGTTTCACGATTCTGTGCCACCTGATAGGTATGGATTTCTGAAAGATTCAGCACCTTGCCGTCAAACTCGATTTGTGCGGATGCAAGCAGCTTTTCATATTCGGTGACCAGCGCGTTTTCTTCCTTCATTAGGTCGATGATTTTTGGCGAAAAAGTCTTTAATGAGATTTCAATATTCTCAAAGAAGAGCTTACCCGTATCTTTTTCGAGTTCCTGCTTGAACTTGGACGCGGCGACCGCTTTCATAAAATTCTGTACATATTCCTGAATAACAGGGGAATTGGCATCGTAAAATGCCATTTCCTTTTCATAGAAGGGATCCACCGTATCAATGCTTTGGCGGATATAGGCTATGGTGCTCATGGTCTGGTATCCGCAGAACATTTTTTCATGCTCGTAAATAAGTTCCAATTGTTCCGCTGCGGTTTTGCACAGAGGGAATTTTTCGGTAATCTTCATGTAGTTTTTCATCATTTTATCGGTATTCGGGCGCTTGTATTTCATTTCGGAAAATTTCATAAAGTATCTCCCAACATTATAATATTTTAGAAGCCAGAATTTTTCTGCTGATTTTTATGGTAAGGTTCGTAATTTAGTCTACCACATTTTTCCCGAAATGTTAAGGCGAAAGGCATCGAACAAAAAATAAAAATCACACAGACTGTTACCAGCCGGTGTGATTTTTTCTAGGATTTATTATTTTTATAGAGCCGCGATAACTTCGACTTCCGCCAAAACGTTTTTCGGGAGCTGCTTTACCGCAACGCAGGAGCGCGCAGGTTTTCCGGTAAAAAACTTTTCATAAACCGCGTTAAACGCCGCAAAATCATTCATATCCGCCAGAAAACAGGTTGTTTTGACTACACTCGCAAAATCCGTGCCGCCGGCTTCTAAAATCGCACCGACATTTTTCATAATTTGCTCCGCCTGCACATTGATATTACCTTCGGCAATTGCACCGGTTGCCGGAATAATCGGAATCTGGCCGCTGGCATACAGCATACCGTTGCTGATGATTGCCTGTGAATACGGGCCGATTGCCGCCGGAGCGTTGGGGGTGGAAATTACCTGAAACTTGGTTAATGCCTCTTTGGGCGTATTGCTTTCAAACATTGACAAAACCTCTTTTTCTATATATTCTTGCTGTGCGCTTCTGCCTGTGTTTTAGAGAATACGCATCCGCAATAGTTTTGGCGGTATAAATCATATTGCCTGGAAAGCTGGATAGAGCGCTGATATCCGCCCCGCTTTTTAAAATCGGAGTTCAAATAGTGTACCCCGTACTTGTTTGCCAACTCTTCCCCGATTTCATTCAGCTTTTCGGCGTTTTTATAAGGGCTGATGGATAACGTGGTCGTGAAATAATTATAATTCCCTTCACGGCATAGAGCGGCAGCCTCGTTCAGCCTTAACTTGTAGCAGTGAAAACAGCGTTCGCCGCCTTCCTCCTGCTGCTCCAGGCCTTTTGAAAGCGCGAAGAAACGGTCGCTGTCATACTTGCCTTCTAAAAATTTCACTTCATGTTTCAGCGGGATCTCGGCAATCAGACGCTTTAGCTCCTCTACCCGCTTGCGGTATTCCTCCTCGGGATAAATGTTCGGGTTGTAATAAAAAACGGTAATTTGAAAATAATTAGAAAGATATTCCAGAACATAGCTGCTGCACGGGGCACAGCAGCTATGAAGCAGCAAAGTCGGAACTTTTTGCTCTTTACCGAGCGATTCAATCAAAGAATCCAGTTCCTTTTGATAATTTCGAACCATAGCCACACCCCCTATCCATACAGCATAGCAAATTTTACGGGTTCTGTAAAGGAACAGCGGTGCAATTTTGCTTTTCCCATTTGACAGATGCTGTTGAAAACGAATCTACAGAAGCATATAATGATAATTAGTAAATATAGTCAGCTAATTTGGAAACTGAACCAAGCTCCAAGCGAAAAATCCATATAGCAAAGATTCTGCGCTTGTTTCTTGGATGTTTTCTAAAATTAACGGGCTATAATACAAATCTACAATAAAAGTATCAACCGGTTTTTAAGGTATGATTTAGTCCGTTAACTTGAAAATAAGACCAATCTACAAGCATAAAATCCATATATCAAAGATTTTACGCTTGTTTCTTGGATATTTTCTAAAGTTAACTGACTATACGAAAAAAAGAGGTGAAAACAAATGTCTGCTCAACCGGCAAAAAAAGTTCTGCTCATCATTAACCCTACAGCGGGGAAAAAGAAGATAAAATTTAATTCTTTTGATATTCCGAAATTATTTTGTAAAAACGGTTATGCCGTAACCGCCCTTTTAACGGCGAAAGCGGGCGATGCCGCAGAGTTTGTTCAGCAATATGCAAAAGGCCATGATGTGCTTGTATGCTGCGGCGGTGACGGAACGCTCAATGAAATCATTACCGGCTGTATGCAGTCCGGCTGCAAACTGCCAATTGGGTATATTCCTGCCGGGACGACCAACGATATGGCAAAAACGCTGCGTCTGCCCCCAAGCATGAAAAAAGCGGTTACTGTCATTTGCAAAGAACAGCCAATCGACCAGGATGTGGGCATGTTTAACCATTCGAAGTATTTTTCGTATATTGCCTCTTTCGGTGCGTTCACCAAAGTTTCCTATGCCACCCCGCAGTGGCTGAAAAACCGGTTTGGTCACATGGCGTATGTGATAGACGGAATGAAAAGCGTAGGCGATATTCGTCCATACCGGTTAAAGGTAAAAGCGGACGGTTTGGAGGATGAGGGAGAATTTCTGTTCGGAAGCGTGACGAATTCCCGCTCTGTAGGCGGAACCCTTCAGTTTAAACCGGAGGACGTATGCCTAAACGACGGGCAATTTGAAGTACTGCTTATCCGTAAGCCGAATAATCCGCTGGAACTGCGCAGCATCATATACGGTGTCCTTCACAATAAATATAACAAAAAGCATATCCTGTTTTTTCACGCGAACGAAGTAACTTTTGAATTTAAAAAGGAAATCCCATGGACGGTAGACGGAGAATTTGCGGGACAAGTACAGACTGTTGCTATTGAAAACCTGCACAATGCCGTTAAAATTATTCGCAGGGAATGAGCGCAGCCTTGCAAACATAAGCGCAATTAATTCTGTTATACCTTCTTTAAAGGCGCTGCAGTGAAGCCATAAGCAGCTATCCTTAACTTAAAACGGCAGCCCCATGTTTTCTGCATGGGACTGCCGTTCTTCGTTTTGCTATGTATTAATACTTATCGTTCACAAAATTCTGCGGAGCCGGCTGCGGTTCCGGCTGAGATTCAGCGGCGGCAGCCTGTGCCTTCGGTTGATCGCCGGATTTGGCCTTCTTTTGTCTCAATTTGAAATTCTCGACAAGGTCCTTCAGAATTTGTGCCTGACCGGAAAGTTCCTCGCTCGCGGCGGCACTTTCTTCCGCGGTTGCGGAGTTTGTTTGGACGACAGCGGAAATCTGCTCAACGCCAAGGGTTACCTGATTAATTGAACTTGCCTGTTCGTTGGATTTCTTTGCGATTTGATCAACGGTGTTGGCTGCTTCCTTGGTATCGCCGACGACCTTCAGCAGAGCGTTAGCCGTTGTATCCGCGATCTTTGTGCCGTTTTCAACCTCAACAATCGAATTCTGAATGAGGGACGTTGTATCTTTTGCCGCTTCGGCACTCTTGCTGGCAAGATTGCGAACTTCATCCGCAACAACCGCAAAGCCTTTGCCCGCCTCGCCTGCTCTTGCAGCCTCAACCGCCGCATTCAAAGCGAGTATATTGGTCTGGAACGCAATATCCTCAATGGTCTTGATAATTTTTCCGATTTCGTTGGAAGAATCACTGATTTTCGCCATTGCGTTCAGCATTTCCTGCATGTGTTGATTGCTGATTTCCAGTTCGGAACCGACATGATTTACATTTGTGCTGGCGCTGGAAGCGAATTCCGCATTTTGCTTGACGTTTTCGGATATCTCTACAATGGTTGCGGAAAGCTCTTCAATGGCGCTCGCCTGTTCGGTTGCACCCTGTGCCAAAGCCTGCGCACTGCTGGAAACCTGACCGGAACCGCTGGAAACCTGTTCGGATGCCTGCCGAATTTGAAGAATCGTTTGATTTAAAGCTACTGAAATATCGTGCAGAGAATTACGGAGCTCTTTAAAATCTCCTTTGTACTCCACGGAGGAAGCAAGGTTTAAATCACCTTTTGACATTCTGGAAAGATTGTCTGTAATGTCGGCTATGTATGCTTTTATGGAAGAATTGGATTGAACCAAAGCGGCACACAACTGTCCGACTTCGTCCTTTGTTTTTACGGAAATCTCAACATTTAAATCGCCTTCGGCCATCTTTTGCGCTGCTTTTGTCATCTCTGCAATCGGTTTGCTGATGTTTTTGGAAATCGCAATTGCAATTACAATGGAAACAACATACGAAACAATCAAAATGCCGATCATCAGCATCCTTGGATCACTCAGCATTTGCTGCGGAGCAGATTGTGAAGCTTGTGCTGCACCCTGTGGTCCGTTTCCGCCGCCGCCCATATTAAGAAGTGCCACAATCGTGCTCAGGCTGGCAATTATGGTTATGCTTAGAAAAGCGACAAGTAATTTGGTTCTCATTTTCATATTGTTATATCTTTTTAGCATGACGAATACTCCCTTTTTGTATTTTATTGAATTATTTCTGCAATTTCATCCGCTTTTAATATCTTGGTTGAGTCCAGCAGCAAGATCACTTTGCTCTGCAGCTTTGCGACACCGGTAAGATAAGCATTGGTCACATCCTCTGAAATTTTCGGCGGAGCGGATATCGCTTCATCCTCAATCTTGGCAACTTCATCCACCGCGTCAACAATGAGCCCCATTAAACTTTCCTGGATACTGATAACGATAATACAGGTGCGCTCGTTATAGGGAACTTCCTGCTTATGCAGCCGCAGCCGTACATCGATAACAGGAATGATACTGCCTCTTAAATCGATAATCCCTTTTGCATACTCCGGGAATTCCGGAATTTTGGTAATCGTCTGCACACCGACAATTTGTACTACATTGGCAATTGGAATGCCAAAAAGCTGACTGTCCGTCCAAAAGGTTAGGTACTTGCCGTGTGTCTCATCCAAACTTACCGAATGATTTCCGGCGTTTGTACTTTCCATACCCGGCTCAAATTTATTGACCGTAGTTTCCATTTTTACACCGCATTTCTAAGATAATTATTTCTGTTTCGCAGATATCCGTACTATCGTGGATAAAAATTTGTTGTTTACTGGAATGATTTTTAGTTTAGTGGATACATGTGATTGTAGTGTGAAATTGCTCTGACAATTGAAAGAAATCCGGAGTGATGTGAATTTGCTAAACTTTAGATAGTATTATGTATATATTATGTTGAAACCTGTCAAATGTAAGGCAAAAATTAGAAATATAAAAAATTTTATTAGTACGTTCTTTGTTGCTGTTTTTTTGCGCCACCGACTTAAAGATAGAGTTTATTTAATAATTTTATAAAATACTGCATTTTATATTGACAATTGTAGAGGATGAGATTATACTACAGGCAAGATGATTTACATTTGTAGATTAAAGAGGGTGTTGCGATGATTTTGAAAAAAGAGAATTCATTTAATCGCCTGCCGGATGCAGAGCTTGATGTGATGTTGGCACTTTGGGAATCACCGGTTCCTATGAAAACTTCAGAGATCTTTCAGAGCCTGAAAGAGAAAAAGGACTGGTCTATGTCTACCGTACAGGCGCTTTTGGCACGTTTGACGGAGCGTGGGTTCGTGACCGTCAAAAAAGAAGACCGGCTGAAACTCTATTCGCCTTTAATCAGTGAAGACGTTTATCGCTCACAGGAAACGAAAACCTTTTTAGAACGCCTTCACGGGAATTCGTGGCAGAATTTGCTCATGACGCTGGTAAACAACCATGAAATGAATGAATCGGATCTCGATGAAATCGCAGAAATTATCAGAAAGGCCGGAGAAAAAGATGATTGAGTCGTTGTTTTTTAATGTTCTAACCGTTACCGCTGTGATTTCGCCCCTGTTATTGCTGCTGCTTTTGTTCTCACGCCGTATCAGTCATTCTTATACCGCAAAATGGAGTTATTTTGTATGGCTGATATTGGCTGTTCGGCTGGTTATTCCACTTAATTTCACCTTACCGAGCGCTCCGGTTTCCATTCAAGTGCCTGCCCGGATATCGCAGCCCATCACCGGTACACAAACGATATTGGCCGTTTCCTCTCAAACCGCAGCAGTATCATCCGGTGCAGCCACTGTCTCCTCTGCCGTGCCTGCCCTTTCTGTTCCCTCCGGGATTTCCGTTATGCAAATCCTCTCGATTGTTTGGATTTGCGGCATTGTTTTGTTCCTGTGTTTCCATTTTGCAGGCTATTTTCTTTTTCTGCACCGGGTAAGGCATTGGCGCCGCCCGATTACAAACCCGGAAATCTTGAAAATCTTTGCCAAAAAACGGGAAGAAATGCATATTGTGCGTACAATTACTCTTTATAAATGCAGCGTGATTAATACCCCTATGTTAGTCGGCTTTTTTAAGCCCATGATTCTGATACCGGACTGTTCGGTCACAGGGGAGCAGCTTGGTATCATTCTGACACATGAACTTATCCACTGCAAACG
This sequence comes from Bacillota bacterium, assembly GCA_023458755.1. Classification (GTDB taxonomy): domain Bacteria; phylum Bacillota; class Clostridia; order Oscillospirales; family Acutalibacteraceae; genus JAEWYE01. The sequence continues at coordinate 70,361 of JAEWYE010000015.1, read as the reverse complement.
GTGTGATTTATGGTATCAGCTTCTTTTGGTTTTCGCCAACGCAATGCATTGGTTTAACCCGTTTGTTTATCTAATGGTACGTCAGGCGGACCATGATCTGGAGCTTTTCTGCGATGAGGAAGTCATAAAAAATCAGCCTATCCTGTTCCGTCAAACCTATGGGGAAGCCATATTATCAATTCTCAGACAAAGATCCGGGTACAAAACATCATTTTCTACGAATTTTTTAGGAGGCAGAAAAGCAATGAAACAACGTTTCGTTCGTCTGTATGACAATAAAAAGAGAAAACACGGAGTTGCCGCAATGGCAATCGTGCTCTGCGCAATTCTTATAACCGCAACCTGCATTGCGTGTACTTCGAAACCGGCATCCAATGCCCCGGATACCGCATCACAGTCTGACCGCACCGTTTCGGGATCAGTTAGTTCCACACCAGAGCCTGCCAGTTCTGCGTCGGTGAACAGTTCAGCGAGTACTGCACAGACAAATACCGCAAAGACCGAAAGCAGTTCATCGAAACCCAATCAAAACACCGTTACAACTACAACTGCTACTTCTAATAAAGACATCGCGCAAAAGACCAAAGACTATTTGTTAAACGGACAAAACAATAAACCGGAAGCTGGAAAGCTGCAATGGAGTGAAACCTTTTTAAATCAAGTCGATATTGATGCCGTTTATCAATCCTATATTTCAGCAGGCGGCAAAGCCGGTGATATTCAAAGCTTTGCAAAATATCTGACAGAAAACGCACCTATACCAAGCAATTGGAAAACATTGTTCGAGGCGGATTTATGGAAGGGATACAGTGTGAAGCCAAGCCGGTATGAACCTTTGGAAAACAATGTGTATCAGGTATATGTAAAAATAAACGGCTCCGAAGTTCCCTATGTCACCGTTCGCGCAAGGACCGGCTATTTTCATGGCTGAGTATTTTAAGATTGAACCGAATTTTTGAATAACAGGCAGCGGCGGCAGTTCTATGCGTATGCATACGGACTGCCGCTGTGTTTTGTCGCTATAAAATGCGGTAATACAGTCGAACTTTGCCATAAAGTATAGGATTTAGCGAAAATGTGTGATAGAATATTAATTGGATAATTGTAGAAGCAAATGTGAGAGGAATGATAGCATTTGAATTTTGTCGGCATCTTAGTTATCAATTTATATTCCGTAATACTGTTACTTTGTATTTACGTCCATACCGCCAGAGATGCTGAGAAAAATTTATTGCAACACAAGCTTTACCGGCGAATGCTGCAGCTTACTGTTCTGTTGCTTATTATGGATATTCTCAGCCGCTTTGACGGAAATCCAACCACGATTTATTTTCCCATCAATCATATAGGGAATTTTCTTATTTTTTTGGTTAACCCTTTTATGGCCTCACTTTGGGTATTCTATGCTGATTTTCAGGTGTTTCACGATGAGAAAAGAGTAAAGCGGCTGCTTTACCCCCTGCTTGCCGTTAATCTGGCGAATGCTGCACTCCTAATAGTTTCACAGCTTTACGGATGGCTTTACTACATCGATTCCAATAATATTTACCACAGAGGACCGCTTTATTGGGTTCCGGTAAGTATCACCATGGCATTAATCCTTGCCTCCTTTATTTTGGTTGCAACCCATCATAAAAAGATAGGAAAAAAACACTTTCTTGCCCTTGCTTTTTTTCCTATTCCCCCAGTTGTCGGCATTATTTTGCAGCTTATTTTTTACGGAACATCTTTTATCCTGATCGGCTTAACCATTTCTTTGTTGATTGTATTTTTAAATATTCAAAATCGAAGCATGAATATTGATTACCTTACCGGCGCGTACAATCGCAGAGGACTTGAAATTCATATGCGGGAACAAGTCAATGCCAGCAGCGAAGACAGAACGTTCTCCGCTATTTGGATTGATTTGGACAACTTTAAATCAATCAATGACACCTTCGGCCACAACACCGGAGATCAGGTATTGGAAACGGTCGTACAGCTTTTGAGAAGCTGCTTTCGTCCCACCGATTTTATCGCAAGGTTTGGCGGCGATGAATTCTGCATTATCTTGAATATATCCAATAGCGAAGATTTAGAGGCGGCTGTTTCCAGAATCAAAGACTGTGTTCGAAATTATAACAGCCGCACCCTGCACACTTATGAACTTTCCTTAAGTATTGGGTCCGCAGTGTATGACTATGGTTCCCATTTAAGTGTGGAAGAATTTCAAAAACAAATTGATGAACTGATGTATCAGGACAAGCAAGCCAAAAAACAGATTCCCGTAAAACCCTAAAACACAAAAGCGACAGATTGATGTTTAAAAGCACCGTCTGCCGTTTTTTTCTTGCGTTAAGGGGAATACTATCGTCCTAGAAAAGTATGGATGAAGGAGTTTTGCCTTGAACAAAATTAAGAAAGGGTTTAACCGAAACCACCTGATTATTATGGCGCTCGGAAATATCATCGGTTCAGGAATTTTTCTGGGCAGCTCGACCGTAATCGGAATTGCGGGACCGGCCGCTGTAATTTCTTATTTAATAGGCGGACTGATCATGACCTTACAAGTCCTGTTTGTAACCGAAATGTCCGTGATTAACCCGGCCCCTGGCTCGTTTCGCGTGCACGCCTCGGAAATATTCGGCCCGTGGATTGGCTTTGTGAACGGATGGATGTTCTGGTTCAGCGGAATTTTCGGAATGGCGGGCGAAGTGACCGCCGCCGCCATCTTTACGCGTTTTTGGTTTCCCAAAATACCGCTCTGGGTTTTCTGCATTGTATATACGGTCATCATGGCCGTCATCAATTTAAACGACGCAAAAGGGTTAAGCAGAATTGAGAGCTTTCTCGCTTCGATAAAAGTAATCGCGCTTGTTTTGTTCATTCTTTTCGGTTTGCTTATCTTAACGGGAATCCTTCATTTTGATTCCTTAACGCTCAGCAATCCTTTCCGCTCCGTAAACAGCTTTCTGCCAAAAGGATTTGGCGGTATCGCGTCTTCCATGATTCTGGTTCTGTTCTCTTATACGGGAACGGGGATTATCGGTCTGGCGATTGCCGACACCGATGACCCGGGGAAAAACGCGCCGCCGGCCATCTCTGTAATTACCGTTTCCGTTATCGCGTTATACGTGCTTTCGGTTTTATTTATGGTCCTTTTAACTCCGTGGCAGACACTTTCTTCTTCGGAAAGTCCGTTTGTTCTAGTATTTCATAAGATTGGGATTCCGTTTTCAGACAGTATCCTCAACTTTATTGTATTATCCGCCGCACTTTCGGGGCTGAATACCGCCATGTACAGTTCTTCGAGAATGCTTAATTCCTTAAGCCGTGACGGACAGGCACCAAAACTGTTTTTAAAAACCAACAAAAACCATGTTCCCGCATATGCACTGGGCATGAGCACTGCCGCGCTTTTAGTGGCCGCCGTGCTGTCCTATCTCCTGCCGGAAAAAGTATTTATTCTGCTTGCGGGAGTCAGCGGATTTTTAGCCATGATAAACTGGGCTACGATAGCGGTTACGCATTATTTCTACCGCAAAAAGACCTTAAAGGAACATCCGGAAAAGCTTAAGTTTAAGGTGCCGGGTTACCCGTACACCTCATTTTTCGCACTTCTGCTGATTGCCGGCGTTTTTATTACCGCGCCGCTGTACCCCGGTCAGGTTCCGGGGCTGATTGGCAGCGTTGTCCTGCTCCTGCTGCTGCTCGCAATTTATTTCATTCTGAAGAAAACGAAAGTTTTACACTAAAGACTTATAGAGAAAGCACAATTTAACAGGAATATATTGGTATAAAACTCCAATTTTGATATTGGGTATTGCGTTAAAGTTTACTTGAAGGTTTATGATAATACTAATCTTCGATAGAGATAGTCAAAAGAAGAGGTAGTAGTATACTGCATCCAATAAATAAACAAGGAGAGATAGTATGAAAACAATTCAAATTGCAGGCGGAGAACTCCCCGTTTCCGAGATCTCGCTGGGCTGTATGAGAATTACCAGCCTGACCGGCAAAGAAGCGGAAACTCTGGTTCAAACCTCTTTGGAGGAAGGCATAAACTTTTTTGACCATGCGGATATTTATGCGGGCGGCAAGTCGGAAGAAGTATTTGCGCAGGCTATCCACATGAATCCGGCAATCCGTGAAAAAATATTTCTTCAGTCAAAATGCGGAATCTGCCAATCCGACAGAAAAAACGTCTATTTTGATTTTTCCAAGGAACACATATTGGAATCGGTTGACGGAAGTTTGAAGCGTTTAAACACCGACTATTTGGACGTATTGCTGCTGCACCGCCCAGACGCTCTGGTGGAACCCGAAGAAGTGGCCGAAGCCTTCAATATTCTGCATCGAAGCGGAAAAGTCCGCTACTTTGGCATAAGCAATCAAAAGCCCATGCAAATAGAGCTGCTCAGCAAATATCTGAACCAAAAGCTGATCATCAACCAGCTTCAGCTCAGCATAACCAACGCGACCATGATCAGCAACGGCATCAACGTCAACATGGAAAACGCCTGTGCGGTTGACCGCGACGGCAGTATTTTGGATTATTGCCGCCTAAATGACATTACCATTCAGGCATGGTCACCGTTCCAGTACGGAATGTTTGAAGGTGTATTCCTTGACAACGACAAGTTCCCGGAGCTCAACAAGAAAATCAACGAACTGGCCGAAGCCAAAGGGGTTACAAATTCGGCGATCGCGATTGCGTGGATTTTACGGCATCCCGCCAAAATACAGCCGATTGTAGGCACAACAAACGCGAAACGCCTGAAAGATATCTGCAAGGCGTCCGAAATTGAACTTACACGGCAGGAGTGGTACGAAATCTATCGCGCGGCAGGCAATGTGCTGCCCTGATTTCGCAATATATTTTTCGAATTTATAAACCAGTCTATCTATAACATATTTACACAAACAACCGGCAATCCGATATGCTTTTGCAGTCGGGCTGCCGGTTGTTTTATTACCTGAATGAGAATTGGGCTCATTCTGCACACAAAGTATTTTGCTTTCATAAAATGTAGTGCGCGTATGTCCAATAATTTATTAAAGGAGTAAAATACAAGATGCCAATTCTCGATCAGGGACAGGCCGGGACTACACTGTCCGAAACTGTGTCTGCTGCCGCATTCTGGAATATAACCTATCAGTGGACAATAGCAAAGTCCGTATCTCCTGAAGTACTGAATCTCTTTCGGAACGACACAGGAACCGTTCAATATACAATCACCGTAACAAATGATGCAGGAACCAGCCAAGCTTATATCGAAGGAAACGTCTGCATAACAAACGGCGGTTCTATTGCGACCGAAGGTCTTGCCAGCAATCTTATCTTAGAATCCCCAATCGGCACTACACTTCTCACACAGGCGCTTGATGTAAGCCCGAATCCGATTCTTGCCGCAGGACAAACCTACTGCTACCCTTACCGAATTAACATTCCGCTCGCCGGTTTTGTTGCCGGACAATCATTCAAAATTACAGCCGACACAACAATCTTAAACCATTCGGGTCATTTGGGTGTTCCGTTTGGCCCCAACGAAAGTGCTTCCGGTACTTTACCAAGCACACAGACCGCGATAAACCAATCCATTAATGTCAAAGATACCAACGGACCAACATTCGATTTCACCGCTGTCACTCCTCCCGTGCCGCAAAGCGCGACCTATTCAAGGAGTTACAGCTGCGGCGCGGACAATGGCTCCCATACCAATACCGCAACGATTGTTCAAACCGGACAAAGTGCCTCGGCGGCTGTTCTTGTGAACTGCTACGACCTTATTGTAACAAAGACGGTTCAGCCCGCATTTACTCGGACCTATACCTGGACAATCAGTAAGACAGCGGTAGACAGCAGCGGAGTGCCGATTACCGCGCTGACCCTCGGCAGAAATGAGTCGGTCACAATAAAATATCTCATTGACGTGGCACGCACATTTACCGACTCAAACTTCCGTGTTACCGGCACCATTACGGTGCTGAATCCGAACCCCAGCAGAGCCGCAAACGTGCTGATATCCGACCTCATTTTGCCGGACGGCATCAATTCAACGGTAACGCCGGCAAGCGTTTCTGTTCCGCCGAATTCGAGCGTAACCGTTGACTACAGCGCAGATTTACCGAACAATTTAAGCCGCTCGGATCAGGCAACCGCTCTGCTCTTTAATATTCCAAGCGGCACAACGCCGTTCTCCTCTCTCGCGATACCTTTTGATTTCACGAACGCGGTAATCACAGAGATTGACGCCTGTGTCAATGTGATGGACAGTTTTGCGGGGCAGCTTATCCCTTCTCCCATCTGCCAAAACTTTCAGTTCTCCTATGACAGAACGTTCGGGCCATACACTTCATGCAACGGGCCAATCCAATTTCCGAATACCGCAACCTTCACCACAACGGATACGCAGACCTTCGGGAGTGCAAGTTGGACAATCACGGTAACCGTTCCATGCAGCGGCTGCACGCTGACCATCGGTTACTGGAAAACTCACGCCGGATTTGGGCCTCAGCCGGATGTTGTAACACCGCTATTGCCAATCTATCTGGGTACGCAGGGCGGCGCGCGCACAGTGGTCGTAACAACGGCAGCGCAGGCGGTGAATATTCTTAACTTCGGAGGTTCAAACGGTAGCATCAACGCATCAAACGGCATTAACAGACTTTACGCACAGCTTTTGGCGGCTAAACTGAATATTGCAAGCGGAGCCGACGGGACTGCAATTGCGGCAACGATAGCGTCTGCGGACGCCTTCCTTGCAAATAACGATTCCACAAGCTGGTTCTTCCTAAGCAGAGCGAACCGAACCCTTGTAAACAATTTGCAGATTGCACTCGAAAGCTATAACACCGGTGTTATCGGCCCCGGTCACTGCTACGAGCCGACTGTTTCAAGTTCTGTATCCACTCTTGCAGCAGCAGCGGCAGAACCCACAGCCGATCAATTCGTATTTGGCGATGTGGACTTCTGCCCATTAAGACAGACACACCGTCAAATTTTGAACCAATTAAACCAACTCTAACCTGACACAGGTCAATAAATGATAACCGGCAGTCCGACGTTTTTCGTTGGGCTGCCGGGTTTTTACTGTTGCGCGCTCCCGCGCGCCGGGTGTGGAGTTGGGCGGCAAAGCTGCCCTTTCGCTCCGCGAGGGCGAGGGAGTGTGTAAAAATATTGCTGTTCTGAAATATTTCTTGTTGAAAATTGGAAGATACAGGGATATAATGAGGAGCATAAAGGCGGTGCAACATATGAAGAAAATATATAATATTGGGGTATTAAATATTGTACAAATACTTTTAATAATCGTTTTAGCTTTATCAATAATTTTTTTTGCAGTTTATAATCTCAATCTTAATTTCTTAGCTATAACAATTTCTGCAATCTCTTTAGCATTAACTATATTAAACATGATTAACAAAAGCATAGAGGGTCGCAGATCTACCGAAATCAAAAGAATTCCATCAAGGGTTGGCGATATAAATCTTTTAAACGACATAGAAAAGGATATTAAAGAATTAAAAAGCGCTAAAAAAATAATAGATTCAGTGCATTTAATTGACGCTTGTGGATACACTGACCACCGCAAAGAAGTAATAATGATATATCATTAATAGTTTGCAATGATTTTATTTAGTAAGAAAACCTTTCGCCCAAGCGGAGCGTAAAGGGGCGGCGAAGCCGCCCCCACCCCCTGATTAGCGCGCGGGAGCGCGCAATAGTTAAAAAGGACGATAGATGAATCGAATAAGTTTAAAAAAGAAAAACAACGCAATATTGGAGAGGATAAAATGGGTTGGAATGATGTCTGGAAAATAGTTCTAACTTTACTTAGCAGTGTTGGTGGCATAGGTGTAATTATTTGCTTCTTGGTCAAATTTTCATCAAATATAATTGCTGACCAACTCTCAAAAAAATATGAGTTGAAAATTAATAAAGATTTTGAGGAATACAAAAACCAATTAGAAAAGAAGAACTATATTAGTAAATCACGCTTTGATAAAGAGTTTACAATTTATCAAGAGCTATCAGAAAAAGTTCTTGATATGACTTTTGCCAACAATGTTTTATTTCCAATAGTGGATAGAGTACCGCCATCTGAAGAAGAACGTATGAAGTTTTTTAACGAAAGATATACAAAGGCTGTTCAAGCATATAATGAAGCAAATCGATCCATTAAAGCAAACGCCCCTTTTATTTCTGAAGACATATATAATTTATTTTCAGAACTGAGAGATGACTGTTGCAAACAAATTGATGATTATGCTGTTTTTGTATTGGAACCTGACTATAAAGAAAATAGAACCGAAATGCGCGAAGACTATAAAAAATGTTGGGAACGTACAAATACTATTTCAAATAAAAGAGATAAAATAATATCAGAGTTACGTAAATATTTATCAACCATTGATGTATTATCATAAAAATCAAAAAAATTATCCAGTAATCCCGTCAGCCCAAAGCAAATTGCAATGGGCTGACGTTTTTATCTTCAAGTGTGAAAAATATTCACTTGTCACTAATTCCGTGCATGGCGGGATTGTTGATGAGATTGCCTTTGTAATCAAACCGTGAGCCGTGGCAGGGGCAGTCCCACGTTAATTCGTCCGCGTTCCAAGTAAGTTCACACCCCAAATGTGAACATTTGTTGGAAACAATAAACACTTCGCCCTGCTCATCTTTATAAACACCGACGCGTTCACCCTGATACTCCACTACGCCGCTGTGACCGGGTTTCACGCCCTCTAAATGCTTCGACGGGATTTTGAACGCGCCTTTCAGCAGACCAGTGACCGCCTGTCCGCTGTCTTGCAGCAAGGTTTCCACCGAAGCGGACAAATGAAAGCGCTGGGGCGAAAAGACTTCCGCGTTTTTGTTGTTCTGCTCCGTAATCAGGTCGCTTAAAATTTCAGCCGCCGCCATAGAGCTTGACATGCCCCATTTTTGAAAGCCGGTCGCCACAAAAAGATTGGGGGTTTCCGAGGAATAATGCCCAATATACGGCACGCCGTCCATTGGAATGCAGTCCTGTGCCGACCAATGATATTTTTCGGTGCGGTCGGGATAAAACTCCTTCGCGGCTTCGCGCAGTTGGGCGTAACTGCCGCCTGATTTGTTCTTTCCCGTTCTGTGCCCGCCCCCGCCGAGAAGCAGCAGGTTTTCATAATTGCGGAAGGAATAGCCCTGATTGTCCGCGTCAATATACATGCCGTCGAGCTTTGCCGCATTTTCCAAAGCAATCACATAGGAACGTTCCTGATGCATACGCGCAAAATAATAGCCGGGCGCGTTGATAAACGGAAAATGCGTGGCTACCACAATATTCTTTGCCGTGATGTTCCCGCAAGGGGTGAAAACCGTGTTTTCTTCCACCTTTGTTGCCATGGTGTGTTCGTAAATGCGCAGTTCTCCGGCCAGAAAACGAATAAATTCAAGGGGATGAAACTGTGCCTGCATGGGAAATTTGACTGCGCCTCGCACCCTTGCCGCGAAGGGCAGAGTGGTATTCTGAACGAATTCCGCCTCAATTCCAAGACGATTGGCGGCTTTTACTTCTGATTTGAGTTTATCGGTTTCATCCAAAGAATACACATAGGCAGGCATTTCTTCAAAATGACAGTCGATATGGTTCTGCTGAATTAATTCGCGATACTGCGAAACTGCGTGCTGATTTGCCGAAGCATATTGTTGAGCCAACTCCTCGCCCATCTGCGTAATCAGCCTGTCATAAATCAGAGCGTGCTGGGAGGTTATTTTCGCGGTGGTATTTTTCGTCATGCCGCATGCAATTTCCGCGCCTTCTATTACGATAACATCCACCCCGCGCTTTTGCAGCATATAAGCGGTTAACAGGCCAGCCATTCCCGCGCCGATCACCGCGACATCTGCGGTGCAGCCGGTGGAAAGCGGTTCTGTTTTGGGCAGTTTACAAGTTGCGTTCCATATGGATTCCATAATTCGTCACCTCTACATTTCGTAGCTTTAGTGTTGCTGAATTTATCGATAAATATTCGAAAAGCGGCAGAGAGTTTCCCCTCTGCCGCCGAACACTTATCTTTTTTAAACCAGCTTTTTATTCAAGGAATCCGGATTTGCGGAGTAAATCAGCGCGTTTTCTTTGGTGATAAAGCCCTGCTGATACAAGCGCAGAAGGTCGTTGTCCATCAGCACCATGCCCTCGCCCGCACCCGAGTATATGGCGTTGTCGATTTGGTGCACCTTGGATTCGCGGATCATGTTGCGTATAGCGCTGTTCACAAGCATGATTTCAAACGCGGGCATTAGTTTACCGTCTTTGCACGGAACAAGCTGCTGCGAAACAACCGCCTGCAATACCATGGAAAGCTGAACGCGTATTTGCTGCTGCTGATTGGGCGGAAATACGTCAATGATACGGTCAATGGTGTTTGCCGCGCCAATGGTATGCAGGGTGGAAAGCACTAACTGCCCAGTTTCCGCCGCGGTCATAGCGGTTGCCATCGTTTCATAATCGCGCATTTCACCCAGCAGAATAACATCCGGCGCCTGACGCAAAGCCGCTCGCAAAGCCTGCACATACCCTGCGGTATCGTGTGAAACCTCGCGCTGACTTACAATACTTTTGTCATGCTTATGCAAAAATTCAATTGGGTCTTCAATGGTGATGACATGGCTGTTGCGCGTATGGTTGATTTTGTCGATCATGCACGCGAGTGTTGTTGATTTGCCGCTGCCCGCGGAACCGGTAATCAGCACAAGTCCTTTCTTTTTTCGGCACAAATCCATAACCACATTCGGGATATGGTACTCTTCGGGTGTCGGTAGGGAAAACGCGACTACCCGCAAAACGGCGGCTAAAGAATTCCGCTGCATATACGTATTGCAGCGAAAACGCCCCAAACCTTCGATAGAAAATGAAAAATCATCATCGCCTGTCGCCAGCAGCGGCCCAATCTTGCGATTGCTGCTGAGCGCGTAAATCTGCTCGATATACCGGTGGGTATCAGCCGGACAAAGCCGAATTTCGTCGACCGGAACAATGCAGTCGTTGATTTTATAGGAAAGCGGGCAGCCGGAAATCAGGAAGATATCGGACACTCCCCTGTTGACTGCCTGACTTAAAATTTCTTCAATCATCATAGTATTATTCTCCGTTCCACACCTGAATGTGCGTGTCCTCACCCGCCGCCAGCGTGCTGGTGAGTTTATGACTGATTATTTTATAGCGCGGGGTGCTGCCAAACGGGTTGATTGCTGCCGTTACTTCCAACCGCTGGGAACCGCTCACAGGCACTGCAAAGCTCACCTGCAGGGGGGAGTTTACGGCGGCAGAATCCGGTTTTTCCATGGAAACGGTATTCTGTCCGGAAAGCAAAAAATAGACAAACCAGCGATACGCTTGAGCCGCCTTTTGGTCGGAGGGTTTACCGGTCTGCATAAGCGCCGTGACCTGACGGAAGTCCCTGTTCTGCCGATATTGCTCCGCATGCGGAATTTTGCTGATATCCGTATTCGTTTCACAGTATTTGGCACTCTCCCGCGCAAGCAGGAGTCGGCTGTCAATCATTTTCAGCAATTCATCCGCTTTGCTGTCCGACTGATAATACGCGAAGACGGCATCGGCGTTTTTTCGGCTGAGCTTGTAATCCGCGTTTGCGGTGACAAAGGACAAAACGCCAAAGGTGGTCAGGCACAAAACAACAAAAATCATCAGAATTGAGGAGGTGCCGACGCTAAGATGAAATTCACTTTTATTTTTCATGACTGCGGCAGTCCCCCTTTTCGGATATTCTTCTATTTTGCCACATAGTGTTCGGCGGTTAAGGAATAGATATTTTTCTGCGCTGTGTCTTTTCCGGTCATTTTCCCGACCGTGATTTCCGCCTGCAAATTCGTTCCGTTTTTTTCCTGCGCCTTTTTCAGAACAATCTTCATTTGGTAGCTTGCCGGCTGGGTGGTTGCGTTCCAGTCCTTATCATACGAAAGGATGTACTGCACTTCACCGTTTTCTCCGTTTGTTTTTACACTGCCGGGTAAAAGCAGGGAAAGCTGTTCTGAATTTGTAATGCCGGAAAGGCTTTCTGCCACGGTCTGCGCTTGCATTACAGCGGCGTTCAGTTCCTTGCTCTGCTGCGCTTTGCCGTGCGCGGCGGCAAAAAGCTGGAGCGTTACCGCAACCGAAACCGCAAAGAACAGAATCACAAAAATTATTTCCACAAAAAACGGGTTTGCTTTTGAAACTTGCTTCATTGGATTCTTGCCGCCTTTCGGTATCAACTGCTCCGCAGGCAAACCTGAAGAGCAAGCTGCCTGTTTTTATCATCGGTCGCGGTGAGTTTCAGGCTGTTATCCGCGATTTTTTCGACGGAAAACGCCTTGGCGGTGGAAATTTTATCTCCCTTGCCAAGCTGAAACGCTTGCTCCGCCTTACGGAACTCTTCATAAATACTGCCATTGTAGTAATAAATATAGGTTTTGTATTCGGATTTATCATAATCGGCGCAAATGATCAATACCTTCTGACCGTTTATGTTTTCAATGCGAACAGCACCGGACTCATCGCCCGCCCGAATTTTGTTTGCGACATAGGAAAGGGACGCGCGCATTTGATTGTTGCCGTCCATATCCTGCACAACGCCGCTGTAGGCATGCGCTCCGATTAAAATGACAAACAGGGACAGCACCGTAAACAGACAGAACAGGATAAGAAGAAACAGTGTGTCAAAGAACTCAATTCGTTTTACTCCCAAACCGCGTACACCTCCCGCTGAACAATCCCTTGAAATATTCCGTTATAACTCGTTTCCTTTTATGACTACTTCCGCGTAGGGCATAACATTGGAACCCAGTATTTGATAATTGACCACATATTTGCTGTGGTCAATGGCAAGTCCGTAATGCTCCTCTAAGTACGGTATATCCGGCGGATAGGTTCCCTCGATGGCATAACAGTTTACAATTGCCTTTTGCACCGATTGCTGTGTGACGCTGAGCTGTTCCGCGGCGTTGCGTCTGGAAGCATTGTCAACCCCCACAAAGGACGCACCGAGAAGCACAGCGAAAAGCAAAACCGAAAGGAACAGATTCCGATAAGAAAACTTCTTGTTTTGCTCAAATAGTTTCATCCCATTCTCACCTTCCGTACCCATAAACAGATTCAGCCAATCGACGACATAATGCCCATGAGCGGCAGCATGACCGAAAGCAAAATGGAACCGATGATAACAGAAAGCACACCCACCATAACAGGCTCTATGACTGAAACCGCGTTCCCGATGGAGGTGTCCACATCTTCTTCGTATAGGCCCGCAAGCTTTTTCATGACTGTATCCAAATTTCCGGTTTTGGCACCGATATGTATCATACTGGAATAGATGCCCGGAAACATATGGGCTTCGGTGACCGCCTGCGCAAAGGAGGCTCCTGTTTGAATGTTCGCCTTACAGTTTTCGATTTTGCGGATGACCGCCTTATTTTTCATCACCTTCGGCACAAGTTCGAGTGCTTCGGACGTATCGTAGCCGCTTGAAATCAGCATGGACATAACCGAGGCAAAGCGTGCCGCCGCAACCTTTTCCGACAGTCCGCGTGTAACGGCAAAGCTGCTTAAGAGGTCGGAAAACATTTCAGCACCTTTTTTTGTCTTGGCAAAAACAATACCAATCAAGATAAGCACCGCTAAAACCAGAATGACAAGAAACGCGTATTGGCCGATATGAATCCCAATATTCAAAACAGCGGCTGAAGATGCCGAAACATCACTGCCCAAATCCTGAAATACCTGATGAAAAACCGGCAGAACTTTTATTACCAAAACCGCAATGACCGCCGCCATCATCAGAATCAGGATAAAGGGATACAAAATGGCGCTTTTCACGCGCTTTTGGAGCGTATCCTCGCGGTCATAGTAAAGCGCGAGAGACTCCATGACATCATCCAGTTTGCCGGATTTCTCCCCGATACGCACCATGTTGACCATATAGGACGGGAACGCGCCTGTTTTTACCAGAGCGTTAGAAAGAGAACCGTCTTCCGCTATACTGTCCTCGATCATCTTGAGCAGTTTTTTTCCTTCGCCGCTTGTGATATTCTCCTGAATGGCGGCAATGCCGTCCTGCATGGGGATGGCGGCTTTTAAAATCAGCGCCGTCTGTGAACAGAACAGAGAGATATCACTTGCCGAAAGCGGCTGAAAACCGGCTGCTTTTTTACGAGCCATATATATAACCCTCCATGTCAAATAGGATATGCGAATTCCTGTAAAATCAATAAATGCGAAGCGAAGTGTAATTGCTGCCGTTGCCGATAAAATTTTCCATAGTGGCAGTTCGTGCCGCGCCGAACGTGGAATCCATACGTTTCCAGCCAAGAGACGTCACCTGTATTTTCAGCGTAATCCAGCCCAAATTTTGAATGTAAACCTCATTCCACGCGTGGTTTGCGTTTTGGGGTGATACAGTGCCTACCACCAGCTTTGTCGGTACGCCCTGCGAGCGCAGCATGCACGCCATGAGCGCGGCATAGTCAAAGCAAATACCCCGTTTGGATGAAAGGGTGCTGTCCACATTCGGAAGATAACCGCCGGTTACGGTGGAAGCCTTGTAGGTGTCATAAGAAATATTATTTATAATGTAGTTATAAACGGACTTAACCTTATCCAAATCAGACTGCGCATTCATGCACAGTCCGAATGCTTTGCGCACCGCACCGGAAGAAGCGGTATAGCTCACAAATTGATTCGGATACAAATAGGGCGATAAGCTGCTGCTTAAACTTACGCTGATTTCCACTGAAAACAATTCTATGTAGGAATAACCCGAAACGTTTTCCATGATGCGCACCGTATATCCCCCGCTGCCCATTTGCAGCGGATACGTTTCAAAACTGCCGCTGTTATTTAAATCATAGTTATATGTTCTGCCGTCCTTACAAATTTGCACCTTGAGCCGTTTGGTACTGCCGCTCTGCTTTATCATCACATAACCGCTGGACGTATTGCTCGCGTCTATATAGGAGCCGCCCTGCTGATACACAGCGGTGCCGGAAGCCTCCGGTGTTTTGATATGGATGGTTCCCGTATAAGTGCCTCCCCTGTCCCAATCCACCGTACCGGAGCCGCCGGCGGCGGAAACGGCTGTCGGCGAGGAATACACACTCGGCTTTTGAGAAACTGCGGCAGAGGACTTTACCGACGGCAGACTGGAACCGGGTGAAGGCTTCAGAGTGCTTTCCGGCTGTGATGAAACAGCGGAAGACACCATACTTGAAAAGGAACAGGAGGAGATTGGTGCGGAGATTGTTTGTGAACTGCTGCTCCGCGAAGAGGAAGCTGTCGGTTCGCTGCTTTCCCCAACCGGTTTTTTCTGCGAACTGCAGGCAAAAAGCGGCAAAACAAGAATAAGAATCAACAAGAAAGCCGCCTGTTTCGCTAATCTCAACTGTTTTGCCCCTTCCTGTTAAGTATCACCCGAATCGACGGGATTGATTTTGGTCAGAATCTGCACGTCATTTTTTTGATAGCTTGTCCGGAAAGCTTTTTGAATGCGGTTTGCTACCATTTGTGCGTTTTCATAAGTAATAAACGGAAGCATAACAATAAACTGCAGCGGACTGTAAGAAGAAACGACATCCCCTTTTCGTAGACTGCCAAGAATAGAACTCCTTAAAATTTCAAGCGCGGGCTTTTTTCCTCCCTCATCCGCCAGACTGCCGTCGCACCCGCTTAACGTGAAAAGCACTATATAAACCTGCTGCCCGGTTCGGAGAATAGAGCGGGACTGCACGCGATATAATTCTTTGAACACATCGTAATCACAGAAAAATGCGCCGCTCGCCTTGCAGGCTTCGTTTAAATCCTGCTTGATTGCGGACAAATCCAATTCCGTACTGGTTAAATTATTTTTAATCTGCTTATAAATACCGGCAAACGAATCAGAAACCTGTACACCCAATTCGTTTTGAAACAGGTTGTCCGCATAACGGTAGTGCGCAAGCGCTTTGTCATACTTATGTAAAGCCATGTAGGCATACAGCAAAGATTCATGTATTCCCTCTTCAAACAACGAATAGTTCATCGCGTTTTCGCAGATGGTAATGACATCTTCAAAACGTTCCTTTTTTATCAGCAAATCGCATACTGTAATCACACATTCGTTGTAAATCGTGGAATAATGGGCATTTGCCGATATCACCCAGTTTTCCGATGAGGATTTTGGGAGGAATTCCCCCTTATACAGGCTCAATGCCCGCGAATAACTTGAAATGCGCTCATCTGCGGACAAACTCAGATTGGACGCTTCTTTCCAGTTCGCTTCCATCTGCTCGGTATCAACATCACAAGGCAGATTGTTGTTCCAGGAATAGGTATTGCCAGCAAAAAGGATAAATTCGGTGTCAACTTCGCCGGACAGCTCTTTTAAAAGTTTTCGTGCCCGATAAACCAGATTCTTTAAGGCATTGAGAGGATCTTTGCACTCGTCGTCCGGCCAGAACACTTCTATCATTTTATCGATAGAAACTTCTTTTTTCCGGTTTGCAATCAGATATTCAATCAAAAGCCAAATTCTTTTCGTGCGGCCTTGGTCCTGTGTAAGAAAGCGGTTGCCGATATGAATGGAAAACTCCCCCAGCATATTCACCTGAATTCTATTTTCCTTAGTTTGCATGAAATCAAATCCTTTCCTCGCTTTTATAATAACGGAAAGGAACGGTGGTTTTTGTCTTTCGCTGTCGAATATTTTCCATTCTTTTTATATATTACCATATTTTGTTAATAAGTCAAGTGAGATATTCTTTTAAAATCGCCGATTTAGTCGTTAAACAGCAACTGGATGCCGTAAACACTCCGGACTGAGCGGCTGATTGAAGTTCAACAGAAACTATGCTATACTATGGGTTATTGAGGTGATACCATGCTATTGACGGTCGACATTGGAAATTCACATATTACGCTTGGGGGGTACGAAGGGGATGCCCTGCGTTTTATGGCGCATCTGGTTACCGAAACAAGACGGACAGACGATCAGTACGCAATTGAACTGAATGATTTGATGACCCTGTACCACTGGAATATTCATGATATCGACGGTGTAATTATCTGTTCGGTAGTGCCGGAGCTTTGCTCCACTATGAAAAGCGCCGTTTATAAAGTGACCGGCGTTGTGCCGATGGTGCTCGGTCCGGGCATTAAAACCGGCTTAAACATATTAATCGACAATCCCGCGCAGTTAGGCGCGGATTTGGTTGCCGGAGCGGTAGCCGCAATTGCAAAATTCCCTTTGCCCTGCATCATTTTTGATTTAGGCACCGCCACAACAATCAGCGTCATCGACAAAAACGGAAATTTTATCGGCGGCATGATCTGTGCGGGCGTTGGCATTACTCTGGAAGCACTTACGTCGCGCACCGCGCTTTTGCCGCATGTCAGCATTGAAAAGCCGTCGGCGATGATCGGAAAAAATTCCATTGATTCCATGCAGTCCGGTTTGGTGATCGGCACGGCCGCCATGCTGGACGGAATGACCGAACGAATTGAAAAAGAGCTTGGCTCGACCGCTTCTTTGGTCGCTACCGGCGGCTTAGCCCCGATTGTAACGCCGAACTGCTGGCGAGATATTACGCTCTGCGAAAATCTTTTACTGGACGGTCTAAAAATCATCTACAACAAAAATAAAAAAAGCTGGAAAGAGAAAATCCAATAAGAAACCGTTATAAACGGAACGTTCCCTGCAAAAATTTCTTCCCGGATTTGCTATTTAACCGGAATTATACATTCCGGTTTATAGAATAATATTTGCGCTGCATCCTAAACAGAGCAGCAGCAAGGAGGATTTTATGAAAACCAACAAGAAGACCCTGTTTCTGGCGCAATTTTCCATTTTGCTGGCACTGGAGGCAATCATGTGCTTCACACCGCTCGGCTCCATTCCCATTGGGCCGCTGGTAGCAACACTTGCCATGGTACCGGTCATTGTAACCGCGATTTTACTTGGAACCAAAGCAGGTGCGGCCATGGGATTCTTTACCGGCCTGTTCAGCTTTGCCGTATGGACCTTTATTATGCCGGCATCGCCTGTTGCGTTTGTATTTACCCCGGTCGGCGCAGTCGGAAGTGTGCACGGTAATTTTTGGAGTTTGGTCATTTGCTTTGTACCGCGTATTTTAACCGGTGTAGTCGCGGGGATTATTTTTAACAGTATGGCCCATGCTTTCGCAAAATTTAAAAGAGGGCACATTTTGGCGTATACTCTGAGCGGCATACTCGGCAGTTTGACAAATACGATTTTAGTGGTGGCCGGAATCTATGTTTTCTTTGGTAAAACCTATGCCGGTGCGCTGAAACAGCCGTTTGAGGCTTTGCTGGGGTTGCTTGGATTGACCGTTGTAACGAACGGCGTTTTAGAGGCGGTCATCGCCGGTGTTGTCGCGTACGCGGTATGCTATCCGATTCAAAAGCATATGAAAAAGCTGCTTGCATAACAAGAACATATCAAATTTTTATAACCAGTAAAGGCGGTGCCAAATGGCACCGCCTTTGCTGGTTGTTCCCTCTCCGATTCCGAAAATTACGTCAGGACTTTATTAAGAAAGTCGCGCATTCGGTTTGGCTTTTTGCGGTCGTTTTGTTGTTGCTGCTTTCCACTAGAATACAGTCAGCACCGCATACGCCGTCTTCGTTGTAGGTACAGTTCATTGCGCCGCAGTCAACATCCAGACTTTGATTCGGCTGATCAAAGCGCAGCGCGTTGTTTGCACCTTCCCGCTTTTCCTGAAAAGAGGAGCAACAGGTCTCTGCACACTCGCTTGCGCTTCTTCCGGCCACCCCGATATTCGGCCGACAGCAATAGCCTTGCGCAAAATTTGCGCAGTCGGACACATGGCATTCCAAATTTGTCATTTTCAGCACCCCAGTATATAGTTTGTTTTCCTTATTATGGTCATAAATTATATAATTTATGCATCATAATGAATCATATTGGGAATAAAAATAAAAAAGCTTCCTAATAGATTTGGTAATTTTATGCATATCAATCGTAAAAGTCACTCTTGCCGTCCAGAAAGTAACCTATCAACCATAGATCCCGCCATGATCGCTGAGCCTTGAAAAAATTCTGCTGATTTAGAATATTTCATGTTCCCATTATTATTTTTCTTATAATCCATTAAACGCTTGACAAAAACGTAAAATACGATATAATGAAGGGGATTGTAGAAATCATACAAATTTCAAACTGCATGGAAATGGCAAACTATATTCAGAATAACCGTATCATTTGGAATATAACGGAGGTAAAAATGGGAATCATGAATTTTAAGGTGATCGGCACTGGAAGTGCCTACCCGGCATGCTCAAAAACCAACGATGACCTCGCAACTTTTATCGACACATCGGACGAATGGATTTCAACGCGCACCGGCATTAAAAGCCGCCACGTATGCACCACCGAATCCATCAGCGATCTTGCGATTGCAGCCGGAAAAGCTGCCTTGGAGAACGCGAACATTGAGGCTTCCGAGTTGGATTACGTCATTTGCTCCACCCTTCGCGGCGATTATATTACGCCAAGCCTTGCCTGCGTAGTGCAGAAGGCAATCGGCGCCAAATGCCCCGCTTTTGACCTGAATGCCGCTTGCTCCGGTTTTCTTTACGCACTGGACTGCGCCGCCGGTTATTTTGCGCGCGGACGGGCAAAAAAAGTATTGATTGTTGCCGCCGAAGTAATGAGCAAAATGGTTAACTGGCAGGACCGCGCAACCTGCGTGCTGTTCGGCGACGGAGCCGGGGCAGTCGTTCTCGGCGAAGGCGACGGACTGCTTTCCATAAAGCTTTCGGCAGACGGCAATACGGATTATCTGCGTATTCCGCATGTCAGCGGCAACTCGCCGTTTTCCGACGCCGTGCACGAAGACTCTTTTCTGCACATGCAGGGGCAGGACGTGTATAAATTTGCTGTTACCGCGATGGCAAGAGATCTGGCGGAAGTGATTGAAGAAGCAGGTCTAAAGCAAGGCGATGTGGACTTTGTTCTGCCGCACCAGGCAAACATGCGCATTATCGACAGCGCAAAGAAAAAGCTGAAGATTGCTCCCGAAAAGTACTATACCAACATTGAAACCTGCGGCAACACCTCCTGCGCGGGAGTTGCCATGCTTTTGGATGAACTCAACCGCAAAAACCTGTTTAAGCCCGGCGATATTCTGGCTCTTGCCGCTTTCGGCGCCGGTTTGACTACAGGTGCATGTGTCATTCGCTGGTAAACGCTGTTTTTACGGATGCACGGATTGCGCCGTCAGAATTGCATAAATCCGTGTTTCCTTAAATATCCTTTCATTTTATCAAATTTAAAAGGAGTACGATTATGATTAAAACCCCAATTTGTGATTTACTGAATATTGAATACCCGATTTTTCAAGGCGGAATGGCATGGGTTTCGGATGCTTCCCTTGCATCTGCCGTATCGAATGCAGGCGGTTTGGGCATTATTGCCGGGATGAATTCCAACGGCGAACAACTGCGGGCGGAAATTCAAAAATGCAAGACAATGACCGATAAGCCTTTTGGTGTAAACATCATGCTGATGAGCCCGTTTGTCGATGAAGTCGCACAAACCGTAATTGACGAGCATATTCCGGTGGTTGTCACCGGCGCGGGAAATCCGGGCAAATATATGGAGGCATGGATTGCAGCAGGCATTAAAGTGATTCCGGTCGTTCCTTCCACCGGCATTGCCAAGCTTGTGGAAAAGCGCGGCGCAGTTGCGGTGGTTGCCGAAGGTACCGAAAGCGGCGGACATGTGGGCGAACTTACCACCATGGCGCTGGTTCCCCAGGTATGCGACGCGGTGGATATTCCGGTTATTGCGGCAGGCGGCATTGCAGACGGAAGAGGAATCGCGGCATCCTTTATGCTGGGCGCTGTGGGCGTACAGGTAGGCACACGTTTTCTGGTGGCAAAGGAATGCACCATCAGCCAAGTTTATAAAGATAAAGTACTGAAAGCAAAGGATATTGACACCATTACAACCGGTAAGCGGCTCGGCCACCCGGTTCGTACCATAAAAAATCCGTTCTCCCGTGAATATTTCAAAATGGAATACGACTCTTCCATTTCTAATGAAGATCTCGAAAAATTTGGTTTGGGCGCTCTGCGCCGTGCCGCAAGAGAAGGCGACGCGAAAGGCGGTTCCTTCTGTGCCGGTCAGGTTGCCGCGATGGTAACCAAGGAACAGACCGCGAAAGAGATTATCACCGAAATGTTCAGCGAGGCAGAACAAATTTTAGGAGGAGCTTCCAAATGGGTAAAATAGCATTTGTATTCAGCGGACAGGGATCCCAGTACACTGGAATGGGAAAAGAACTGTGTGAAACCAGCAAAGCGGCAAAAGCTGTATTCGATTTGGCGGACAGCATTCGTCCCAACACCTCCAATCAATGCTTTACCGCGAGGAAGGACGAATTAAGCCAGACGAGCAACACGCAGCCCTGCCTGTACTGTGTGGATTTGGCGGCTGCCGAAGCGCTTAAAGAAAACAATATTTTACCGGACGCTGTGGCGGGTTTTTCTCTTGGTGAGATTGCCGCGCTTACCTTTACGAACGTTCTTTCCCCTAAGCAGGGATTTTTACTGGTGTGCAAACGTGCCGCGTTCATGAGCGAGGCTACCGCGAAAACCGGCGGCAGCATGGCGGCAATTTTAAAGCTTTCCAATGAAAAAGTGGATGAGCTCAGCAAAAAATATGAGCAGGTATTCCCTGTAAACTACAACTGCCCCGGTCAGATTGCCGTTGCCGGTGAAAAAAATGAGCTTGCTGAATTCTGCAAGGACGTACAGGAAGCAGGCGGCAAAGCAGTACCTTTGGCGGTAAGCGGAGCGTTCCACTCCCCGTTCATGGACAAAGCCTCGGAAAAGATGGCGGCCCTTCTGGACAACATGGTATTGAACGCACCCACCATGACGCTCTATTCCAACTACACATCCCTGCCCTATGACGGCAATCAGCAAAACATAAAAGAAAATATCGCAAAACAGGTAAATCATCCGGTTTTGTGGCAGACTATCATAGAAAAAATGGCGGCAGACGGGGTTGATACCTTTATAGAAGTCGGTGCCGGAAAAACCTTGTGCGGTCTTATCAAGAAAACGCTGCCCGAAGCAAAAATCCATCATGTAGAAGATGCCGACAGCCTGAATTCTGCAGTTCAGGCATTGAAATAAGGGGGAACCAATTTGCTGAAAGAGAAAGTAGCAGTCGTAACCGGCGGTTCCCGCGGAATCGGCAGAGCAATCGCCTTTAAAATGGCAGAGAACGGCGCGAATGTGGCAGTTGTATATGCGGGAAATGAGCAGGCGGCAAACGATACCTGCACGCAAATTACCTCAAAATATCCCGTAACCGCAAAAGCGTACCGCTGCGACGTATCTGATTTTGACGCAACCAAGGAACTCACCGCGCAGATACTGGAGGATTTCGGCGGTATCGACATTTTGGTAAATAACGCGGGCATTGTGCATGACAACCTGATTCTGCGTATGGACGAACAGGATTTTGACGCGGTCATTAACACCAACCTCAAGGGTGCGTTTCATATGATAAAACACTGCTATTCTCACTTTATGAAGAAACGCAGCGGAAAAATCATCAATATCACTTCCGTAATCGGCATTATGGGCAACGCCGGTCAGGCAAACTATGCCTCCGCAAAAGCCGGTTTAATCGGTCTTACCAAAACGGTCGCCAAAGAACTTGCCGGCAGAAACGTAACCTGCAACGCCATTGCGCCTGGCTTTATCGCCACAGAAATGACGGAAGCGCTCAATGACAAGGTAAAAGAAAGCACGCTGGCAGCTGTTCCGTTAAAGCGTATGGGCACTCCGGAAGACATAGCAAACCTAGCAGTATTTTTAGCAAGTGAGCAGTCGAGCTACATTACCGGTGAGGTAATTAAAGTAGACGGCGGCATGTGCATGTAAGAGAAAGGAAGACTATCCATTATGAATCGAGTAGTTGTAACCGGCCTTGGTGCCATAACCCCCGTCGGCAATGACATAACCACTTTTTGGAACAATCTGATTGCAGGAAAAAGCGGCATCGACTTTATTACAAAATTCGATACCAGCGACTGCAAAGTAACGATTGCAGCGGAAGTCAAGGATTTTGACCCGGCTGCCTATATGGAGAAATCTGATATCCGCAAAACCGACCTTTATGCGCAGTACGCAATGGCGGCCGCCACTCAGGCCATGGACGACAGCGGTATTGCCGGGAAAGTCGATCCGGAACGCCTCGGCGTTTACATTGGCTCGGGCATCGGCGGAATGAACACGATGATCCGTGAATGCGGCAAACTCTTTGAAAGCGGCCCGAAACGCATTTCTCCGTTCTACATTCCCATGATGATTTCGAACATCGCGGCGGGTAATGTTGCCATCAAATACAACGCGCAGGGACCGTCCATGTCGATTGCCACCG
The DNA here is from genome assembly GCA_023458755.1 of Bacillota bacterium. Lineage (GTDB taxonomy): Bacteria > Bacillota > Clostridia > Oscillospirales > Acutalibacteraceae > JAEWYE01. The sequence continues at coordinate 46,928 of JAEWYE010000015.1, read as the reverse complement.
CCTGTGCCACTTCCGCAAACACGGTGGGAGAAGCCTACCGCGCCATTAAGCACGGCTACGCGGACGCAATGATCGCGGGCGGCAGTGAAGCGACCATCAATCCATTGGCGGTCGGCGGTTTTACCAACTGTCAGGCTCTTTCCACCACCAATGATCCGCAAAACGCATCCATTCCGTTTGACAAGCGCCGTGACGGTTTTGTCATGGGTGAAGGCGGTGCCATCCTCATTTTGGAGGAATATGAACACGCGAAGCAGAGAGGCGCCAAAATCTACGGCGAAATCTGCGGCTACGGCAACACGAATGATGCCTACCACATGACAGCTCCGCATCCGGAAGCAACCGGCATTACGAACGCTGTGAAGCTGGCGGTAAAAGAAGCCGGAATCAAGGCGGATGCAAAACTTTATATTAACGCGCACGGTACCAGCACCCCGCTCAACGACAAAACCGAAACCATGGCCTTTAAAGCGGCACTCGGCGAACAGGCACGTACCGCGCTCATCAGTTCCACAAAATCCATGACCGGACATATGCTCGGCGCTACCGGCGCCGCGGAAGCAATTGTCAGCCTGCTGGTCCTGCAAAACGGTATTGTTCCGCCTACCATTGGCTACAAAGAACCGGACCCCGAATGTGACCTTGACTATGTGCCGAACACCGCACGCAAAGCAGAACCTGACTTTGCGCTTTCCACCAATCTTGGATTCGGCGGTCACAACGCCTGCCTCGTATTTAAAAAAGCAGACTGAGTAACTGAGTAAGAAAGGAACGGTCATTACGATGAATATTGAAGAAATCAAATCTCTTGTGCAAATCATGGGCGAAGGCGGATTGACCTGCATGGAAATCACCGAAGGCGAAAACAAGGTTCGCTTGGAAAAGCGCCCCGCCGCTGTTACCGAAGTTCGCACCATTGCAGCCGCACCGGCAGAAATTTCTGCGGCTCCTTCACAGCCCGCAGCCGCTCCGAATGCGTCAGCCGCTGCGAAACCGGTAGATTTTAACAACCTGAAAGAGGTAAAATCCCCCATGGTCGGCATGTTCTATGACTCCCCCTCGCCGGAAGCGGATTCTTATGTAAAAATCGGCAGCAAGGTGAAAAAGGGCGATGTTTTATGCGTGATTGAAGCCATGAAGCTGCTCAATGAAATCACCGCTGACTGTGACGGCGAAATCGTGGATATCTGTGCCGAGAACGGCCAGATTGTGGAATACGGACAAATCTTATTTAAGATTTTTTAGGAGACCGCTATGAACAAGGAAGAATTAAAAGAAATCCTGCCGCACCGCGAGCCCATGCTGCTTGTGGATGAAGCGGAAGTAAAAGAAGAAAATCTCGCGGTAGGCAAGTGCATGATAAAAGGCGACGAATGGTTTTTGCAGGGGCATTTCCCCGGCAGCCCGATTGTACCGGGCGTAATTCAATGTGAAATGATGGCGCAAACCTGCTGCGTCCTGCTGGCGGACTCTGTGAAAGGGCACCAGACACTGTTCACCGGACTTGACAAGGTTCGATTTAAGAATCAGGTTCATCCCGGCGATACTATTCAATTTGAATGCAGCATTGTCAAAACCCGCCCGCCGTTCTACTTTGCAAAAGGCAAAGGTTATGTAGACGGGAAGCTGACCGTTTCCGCAGAGCTTTCATTTGCTCTAGTTTGATAAAGGGGTGTAAGCCTTGTTTTCTAAAATTCTGATTGCTAACCGCGGTGAAATTGCCGTACGCATTATCCGCGCCTGCAAGGAGATGGGGATTTCGACCGTCGCTGTCTTTTCGGAGGCAGACCGTGACGCGCTCCATGTAAATCTTGCGGATGAAAGCATTTGTATCGGTCCCGCTCCCGTACAGGAGAGCTACTTAAATATGACGTCAATACTCTCGGCAGCCGTGGCAACAGGAGCACAGGCAATCCACCCCGGCTACGGACTGCTTTCGGAGAATGCCAAATTTGCGGATTTGTGTGAAAAGTGCAACATTGTATTTATCGGCCCGTCTTCGGATGTCATCGCGAAAATGGGCGACAAGGATATGGCGCGCAAAACCATGATTGCCGCCGGTGTTCCGGTTATTCCGGGCTGCGATATGATTGAGGACGTGAAGGAAGCACAAAAGGAAGCGGACCGAATCGGCTACCCGCTGCTTGTAAAAGCACGCAGCGGCGGCGGCGGACGCGGTATTCGTTTGGTAACCCGTCACGAGGATTTTGAAAGTGCCTTTATGACCGCCTCCAACGAAGCAAAAATCGCGTTCGGAGACGGTGCGGTCTATTTGGAAAAATATCTTTCTCCCAGCAAACATATTGAAATGCAGCTTCTCTGTGACAAGCACGGAAACGTGGTGGCTTTGGGTGAGCGTGAATGCTCTGTTCAGCGCAAGCACCAAAAGCTGATTGAAGAAAGTCCCTCCCCCGCCATAAGTGCCGAAACCCGCCAAAAAATGATTGACGTTGCGGTAAAGGCCGCAAAGGCCGCAAAATATACAAGCGTGGGCACCATTGAATTCCTTGTGGATAAAGACGGGAATTTCTACTTCATGGAGATGAACACACGTTTGCAGGTGGAGCACTCCGTTACCGAAATGGTCACGGGCATTGACATTGTGAAATGGCAGATACGCATTGCGGCGGATATTCCGCTTTCCTTTTCACAAAAGGATATCCGCATCAGCGGCAACGCGATTGAATGCCGCATCAACGCGGAGAATCCTGACCTGAATTTCCGCCCAAGCTGCGGAAAAATCTCCCTTTTGCATGTTCCGGGCGGCCCTTGGGTACGGTTTGACACCGCTCTTTATCAAGACTATTTTGTACCGCCGTTTTACGATTCGATGATTGGGAAGCTGATTGTCTGCGCACAGACCAGAGAAGAAGCCATCCGCAAAATGCAGGCCGCGCTGTGCGAGCTGGTAATTGAGGGTGTGGACCACAACAGCGAGCTGCACATGAATATTTTGAGCGACCCGGAATTTGAATCGGGAAACTACTTTACAAACTTTATGGAAAAGCGGGAGAAGGCGAATAAATGACGTTATCGAAAAACCTGTTTAAAAAGCCCAAAAACGCACTGGAAACAAACGATAAATACACCAAAGACGCAACGCCGGATATACCGAATGAAATGTGCGTATCCTGCCCAAGCTGCAAAACAATTTTACTTACCGGTGATTTAAACGAGAATCTGAATATCTGCACAAAATGCGGACATCATTTTCGCATTAACGCAAGGCAGCGCATTAACATGATTGCGGACGAAAACTCCTTTGAAGAGCTGGACGCTTCCATGCATTCCAAAAACCTGCTCGATTTTCCGAACTATGATAAAAAGCTCAAACACTCCTACTTGGAAAGCGCGGAAAAAGAAGCGGTAGTGTGCGGCAAAGCCAAAATCGGCGGATTTGCCTGCTGCCTGTTTGTAATGGAACCGTATTTTATGATGGGCAGCATGGGCACCGTGGTAGGCGAGAAAATCACCCGCCTGTTTGAGTATGCCACGGAACACTCCCTGCCGGTTGTCGGTTTTACCGTTTCCGGCGGAGCCAGAATGCAGGAGGGCATTTTATCCCTGATGCAGATGGCAAAAACCAGCGGCGCGGTAAAGCGCCACAGTGATGCGGGCAATCTTTACATTGCGGTGCTGACCGACCCGACCACCGGAGGCGTAACCGCCAGCTTTGCAATGGAAGCGGACATCACGATTGCGGAACCGAATGCACTCATCGGGTTCGCGGGACCGCGCGTAATTGAACAAACCATACGCCAAAAGCTGCCCGTTGGCTTTCAGCGTTCCGAATTTTTGTTTGAAAAGGGTTTTGTTGACCAGATTGTAAAGCGCACCGAGCAAAAAGCGCTTCTTACAACCCTGCTGTCACTGCACCAAAGGGAGGTGTAAAAAATGGAAGCATTCGAAAGACTTACTGCTGCCAGAGCAAAAGGCAGACCGACCGGCCTTAGCTTTATTCAGAATATATTTGAAGATTTCGTAGAGCTCCACGGTGACCGCCGCTTTGCGGACGACAAGGCAATCGTTGCGGGAATCGCCCGCTTAAACGGTATGCCGGTTACGGTAATCGCGCTTGAGAAGGGCAGCGATACCAAACAAAAGGTCATGCGCAATTTTGGCTCCGCTCACCCGGAAGGCTACCGCAAGGCCCTTCGCCAGATGAAGCTGGCTGAAAAATTCGGCAGACCGGTAATTTGTTTTGTTGACACCTCGGGCGCGTACTGCGGCATTGCCGCGGAGGAACGCGGACAGGGACAGGCGATTGCAGAAAATTTAATGGAAATGATGACGCTCAAAACGCCGGTTATCTCCATCCTGATTGGAGAAGGCGGCAGCGGCGGCGCGCTTGCGCTGGCGGTTGCGGACGAAGTATGGATGCTTGAAAATTCGGTCTACTCCGTTATTTCACCGGAAGGCTGTGCCAGTATTCTTTGGAAGGACAGTTCCAAAGTGAAGGATGCCGCGCAATGCCTGAAAATTACTGCGGAAGATTTGCTTGGCTTCGGTGTGATTGAAAAGATCATTGAAGAACCGAAAAACAACTTCGGTGAAGTATATGAAAACCTAAAGGACGAACTGTATCACACAATTTTGAAAAATAAATCACTCAATATGGAAGAACTTCTGGAAAATCGCTATAACCGTTTTCGGAAAATCGGGGTGAGTAAACTGTGATTGCACTCGTAACCGACAGCACCGCCTACCTGACGAAGGCGGAAACAGAGGCAATGGGTGTAAAAATCGTTCCGATGAGCTACACGGTAGCTGGACAGCTTTTTGTGGAAAGCTACGGCGATCACAACGGCGATTTTGAAGCGCTGATTGCGCGTCACCCCAGCAAATGCAAAACTTCGCAGGCCTCCCTTTCTGAGTTCATGAGTATTTTCGAAGAACTCATCCGCCAGAATTATGAGGTAATCTGCCCCGTTATTTCCTCTCGCTTAAGCGGCACCTACAGCTGTGCGTCCCTCGCCGCCAAAACCGTGAATTCCGACAAGATCATCGTGGTGGACTCCCACACAACAGCGGGCGGCCTTTCGCTGTTTATGAAAAAATCGGTGGAATTTGTGCGCAGCGGGTATTCTCTAAAAGAGGTTGCCGCAAAACTGGAAGCGATACGCGATAATATTGGCATTGCCTTTTCTGTAAACAATATGGACGCTTTACGCAGAAGCGGCAGGCTCACGCTGGTAAGACAGTCCGTCGGCACGATTTTGAATCTGCGCCCCATCCTGCTGTGTGAGGAAGGCGCTTTAGTCGCGCAGGGTACCGCGCGCGGAAAACGGGAGCTGATTCAGAAACTTACGAACCGCATTCCGAAAAACGCAACCAAAATTGTAATTCAGGCTTTGGATGACCATACGGCCATCGGGCCGCTGACCGCCGAAATTCGGCGCAGTTTACCGAACGCGGAGCTGAAAATCAGCACGGTCGGGCCGGTTATCTGTATTAATATCGGGCTTGGCGCAATCGGCGTTTCTTGGATTTGTGAAGAGTAATTTTTAAGAATGAAGGGGCTGTGCCCCTTCATCTCTTTTTATTTTAGAGCAATTTCTGCTGCACTCTATGGGGGTCAAGGAGCGAAGCAAACTTCCGCCACACAGAAAAGCCGGACGCAGATTTTGATAATCCGCGTCCGGCTTTAATTTATAATAATTGATACTTCTTATTCTGTGACTTTTGCCTTTAATACCAGATCCAGTTCCTGTTTCTCAATACGTTTTCCGTTTAGCGTGATATAAATTCCGCCCTCCGGATGGGTTTCTTTTAACCGGATTGTTTTTACGCTGATAAAGGAACTCATGCCCAGCTTATTGATTTTATCCGTTAAAATATAATACAGCTCCGTGGCTCCTTTGCGCTTGCAGTCGTCACAGACGCAAATTTCGATCTCCTGTGTCACGTAAGCCGAATCATGCTTTCTGCGAACTGTGCTTTCCATGCTATCCCCCACACGCGGGAAATAATGCGTATGAAGCAGTCCGTGTGCAAGCGGAGAATTTGGCTCTCCGTAAAATTCCTTGTACAGATTGAGAATATCCGGGTTTTCCTGAGACTTGCGGTACTTGGATGTTTTATCAATATTCACCAGCACCTGCTGGCGCTTTTCGAGCGCGTCGATTTTTTCCGGTACCGGATGTCCGGCTCCGCAGATACACCCGCCGGGGCAGGCCATGACTTCAATGATATCGTAACCTACATCAACACCGCGAATAATTTTCTCAATAATCGGCTCGGCGTTATTCAAGCCGCTGACAACCGCTATGCGCAGCTTTGTATCACCCGCATCCACAGTCGATTCCTTTACGCCTTCAAAGCCGCGGATTTCTTCAAAATCCAGATGCTCGGTGAGCGGCTTTCCGGTTACTTTTTCAACGGCCATACGCAGCGCTGCCTCCGCGACACCGCCGGAAGCCCCAAACAGGATGCCCGCACCTGAAACCTGCTTATAGGGCTCGTCAAATTCACAAGGAACAATATCCTCAACCTCTGTATTGGTAAGCGCCATCATATCGAGCATTTCTTTTGAAGTAATCACGGCGTCGACATCACGGATTCCGTTTTCCGCAAACTCCGGACGCGCGGCTTCAAACTTCTTTGCAATACAGGGAACGATGGAAACCACAAACAAATCTTCCTTTTTAATGTCCGCAAGCTTTGCAAAGTGATTTTTTACGGTCGCACCCATCATCATCTGCGGCGATTTGCAGGTGGAAAGGTAAGGGACAATTTCCGGATAGCGTTTTTCCACAAATCTTACCCAACCCGGGCAGCAGGAAGTAAACTGCGGAAGCACACCTTTGTTTTTAACACGGTTTAAGAATTCCGTGGTTTCCTCAACAATGGTCAAATCGGCGGCAAAGGTGAAATCGAACACCTTGTCAAAGCCAAGCTTTTTCAGTAAACCTGCCATAAACGGCGAAGCATCGTTAAACGGAATATGAAAGCGGGAGGAAACAACACTTCGCACGGCGGGTGCCACAAATGCAACAACCGTCTTGGTTGGGTCGTTAATCGCACGGAATACCTTTGCTTTTTCACTCTTTACCGTAAGCGCGCCGCACGGGCAGGCATTGGCGCACTGACCGCAGTTGACGCAGTCGGTTTCACGCAGAGGCAAACCGCTTTTGGTGCCGACCAAAGCACGCCCGTGCTTAATGTAATAGGCCAGTACATCCGGGCCCTCCACTTCCGCACACGCCGCAATACAGCGTCCGCAGGAAATGCATTTGTTATGGTCACGCACAATGTACGGATGGTCTTCCACAATCGGAATATATTCACGCACATGCTCCGGCTGCTGGAAAGTAACTCCATAATCACTCGCGTCTTTTCTCAAATCACAGCTATAGCGTTCTGTACACCCGCATTTCAGGCAGCGTTTTGCTTCCTCGACGGCTGTTTTTTCATCATAACCCAGTTCGACCTCTTTCTGGTTGTTTTTGCGCTCCTCCAAGGATAACGCGGGCATGGAAGCGCGTGCCAGTTTCGGCATCTGCTCATATTCCCAGCGCGGCAGGTCTTCCAGCGAACCTCTGCTGCAGCTGTAATCGGTGTTTCCTTCCTTCACATATCCCTTTAATAGATACTGATTCATGGATTCGGCGGCATGGCGTCCGGCACCGACTGCCTGAATGACCGTCGCAGGGCCTGTTACGCAGTCACCGCCCGCAAAAATATTATCTTCCGAGGTCTGGAATGTCTTTCCGTTAATTTCAATATCGCCCCATTTATTCAAACGGGCGGGAAGATCGTTATACAGGAACTGCGTATTGGTGCTCTGTCCGATTGCGCCGATAATGGTGTCCGCTTCAATTTCGATTTCACTGCCGTCGATTGGGATAGGACGGCGGCGGCCGGAACGGTCAGCTTCACCGAGCTGCATTTTGATGCACTGGAGTTTTTTCTTGCCGTTTTCCATGGTGATTTTGGTGGGAGCCATCAGGAAAAGCATCTCGACGCCTTCACGGATTGCCTCTTCCACTTCATACGGCTCGGCAGGCATTTCCTCCTGTGTGCGCCGGTACACAAGCTTCACATTCTTCGCGCCGTTGCGAAGAGCCGTGCGCACACAGTCGATGGCGGTATTTCCGCCGCCGATTACAATAACGGTATCACCGAGATGGATTGTTGCGCCTTTGATAACCTGCTCCAGGTATTGGATACCTAGCCAAACACCATCCAGATTTTCTCCTTCGATATTCATCGGGGTCGCACGCCAGGAACCAATTGCAAGATATACCGCGTCAAAATCCTTATGTAAATCTTCGAGCATGATGTGTGTGCCCAAGGATTTTTCCGTCATAATCTTCACGCCGAGCTTCTCAATGATTTTGATTTCTTTGTCCAGCGTGGCCTTGGGCAGACGATATTCCGGAATGCCGTAACGCATCATTCCGCCTGCCTGCGGCTGACGCTCGAACACGGTTACATCGTGGCCGTTTATCGCACTGTAGTATGCCGCTGTAAGGCCGGACGGGCCAGCGCCCACGACGGCAATCCGCTTGCCGGTCGGAGCCTTTTTCTTTGGTATCCACTGGGTATCCCTTGCCATATCCCAATCCGCTACAAAGCGCTTAATATTGTTGATGGCAACAGGAGCATCAACGAGATTGCGGCGGCATTTTGCTTCGCACGGATGCGGGCAGACACGTCCGCACACGCTTGGGAACGGGTTGCTCTGCTTAATGACCCGTAACGCCTCTTCAAAATTTCCGTAGCTAACATGGCGGATATAACGCTGAATATCCACGTTTGCGGGACAAGTCGTTACACAGGGGGCAACACAGTCGGCATTATGATCCGAAAGAAGCTGTTCCAGACGGATTTTCCGATAGTTATTAAGACCCGCACTGTTCGTGCAGATTACCATGCCAGCCCTAATCGGTGTCTGACAGGCTTTCACAACCCTTTTATCTTCTCCGATTTCAACAACGCACAGGCCGCAGTTCCCGTTTGCCCTTTCCAAACGCAAATCGTAACACAAATGGGGAATCACAATATCTTCCTGAAGCAAAGCCTGAAGTATTGTAAGGCCCTCATACACTTCAATTTCCCGACTGTTGACCGTTACTCGAATCCGATTTCTTTTCAAAATTTCTTTCATACAACCACTTCCAAAATTCGTTAATAATTTACAAGAAAATCCCATACTTATGATAATAGCATATATTAACCTTGCATTGCAAGAATATTATATGAATTCTCAACAGAAAGAAACGGACAAGATAATCGTATATAGGAAAAACTTACTGTAGGTCTTGAAAAAAATTTAGGAATCCCGATTGTACTATTGTTCGGTACATGATAGAATAGAGAAACAAAATAGTTTTTCTCATAAATGTTTAATATTGGAAATCTGTTGAAAAGCCGGTTTTTTCGGCGCAACCTTGAGAAAATAAGAATAACGTGCAAAACTTTGTGGAATAAACAGAGAATCATACAGAGAGGATGAGGGTTTTAATTATGGGCATTAAGATTACACACCTGTCCTGCAACAGACTATCTGCTCTTACACTTGCGCTCCTGCTGCTTTTAGGCGGCTGTTCCAAAAATCAAAACGCATCATCGAGCAGCATGGATTCCTTGTCAGCAGCCCCCAGCCAAACTTTGGTATCCTCTTCTGAGTCTCAGCCGCAGACTTCATCCTCCGTTTCCGCAAGTGATCTTGTATCTTCCAGTATATCCGCCGCATCCAGCAGTAAATCTACCGCATCCGCAAAAACGGACTCGCTCTCCTCTACTGGTGCCGCTGCTCCGGTCAGCGCAGCACCAGGAGCAGTGCCGGCTTCCGCCAAAGTCAGCATGTCGTATTTGGATGACGCGGTATTCATCGGCGATTCCGTCTCTTTAAAACTGAAACTGTACGCGGCGAAAAAACGCCAAAGCGATACCGGATTCTTCGGTAAAGCACAGTTTTTGGTGCAGGGCAGCATGGGCAGCGGCAACGCATTGCAGCCGGTCAGCGCTACATCCATTCATCCCGCTTATAGCGGCAAAAAAATGCTGCTGGAAGACAGTGTAGCCGCGATGGGCGCAAAAAAGGTTTACATCATGCTCGGCATGAACGACATTGCCGTATATGGAATCGACGGTTCGGTCAAAAACATGGAAACACTTATTGGACGAATCAAAGCAAAATCGCCGAATACTGTGATTCTGGTGCAGTCGGCCACGCCGATGGTTCAAGACATGCAGCGCAAATATTTGAATAATGCAAATATGTATGCCTACGACCAAAAGCTGGCGGCTTTGTGCAAACAAAACGGTTATTATTTTATTGACGTCGCCGAAGTCATGCGCGACAAAAACGGTGCGCTGATTGCAAGCTATTGCAGTGACCCGCAAATTTTAGGCATGCACTTTACCGATACCGCGTGTCAGGTGTGGGTGGATTATCTGCTGACGCATTCGGTTCATTAAGAAAGCAAATTTGTACGGAATAAAAGAATTTATTTAGGATATAAGCTTTAAGGGGGAAATTACGTTGAAAATGAAAAAAAGCCTTTGCCTGTTGATTTCAATTCTATCCGTTATCCTGTTTGCCGGCTGTTCAAATGGCGGGACGAACGCAAATGTGGATTTAAGCGCGGTGATGAAGGACATCAAGTCACAGGTCACCTTTACAGACACGATGGACTTAACCAAGGACGATTTGAATTCTAACTATGGAATCAAAGCGGAGGACGTAAAGCAGTTTGCCGCTCTTGTTGACACCACCGGAATAAAAGCCGATGAGCTTGTCATGATTGAGGGCAAGGACGCCGATTCCGCAAAACGGATTAAAACCGCGCTGGACACACGCTATCAGGATAAAATCAACGCGAATATCACGTATCTGCCGGAGCAGTACGCAATTATTAAAAAATGCAGTGTTCGGCAAAGCGGCAACTATGTGAGCATGCTCGTATCCCCAAACGCGGAGAAAATTGTGAAGATTTACGACGGGTATGTAAAATAGCGATTTGTTTGCAAATATAGTCAGTTAATTTGAAAACAAGACCAATCTCCAAGCGTAAAATCCATATATCAAAGATTTTGTGCTTGTTTCTTGGATGTTTTCTAAAGTTAACGGACTATAGCAAAAGGCAGCAAGCGTGATGCTTGCTGCCTTTCTTGTTACATAGATGGCTGCAAAAGCGCTTATTCTTCTGCTCCACCCAGCTTTGTTACCTCACATCTGGAAAGCAGATCTTCGTAATCCTGCGTTTGAATATGCGCAGTTTCAAAGGTCATCGCATTCGCGGAAGACAGCGCAATCGCATTTTTCAGCATAACATCGGGCGGCAGATTCTGCCCCAGCGAAAGGCTGAGGGAGGCAACCATGGTATCTCCGCAGCCGAGCGTGCTTTTTACTTCTACCTCCGGTGCTTTTCCGAGCCATACACCCTGTTCGCAGACGAGCATAGCACCGTCACCGCCAAGTGAAACCAGAATATACGGAACTCCGTTTTTCACAAGCTGCTGCGCGAACGCGATGATTTCCGCTTGAGTCGCGTCGGATTTGCCCATGAGTTCCATCATTTCGGTTCGGTTTGGCTTAATCAAATGCGTTTTTTCTTCCAACGCAATTTTTAAAAGGCTTCCGGAAGTATCCGTAATCACAATGGCACCCGATTGCTTCACCGTGCGAATCAATTCACGGAAATATTCTTCGCTGACACCGTTTGGCGCGCTTCCGCAGATGGTGACCACCTTGCTTTTTGCGGCAAGCGATTTCACCTTTTTCATTAGTAATTCACATTCCGATGCTGTGACGGTCGGCCCTTTTTCCAACAGTTCGGTGCGCTTCCCGTTTTTGTCAAACAGCTGGATATTGGTGCGGGTGGTTTCCTGTATGGAAATAAATTGATTCTCAATTTGTTTCTGCTGAAAGCAGTTAAGAAAAATATGCGCAACGTCTCCGCCCAAAAAGCCGGTGGCGCTTACTTCGCAATTCAGGTCGCGTAAAACCTTTGCGACGTCGATTCCTTTGCCTGCCGCTGTTTCTGCTAAACGCTGGGTTCGGTTTGCCTCTCCGATAATAATTTCATCGACGGACAAAAGTACATCCAGCGCGGGGTTGAGCGTTACAGTCGTAATCATTGACAGTCTCTCCATTCTGCATACATGTTTTATACCGTTATTCTGTAGCTAAAAACAGTTCGGAATTTTTCACTTTTGAAAGCGGATATTCACCGGTAATGGGGTTCTTTTCGCCGTTATAATCGGCATATGCCACACGTTTTTCGGAATACAGCAAGGCCACCCCACGCTTTACGCCTTTTTGCGAACGCGTTTCCTCGTTCTGTTCCAAAAAAAGAACCGCGCGCTTCAAATTCGGGTCATTTACACGCAAAACATTCGGAAGCTTGCCCGAAGCATTGGTTGCAAGCCGGTCGCATACCATCGCATCGCGCAATATAGCTTTGTCGATTTTGTTCTGACGACTGAAATAATCATAGACCAAAGTGGTATATTCGTCAAGCGAAATTTTGTCGACTTTCTGCCGCGCACAAAACAGTCCAAACTGATAGAACAGCTCAAACGCGGATTGTTCTCCCTCCCGCAGCAGATAGGCAAGCGTACGGCGAAAACGTCCGCTGTTGGAAAGCCGCTCCAAAGCGTCTTCAATGCTGTGCAGATTTGCGAGCTCCTGCTTGGTAAGCCACGGGGTAGAAAGAACCTCATAGGGCGGTTCCTTTGCGTATTCACAGGGGTATGCCTCCGGCTGTTCCCGCATGGGCGCGCCGTACAGAAGCTTTAAAAAGCCAAGCTGAAGCATGTTGGGTTTGAGTGCATACGCGGTATTAAAGCTCTGTGCGAAGCTGTAAAAATCCTCATAAGGGAGCCCAGCAATCAAATCAATGTGAATGTGCATGTTGGCATTTGCTACAAGGCGGCTGATATTGCGTTTCAAACGCTCCACGTCCGTTTTGCGGTGGATGGCGGCAAGTGTTTGGGGATTAAAGCTCTGCAGCCCGATTTCAAGCTGCATAGCGCCAAGCGGAGCAGTAGAAAGCAGGGAAATCGTTTCGTCGTCAAGAATATCCCCCGCAAGTTCAAAATGGAAGCAGACTCCTTCCGGAATCGTTTTTCCATAGTTTTCAATAATAAACCGGAACAACTCGTTCGCACGTTTGCGGTTGGCGTTAAAGGTGCGATCCACCAGCTTTACCGTTCTTGCACCGCTGTTCGCCAGCAGAAGAAGTTCGCGTTTTGCACGCTCCAAATCAAAAAATCGGGCGGTTCCGCACCGGCCGGAAAGGCAAAACGCGCAGGAATACGGGCAGCCACGGCTGGTCTCCAAATAGGCAATCCGTCCTTTGAGCGCCGCGAAATAAGCCGGTGTATACGGACTGGGCGGTTCTTTTGACGGGGTATGCGGCGGAACGATTCCTATTTTCCCCTCTTTGCGGCAGCAAAGGCCGTCAATGCCGCTTGGCTCTTCCCCGTTGCGTATGGCATTTAAAAGCAGGGCAAACGGTTCTTCCCCCTCACCGGAAATGACATACTGAACCAACGGTTCCTCACGCAGGATTTCTTCCGGGTGATAGCTTACCTCTGGCCCGCCCAGAACAACAACGGCCTCCGGCAGCTGATCTTTTATTTGCCGTATCAGTTCCTTGGTGGCGGTGATATTCCAGATATAACAGCAAAAACCGATTACCTGCGGGTTTTGGGCAACAATGCGCCGCGTTACCTGTTCAATTTTCTCGTTGATGGTGCCTTCCATAACCTGAGCGGTAATACCCGGTTCCCCATATGCGTCAACGCCCGCCAGCAGGCACCACGGCGCAAGCGAGGAATGAATATACTTGGAATTCAATACGCAGATTGCGGCAGACAAAGTTGCACTCATAAACGGTTCCTTCTGCTTTTCGCATCCTGTTTTTCAAACACATCCGGACGAATACTCCAATCGTTGCAGATATTGTGTTCCTTACGGGCTTTGTAGCCTTCGCCGTGAATGACACACTGTTCATCCGAATTGAATTCGCAGGTTTGACAAGTGCGTTTCGACGGTTTATTCTCCACTTTATTTCTCATGAACGGTTTCTCCTTTTCCGGTTTTCTCGATTTGACGCGCCAATTTGCAGGCTTGCAGCACATCGCTAAGCGTTGCCGCCGAAATCAAAAAGCGGTTGTTGTGGCAGAACGACAATGTTTTGATACCGGATATACGCGAAAGTTCCGCCGGTGATTTACCCGCCCACGCTTCAGGAAAATTGCATTTTGGGGTATTGGTGTCAAAATCGAGCGGAATAACCTGTGCGCTGAACCCACCCCGCTGGGACGGATACACGACAAATTCGGCGGCGGACGGAATAAGTACATTTTTCCACGGGGAAAATTTCGGAAGCACAACAATTTTGTCCTTTATTGTTTGAAGTGCCTGCTGCACAAGCCCCTGTGCTCTTTGTACGCTGCGAATTCCGGCAAATTCTTTTTGCAGAATCTGTTTTGCCATTTCAACCGCCTGCCGAAAGCATTCGTCAGCGGATTCCTCGGAATCCCAGCTCGGATTCCATTTGCCAATCACGCGGGCAAGCTGATTGCCACAGCCGGTATTATCGTCCATGTCCAGCGGCTGAATAAAGCTTTCGTCAAAACGCGCAGCATCCTCCGCGCCGACCAGTGATTCGCCGAATTCACGCCATAACAGGCCGAACGAAGCATAGGGCACGCCGCTTTCGCGGACTTCCGCCCCTTCTTGATGGTGATCAAATTTGCCGTACCCGATATCAAAGACAATTCCGTCAAAATCTTCGGGCACCTGAAAACCGCGCATAATTTCAATTTCGGGGTTCATTATTTTTAACAAAGCGGAGGAAAACACATCATCCGCATGGAATTTTCCGCCGTGTGTCATACCGTGATTATTAAATTTTATCATATCGCACTCCGCCTTTCTGATACGAAACCTCACTTAAAAGGGGCTACAAAATTTAGAAGTTCAAATTTTCGATTCGTATTACCGTATCATTATAACACGAAAAATACGCATTCGGAACAAATACTTTTATCGACATCTGCAATCTCGTTCTGCCAACCTGTTCTGACATTTACAACCACGTAAAAAAGCAGACACATGATATCATTTCGCCATGTGTCTGTTCGTCGTACTTATTCAGTTTTAAAATAAGGAAAGCTGGGCAGGCTCGTACCCCTGCTTGTAGGCACTAACAATATCCCGCATTTTGTAAAGCAGATGCAGATGTTCGCATTCCGCCGCAAAAAGCGGGTACAATTCTTTTGCACGGGGACTGCCGCACGCATAAGTATCGCCGTATTGACGGATATATTGTTCTTTCAGGTGCCGGCTTGGAAATTGTTCGTCCAATTTTTGATAAAACCAATCACGCTGATTCTGCCGCAAAGTGACACCAAAACTTGGATAAACGAAACGCGCACCATTTTGATGTGCCTGCCGGACAATGCCGAGTATATTTTCTTCGTTATCCTCCAAAAACGGCAGCACCGGCATAAGCAAAACTCCGGTAAAAATACCGTTTTCAGATAATTTGCGGACTGCTTCAAAACGTTTCGACGACGGCACCACATTTGGCTCGATTTTCTTGCAAAGTCTGTCGTCCGCAGAAGTAACTGTAATTTTTGCAAGCACAGGAGAATGCCGCTTAATATTCCGCAAAACGTCGATATCGCGCGTAATCAGGTCGCTTTTGGTAATCATGGCAACGCCGAAGCCGTGTGTGTCCATTAATTCAAGCGCGCCCCTAGTGAGACGGTATTCTTTCTCAAAGGGATTATACGGATCGCTCATGGAGCCGGTGCCGATTACGCCGCTTTTTGTCTTGACGCGCAGTTCATCACGAATCAGTTCCAGTGCATTTTCTTTGGCGCGCACCGTGTCAAACCGGTCCACATGGTAGCATTCACTCCGACTGTCACAGTAAATACAGCCGTGACAGCAACCCTTGTAGATGTTCATATTGTAATCACAGCCAAACCAGTTTTTGTCTTTGGTGCGGTTTACAATTGTTTTTGCCGGAATAAATTCCAATAGAGCCCCCTCATTTCGCACGAACCGGATGGCGCAAAACTGTTTTTAAGCGTTCCGGGGCGGTTTTGCGCGGATCACCAAGATAAATTTCATGATGACGCCTCTTTTTGCCAATATCATCCATCAATCCGTTTTCTGTAATAAACTCCGCTATTTTTGCCACAGATTCCGGTTCTGTGCTGTACGGGCCGATATGCAGAATCTGCACACACATGCCTTCCTCATAGGTTTCAAACCGCGCTTTTGAGAAGTCTAAGTCTTTTTTCTTTTTTGCCGCTTCCTCGCACGCCCAGTTAAAAACCTCCGGTGTTACAAAATCCGGCTGACGTATCATAGAAGTCCAGCACCACGCGTCGCGCCGTTTCAAATCGAACGGGCCGTCGTCACAATTCCACAGTCCTTCGAGCGGAGGAACGACATATTCAAAATATCCTTTGGGCTGATTGCCGCTCATTTTGCTCATTTTAATCGTGAACGTAAGCGCATACAACAAGCTCACCGCATTCTGATACTCCGCACCGTTCGGGTCACCGTGACCGTCCACCATAACAAACGAAATCGGCGGCACCTGAATAAACGCCGGCTTGCTCTTTGGCAGATAGAAATCTTTATATTCCTTTTTGAAATCGAGTTTCTCCATATAAACTGCACCTCAATCTATAAAATAAGTACTGCAAACACCAATACTATTTTTCATAATGCTGGCACTGTGCGCAAAAATAAATGCTGCCGCCCAGATACGCTTCCTTTTGAATGGTTCCGCCGCATACGGGGCACGGCCTGCCAACTGTATTCTTGCTTAGAACTGTTTTGTATCCGCCCGGGCAGCCAAATAAGTCCCGTTCGGTATCGCGCCCGCCGTTCAGTGTCATTTCAAATAAAACAGACTTCACCGCATGAAACAAATCTGATCGAACCGTATCGTTTAAAGAAGCCATTTTGCGTTTGGGATGAATCTTTGCTTGCCACAGGATATCCTGCAAAACGCCGTTTCCAAGCCCCGGAATACGCTGTTCTGTTGCCAGAAACGCTTTGGCGGAAAGCTTTTTTAAATCCGCTCCGGCAAGCAGAGCATCAAAATAGGGTTCATTGAATTCGTCGGAAAGCGGCGAAGGCTTCTCTTTTGCCACAAGGTAATAGGGGTTGTCGTTTGCCCCCTCCGGGAAAGCGCAAAGCCCGCCGTACATTTGAACTGCGCAGACCAGAGCGGACTCATCATCGAACTCAATTTTGAGCTGATGCTTTTTGGGCAGTTCTTCACCCGGAGCGTAATACCGAAGATTAACACCGTCATTCAGCAGAAGCCGGCAGTCCTCCACCAGTATTTCAACATATCCCGCAACCGCTTTGGTACTGTCAACTTGTTTTCCCGAAAGCAGACTGTGGTAGTTTGCAGGGTCACCGAAATACCACGCAAACTTATGAGGGGAATAATTTGCGGTCACATTCAGAACAGTTTTTCCCTGAATTGTTTGTGTGAGTTGATTGGCAAGGGTATTGCTTTCCGGTATTTCGATCATAGCGGCATTACTCCCTACTCGTTTAAAGATAGATAGACTGCGGTATTCATATCCTTGGAATCCGATGAATCGGAATACTCCTCAAAATCACAGTCAAATTTGCGGTCAAGCTGCATCTGCCAAAGTTCCGCCCAAAATGCTCCCACCGCCTGCGTACCGCCCTGCACCGCAAATTTTGCATATTTTCCCGCGGATATCGTTTTAACATCCAAACCATCCGGAAGATTTTGAACAGAATCCACTTCGCAGCAAACCATCATGTCGTATGCGCCGTTCTCGTTGCTTTCATAATTTGTATATAAGCCGATGGTATGTAAACTTGTCTTATTCGGGATGGATGCAAATGTACCCTGAGAAAAGAATTTTTCCCAAAGTCCGCCGATATCCTTCGTCATGTTCGGGTCACTGTTTTTGGTACGGATGGTCAGCCTGGCTACTGTTTTTTCCTGAATATTTACAATTTCATACTGCATGTCAATAACTCCTTGTCCTATTTTTATAGAACAAGTATATCATGCTAAAGTTGACATCTGTGCGTCATATTACTCATATCGTTTCAAAAGATTTTGAATTTGCTCTTTTATTGCCTGCCGAATTTCCGGTGGCTCCAAAACTTCTGCCTCGCTGCCAAAAGACAATAAGAATCCAAACAGCCACCCGCCTATAGGAAAATCAATGGTAACCAAAAAACTCCCATCCTCATTCTGAACCGTACTCCCGTCTTCGAATTCATCAAAAACGCGGTACGCCATGGATGCATCCAGTTTCAGCTTAAGCTTTACCGTATTTTGCGGATAGGAGTTTTCTGCTTCGGTATAAGTCGTTTCGGGAATCGGACGGTCAAAGGATTCTTCCATTACTTCTAAATTTTTCATACGCTTTATTTTGAAAACGCGGGCATCCTGCCGGATTCTGCAAAAAGCGTAAAGATACCAATCCTGCCCCTTGAACAGGAGCTTGAGCGGCTCCGCCGTGCGGCACGTTTTTTCTCCCATCGTACTGTAATAATCAAAAGCAATGACCTTTTGGTGTAAAATAGCGTCTTTGAGCAGAAGAAACTTTTCCCGTTCCTGTATTCCGCCGCCCCAGTGTGAAAAATCCACATCAAGCCAATTGGTTCGGTTTTTCCCAAAAACCGCCGCCAATTTGGTCAGCACCGGTTCCACATCCGGAACCTGAATGGCGTTTAAACCTTGAAGGCTTGCCAGAATATCATTCTGCTCTGCTTCGGAAAGCAGGGATTTATTTAGTACAAAATCGTCCATTAGGCGGATGCCGCCGCCAGTGCCCCGGTTTGCGTAAATGGGGATTCCCGCTTCACTTAGCGTATCAATATCACGGTAAATGGTGCGGGTGGATACTTCAAAACGCTCCGCAAGTTCCTTTGCAGTAATATTTTTCCGTTCCATCAAAAGATAGACAATTTCAAACAGGCGATTCATCTGCATGGCGATACTCCTTTGCGAAGCGTGCACTTTTTTATGGAAAAATTATAACACGGGAATCAAGCATTGAAAAGTCATAGAATGCCCATAGGTATTATCAAATATTAATTGATTACAATTTTGTTACGAAATCGTTTTATTGAAGCTATATGGAAATTATTGTGTGAAATTACTAGTAAATTTTAATATCACATATAAATTTATGTTAATTACTGACGATATATAGTATAGGATGAAGTAGTAACAGTAAAGAAATGTTAGAAGAGAGAAGAGACTCAATTTTATAAAAAAGGATGGACATGAATATGAAAAAAACAAAATCAATTAAACGCACACTGTTATTTGGCATGATCGGCTTATCCGTAAGCATCAGTATTCTGTTAGGCGCCGCTTCCTGCATCGCTCTTTACAAGACCAGTTATGATAGTATGGATTCTGAAGTAATGCACGTTTCACAGGCATATGGTGAGGCAGTACAAAATAAAATTGCGCAGTATAAAACAGCGATTGAAGCAATCGGCAGAAATGAATCAATTACCAAAAATGGCGCCACAGCAGAGGAACTAAAAGCTGCAAAAGAAAAATTAGCCAAACAATACGGTTTTATGGACGTTCACACCGCCGATGCGGCCGGTAAAAATGATTTAGGAACCAGTTGTGCCGACCGTGAATACTTTAAACAGGCAATGAACGGCGTGACCTATATTTCCAGTCCGCTGACCAGAAAATCGGACGGCAGCACGGTTGTTTACATTGCCGCAAAAATCGATAACGCAAGCGGATACAGCGGAATTGTGTTCGCCGCGCTCAGCAGCGATACGTTCAGTTCGATGGTAGACAATGCGGTAATCGGAGACAGCGGCTACACCTTTGTTCTGGATAACACCGGTACAGTGGTTGCGAACAAGGATAAAACCGTGGTAAACAAATTTGTCAACTATTTAGATCAGGCAAAAAAAAGCGGAAATACACAACAAGCCTCAGTTACCCAAAATATGATTGCGGGCAAAACCGGAAGCCAATCCTATACCGTAGACGGTGTGAACCATTATATCGCCTATCGTCCGATATCCGGCGCAGAAAAATGGTCAATCGGAGCAACGGCAACCGTTTCGGATATGATGGGCAATTTTTACTCCACCATTTATCTTTTGATCGGGTTGGCAATATTCTTTATTCTGATAGCCGGACTCATTGCTTTTAGAATTGCCAAACCAATCGCCAAACCAATTATCAGTATGGTACAGCGCTTTGAAAAACTGGCGCAGGGCGATTTACATACGGAAGTGCCGGTTATTGCCAGCGAAGATGAAATTGGCGTGCTTTCGAATACCTTCGCTTCGACCGTAACAACCCTAAATAATTATGTAGGCGAAATTTCAAGTGTACTCACCAGCTTATCGAAAGGCGATTGCACGGTGGAAGCTCATCAGGAATACTTAGGAGATTTTGTGAGTATTAAAACAGCTCTCAATGTCATTATCTCGAATTTGAACAGCATGTTCACAAATATCAATCAGTCCGCCGATCAAGTATCCAGCGGTTCGGATCAGGTTGCAAGTGCCTCACAGGCTTTGGCGCAAGGCGCGACCGAACAGGCAAGTTCCATTGAAGAACTGTCGGCATCCGTTACGGAAATTGCCAACGAGGTAAATAAGAATGCGACAAACGCAAATAACGCCAACCAGATTTCTTTACAGGCTTCTTCTGAAGTACAGCGCGGAAATGAACATATGCAGCAAATGAGCGCGGCTATGCAGGATATTAGCGAAAAGTCCAATGAAATCGGTAAGATTATCAAAACGATTGAAGATATTGCGTTCCAGACCAATATTCTTGCTTTGAATGCGGCTGTGGAAGCTGCCAGAGCAGGCGAAGCGGGCAAAGGATTCTCGGTGGTTGCGGATGAAGTGCGAAACCTTGCCAGCAAGAGTGCGGAAGCTGCGAAAAACACAACCACTCTGATTGAAAGCACAATACAGGCAGTGGACAACGGCACAAAAATCGCGGAAGAAACCGCCGCTTCGCTCAATGCGATTATTGACGGCGCGAAAAAGACAACCGATTTGATCAGCGAAATTTCGAAAGCCTCGAACGAACAGGCAAATTCCATTAACCAAATTATGATTGGCGTCGATCAGATTTCCGCTGTGGTTCAGACAAACTCCGCAACCAGCGAAGAAAGTGCCGCAACCAGCGAAGAATTGAGCGGTCAGGCAAAAACGCTGAAAGAGACTTTGGCTTTCCTCAAGCTAAAAGATCAGACGGCAAGCCCAAACCAAACAAAACAGATACAACATGCACCTACTCCAAAAAGTGAGCCTTTAGTCGGTGATAAGTATTAATTTAAGTATCTCTTACTTTCCGTTCCCTGTTTCCTTTTCATCTAAAAAGACTTGCGCCTCCTGTATCAAGCAGGGGGCGCAAGCTTTTATTCTTGAAATGCCTTGCATTTTTGAACAAACAGACGGACATTGTTTTCCTCACGCTTCCTGTCCGCCCCAAGTCTGCCCAGCCTGTCGCACCAACCGAGAAGTGCAATTTCGTCGATATCCGCCTGCCGCTTCATTGCTTCCACTTCGGCAAACCGCAAATCATTCACAACAAAAAGGAGCTGCATATGCCACCGGACAAGCACTGTCACCGCTTCAATAAAATATAAGTCATCCGTAAATTCCGCAAGGAAATGCCGTGCCAAATTTGCTCCGATTTTATCGTGGTTATAAGAAGTGATTTTACCTTTGCGGTCTCGTGTAGCTTTCGGCTTGCCGATATCGTGCAGCAATGCCGCCCACATAAATACGCGCGGATTTTTGCTTTTATCTTTTACACGGGCAGCTTCATCCACAACCAGGATAGTGTGATTCCAAACATTGCCCTCCGGGTGATGCTGAGGCGACTGTTTGGTCTGCTTGAGCCTATTTAACATGGAAAGCGGATATTCGGTGAACAATGCGAGTTCAGAAATACTGTTAAAATATTCGGACGGCTTCTCATCCTCCAGCAAATGCGTATCCATTTCATCAAAAAGATTTTGTGCGGAATTCATTTTTCATTTCCCATATTGACATCCTGCAATCCAAACACGGCTCTGGCGCTTTCCGCCTGCGGGTCGTGCTTTATCGTTTTGGATGGAAACTTTTGACCTTCTTTTTTGCTGTTTCCGGAACTTTTCTTTTTCGGATCGGAACTCATTATTCAGCTTCCTTTCTATTCTTATCGTTTTGTATTGGGACCGAGCGCCTGCTTTTTTGTATTATGGTTTTGGTTCTGATTTTCTACCGAAAGAGAGTTCGTTATACTGTTAAACAGCGCTTGCTGATTCCTCTCTTCCTTGCTGTCTATCTTATCTTGCTGCGGTGAATTGTTTCTTGTCAAAGTGTATTCTCCAATCTAAATTATTTATAACAATTCAATTTTCAATCAGGACAAAAGCTATGAATGCTCCTATAGTATTTGATTTTTGCATATGTTTATGTGCCAATTTTAGAATGCTGTAAATCACGGTTAGGAGTATTCATAAAAAAACAAACAGGATGAACCCTCTCTTTCGAAAGGTTCCATCCTGTTCTATGCCATTTTTTAAATATATGTTTATGGATTAAGTCCGGCTTTCACAAGATTTTTATTATGCTCATCCAATGTAGCGGCAAAATAATATTGCGGCGGATCTTGTTTGTCCGTACAAAAATACAAATAGTTTGTTTTTGCGGGATTGACGGCTGCATTCAGCGCGCGCAGGCCCGGATTGCAAATCGGCCCGGCAGGCAGTCCGACAAACCGTTCAGTATTATAATAGTATTTATACTTGTCACGCAGCGCTTGACTCAAACTATTCATATAAGTAATGGTAGAATCCGCCTGCAGCTTCATACCGGCTTTTAAGCGGTTATGGAATACGGAAGAAACACTGGAAACGTACTTTAGGTTGCCGGCCTCTTTTTCAATGACGGAAGCCAATACAATTGCCTGGTCAAAGGTCAGCCCGGTTTTTGCTGCCTGACTTTTATAAACCGCGGTGTTTGACTCAAAGGCGCTCAGCATTTTACCAAACACCTTTTCGGGCGCTTCGCCTTTGGTAAACTCATAGGTAGCCGGGAATAAATAGCCTTCCAGAGTAAAGCATCGATTTTTTTTGCTTGCGTTCGCGATACAGGAGTAACTGCTGAAATTATAGGTAGTCGCTGTTTTAAACAGCGTATTGTAATCACCTACTCCATTATTCGCAAGCCTTTGGCAGATCTTTTGCAGCGTATAACCTTCCGGAATGGTCACGGTCACGGTTTCAACCGGTTTGCTGCTTGCGCTTGCGGAAGAAACGGAAGATGCCTTAGAACTGGTCACCTCAGAACTTGCCACAGAGGATTCCGGTTCGGAACTCGAACTTTCTATACTTGTCACCGTGCTGCTGACCGCCGAAGCAGGAGGACTGGGTTTGCGGTTCTGCGGTTTTACAAAAACAAACAGAATAACAATCAAGAGAACCAGCACAGCGCCCAGCGCAATTTCAATGATTCGAATTGTTTTTTTCGTCAATTTTGTTTACCTCCTATATCTATAAGAATCGACAAATAATTTCATATATTCCAATAAGTAAATTTCTATTTTAATTTTATCACGAAACTATAAGAAATGCAATTTGTTTTTCCTTTTACTTTTTTGCATAAGTCAAAAGAGAAAAAGGGCATGAGTTGCCTTGCAAATTATTCTATCGTATAATGATAACGCGAATAACTATCATATACTTTTTGATGTTATAAAGTCACATGGATTATACAATAAGTATAATAGACTAATGATATTCATAATAAGTTGGTGAAATCGAATGATAAATGATTTTGAGAGATTTAAAAACTTATGTAAAGATACATTTTATAACAGCAGGCAAGCTGAGAGAAACACAATCGGTACGCTTGGTGAGAAGCGGCTGCACGCTGTACTGAAAAAATATTATGAGCCTACAGAAGCCAACCATGAAGTGAAGGTAGGCCGTTTTGTGGCGGATATCAAAAACGACAGCGGTATTACGGAAATTCAAACAAGAAGCTTTAATGTCCTGCGGCGAAAACTGGAAGCGTTTTTGCCGGAATACGAGGTTACCGTAGTGTACCCGATTGCAAAAACGAAATGGCTGTGCTGGATAGATGAAGCGACTGGCGAAGTTACTAAAAAGCGCAAGTCACCAAAAACCGGCGCACCCTGCGATATTTGCACAGAGCTTTACAAAATAAAAAGTCTGTTGTTACATACAAACCTGCGTTTGAGCATTCCGCTTTTAGAGTTGGAAGAATACCGGATTTTAAACGGCTGGAGTGCCGATGGTAAAAAGGGGGCCACCCGTTATGAACGGATTCCAACAGCACTTCTGGATATTGTGGAAATCGTCAGTCCCGAAGATTACCGAAAACTCCTGCCGCCAAATCTGCCGCAATCTTTTACATCAAAAGATTTTCAAAAAACAGCGAAATTGTCTCCCCACGCCGCCGGAACAGCACTAAATGTTCTGCACGCGGTCAAGGCGGTGGAGCGTATTGGAAAAAGCGGAAACCGCTATATCTATCAGGTTCCAAAACCCCTGTGAGAATTGTACCATGAACACAATCCCTGTTTATTTTTTCAGATTCAGCGCGGCTTCTGCTTTTTGCAGAATTGCACGATCTTGAAAATAATTCAAGGTTTTCATCGCCTGCTCGTAACTCACCAAAAAATACGAACTGATTTCATCCAGCGGAATTTTAATATCCTGCCTTGCAAATTCAGCCAAAAACAGAACCTGCTCCTTTTGTACGGCGGTATAAATGGTGTACATAATACTTTCCCGAAAATCCGGATGAAGCGAAACGCGAAGCCCTGTTTCCTCAAAGATCTCCCTTAAGGCGGTCTCCCGTTCGTTTTCGCCGTATTCCACGTGTCCCTTTGGAAACCCGATGTGTCCGGACGAATTGGTAACCAGAAGAAACTGCCGTTCTCCGTTTTGCACGGTGTACAGAACAGCTCCGCAGGACTTTTCGTAGAGGCACTTATAGGTGCTGTGAAAATATTGTTCGGTAAACACAACAGCGGCTTTTATATCCGGCTCATAGAGTACCATTCCCTGCGGTGCCACGACCCATTTGCTTTCCGCATCATCCGTACGGCTGATAACAGCGATGATTTGTCCGGTGAACTCGGCTACCCGTTCATGAACACCCAAAACATAAGCATCCTGCTCTTCCCCATCCTCCGCTGGAATTTCCTTCACATACCCGTAATTTACGGGATACACCATATCCCTGTGTTCGGGATGCGTACTGCCAAGCGGCCGGTCAACTGTTACAGTAACCACGCGCCCCAGCGTTTTGTAATCGCCTGCTTCGGCAATCACACGTTGAATAAAGGATGCTTTGGAATCTGTATAGGCAAAGCGGTCATTGGGGAATTGCCGCATGGAAGAAAGCTTTAAGGCTTCGTATTCCCTTCTGCGGTGCGGGTTGGAGTTTAAGAAATCCCGAAAGCGGACATACCCGTTCCATTCGTCGCTGTTTTGCAATACCACATGAATGTGGTGGGTGCGGATGTCGGCTTTAAAATCGCCGCAGGAAAAGAAAATCTGCCCAGCGTCATCGTTCTGCGGTCTATGCACAAATCCGTTCTCCGCTAGTTTTGGAATCAGCGGCTCTACATCCGCAAAACTTCGTACCGCAACGGCTATGTCGAGAATCGGCTTCGCCTTGATGCCGGTTATGGCCGTACTGCCAACATGCTGAATGTCCGCTGCGGCATCCCTAAAGATACTTTTCAGCTTTTGAATGGTTTCGGCGGCGAACCGAGGCCAGTCTGCATCGTAATCGCAGAGTATTACCGTATTCCGTTTTAAACCTAGCATATCTTTTCCCCTTTCCCGTTATATTTCCGTTGATTCCTGCCTCACAAGTTTTTCATCTGTGTTTTGGATACGCGGCTTCTTTTGCGTTTTGCGTTCCGAAATAAACAATCCCGCCATAGCGAGAAAAGCTCCCAGCAATGTAACCCATGTGATCGGTTCCCGCAGCACCAGAACGGATGTAAGAATGGTAATCACAGGGCTTAAATAAATATAAGCGCTTGTTTTCACGGCTCCCACGATTTTCACCGCCATATTCCATGTCACAAAACAAATAGCAGAAGCTCCTAAGCCTAAATACAAAATGTTAAAGGCATTCGTCCCGCCGGTAAGATGACGGATATCCTGTATATTCCAATCTGAACGAAAAAGGAAAAGAGCCGGGATAATGAACAAAAGGCCGTAACAAAAGATTCTGCGTGTGGATTGTATCGTATTGTACGAAAAACGGCTGATTTTTTTAATCAGTACGGAATATACCGCCCATACACCGGCGGCAAGTACGGTAAGGACGTCACCCAGCGGATTTAGCTTGAGTACGGTATCACCGTGAAAGCTGATGAGAAAAATGCCGGTGATTGCAACAAGAAATCCAATAAAAAACTGGGGTTTTAATCTTTCGCCGTCCAAAAAGAAATGTGCCAGTATCGCCGTAAAAAACGGTGCAACCGAAACGATAACGCCGACATTCGCGGCCAGTGTATAGGTCAGCGCGATATTTTCAAGCAGAAAGTAGAGCGTTACTCCACACAAACCGGCACCGGCAAAATACAGGTTATGCGTTTTATCTGTCACTTTCATCCGGTGCGGATAAATCAGACAGAGTGCCAGTGTTGCAAGCAAGAAGCGCAGAATCATGATCTCAATCGGAGAAAAGTCTTTTAATAGGATTTTCGTAGAAATGAAAGTCGTACCCCAAACGGTACAGGAAAACAGCGCGAACAAATGTCCCACTGTCTGTTTATTCTTTCTCATAAAGCCTCTCAAGTTATGGATAATTGTATAACAATTTCGTTATGTAAAAATCCCACAAGGTATTCACCCTGCGGGATTTAACCATGCGATTATTTTAAGACAACCAATTCTTTTGAATAATGATTCAGCACTTCGCATCCGGTTTCAGTAACCAATACCAAATCTTCAATACGAACGCCGACTTCACCGTCCACATAAATTCCAGGTTCAACCGAAAAAGTCATACCCGGTTGTACTTCGTCCGTGTTCGTGCTGGATACATCGCCGATTTCATGGACTTCAATTCCGATGGAATGCCCGATTCGGTGGGTGAATTCTTTTCCGTGACCGGCTTCTTCAATCACCCTGCGGCCCGCCGCGTCAATGTCGCAGAACCGAACACCGGGATGAATCATTGCCTCAGCCGTTTCATTTGCCTTGCGCACGATATCGTATATCATTTGATGTTCCGGCTTGACACTGCGGAAAAAGAAGGTGCGGGTCATATCGGAACAGTATCCGTCTTTTTTACACCCGACATCAATCAGGACACAATCCCCTTCGCAAAGGACGGTATCATCCGGCTCATGATGACCGATAGCCGCATTTTTGCCGAACGCAACAAGCGGTTCGAAGGAATATCCGCCGTCGGCGCCGAGGCTGCGGTAGATTTCCTCCATAATAGAAGCCAGCTCACGCTCCGTGATACCGGAACGGACATGCTTAATGAACTCCGCCATAGCCAAATCATTGATTTTGGAAACGTCACGCATCTTTTTCTGTTCTTCGGCATCTTTACGGGAACGCACACGGTCTACGCAGGAGGATGCTTCCACATATTTTACGGCAGCGTTCCGATCCATAAGCGGCAGCAAAAAGCGTGCGGGAAGATTTTTATCAATGCCGAGCGCCGTATTGCGGTCAATACAGCCGTTCAGGAGCGCCATGCTGTTGTCGGTATCGGAAAACCAAAGCTTCTCCACACCCAAATCTTCGGGAACGGTAAAAAGACGGTTAATCAGAATCTTATGGTTTCCTGTTTGATTCAGATACAGTGCCAAAAGGCGTTCTCCCGGATTGATAAAACGACCGGTGAGATAAAAAATTGCGTTCGGGTCACAAATCACAATTTGTGAAAGCCCCCGTGCGTTCATGTTGTCGAGTACTCGTTTCACTCTTTCCTGATTCATTGCAGCATACTTCTTTCTTTATGAAAAAGCCTGCAGGCCGTACTGTGCGGAATTACATTTCCCTTCACAGACCGACAGCAGGCATTTTACAAGGGTTTTCCCCTGTTTTTATCGTTGATTTGGTTATTTCTTCTCAAACAGCTTGCAGGCAACAAAGTGATTGTCCGCAGCCTCAATCAGCTGGCAGTTATACTGTTCGCATCCCTCAACACTTGCAAAGCAGCGTGAGCAGAAACGGCAGCCTTCCGGCGGATCGATTGGGCTCGGTACATCGCCTTCCAGCATGATGCGCTTGTTGCGCTTGGTCGGATCGATGGAGGGAATCGCGGAAAGCAAAGCCTGTGTGTATGGATTGAGCGGGTTGTGGTACAGCTCATTCTTCTGCGCGACTTCCATCAGTTTGCCTAAGTACATAACGCCTACGCGGTCACTGATATGCTTTACAACGTTCAGTCCGTGCGCGATGAAAAGGTAGGTTAAATCAAATTCATCCTTCAAATCGGACAAAAGATTCAGCACCTGCGCCTGAATGGAAACATCCAGCGCGGAAACCGGTTCGTCGCAGACAATCAGCTTCGGTTCAGCTGCCAAAGCGCGGGCAATACCGATACGCTGGCGCTGACCGCCGGAAAACTCATGCGGATAACGGTTGCGGTAGTTGCTGGCAAGTCCAACACAGTTCAGCAGATAGCTTACCCGTTCCTCAATCTCGTTTTTCGGGCGAAGATTGTTGATGAGAATCGGTTCGGCAATGATATCACCGACCGTCATACGGGGGTTCAGTGAAGCATACGGGTCTTGGAAGATAAGCTGAATGTCTTTGCAGTATTTTCGGCGTTCCTTTTTGGGAAGGGCAGTCAAATCGGTACCGTTAAAGATAATCTTGCCTTTTGTTGGGGTGTACAAATCCACCAGCATCTTGCCGATGGTGCTTTTTCCGCAGCCGGATTCACCGACAAGGCCAAAGCATTCGCCTTTTTTAATCTGAAATGAGACATCGTCAACCGCTTTTAGGATAGAGGTGGGTTTTCCGAAGAAATTGGTGTCTACGGTAAAATATTTATACAGATGCTGTATATCAATTAAAATTTCGTCGTTCATTTTGCCGCCTCCTTGTTCTCATATAAAAAGCAGCGAACCAAATGATCTCCGACCTGACGCAGTTCAGGCTTCTTATTTTTACAGATATCCATGCAGCGGTCACAGCGGTCACTGAACGGGCATCCCTGCGGCATGTGCAGCGGATTCGGAACCATGCCTTCAATCATGTACAATGGCTCATTGCTTTCATCATCCAAACGCGGAATGGATTTGAGCAAGCCAAGCGTATAGGGGTGCATCGGCTGTGCAAACAGGGAATTTACTTCCGCGCTTTCCACAATCTGCCCGCAGTACATAACAACAACGCGGTCAGCGGCTTCTGCCACAACGCCCAAATCATGTGTAATGAGCATAACAGACATCTTGAATTTTTCACGTAATTTATAAAGCAGTTCGAGGATTTGTGCCTGAATGGTTACATCCAGCGCAGTGGTCGGCTCGTCTGCTATCAGCAGCTCCGGGTCACAGGCAAGAGCCATAGCAATCATGACACGCTGACGCATACCGCCGCTCATTTGATGCGGATAGTTTTCGGCACGCTCTTCCGGAGAAGGAATGCCTACGATGCGCAGCATTTCAATGGTGCGCTCCAAAGCTTCTTTTTTACTCATTTTGCTGTGCTGCATAATGCTTTCCATGATCTGATCCTTCACACGGTAAACCGGATTCAGACTGGTCATGGGTTCCTGAAAGATCATGCTGATCTTATCGCCGCGAATTGCCTGCATTTCCGCTTCGGATTTTTTCAGCAGGTCTTCTCCTTTATAGAGAATTTCACCATGCGATACTCTGCCGTTGCCCTGCAGCAAGCCCATAATGGAGAGCGAGGTAACGCTTTTTCCGGATCCGGACTCACCAACAACAGCAAGAATTTCGCCTTCGTTCACATGGAAACTCACGCCGTTAACGGCATTGACTGTACCATGTTTGGTTTTAAATTCTGTTACAAGATCTTTAACTTCTATCAACATAGTTTACAGCCTCAATTCTGTCTGGATTTCGGGTCAAGGGCATCGCGCAGACCATCGCCCAGCAGATTGAACGCGAGCACGGTGAAGGTGATGGCAAGACCGGGGAAGATGAGCGTATACGGGGACTGGAAAATAAATCCGCGGGCGCGGCCCAGCATGTCGCCCCATTCGGCAGCCGGCGGCTGTACGCCCAAGCCAAGGAATCCAAGGGCGGCAGCATCCAGAATTGCGGAGGAAATGCCGAGTGTGGCACGCACAATAATGGAGGACAGCACGTTTGGAAGGATGTGGCGGAAAATGATACGTCCGTCACGGTTGCCGACCACTTTCGCGGCCTGCACATAATCGTTTTCTTTTACAGAAAGGATTTCGCCGCGTACAATACGGGCGTATTCCGGTATAGAAACCAAACTGATTGCAATGATTGCCTTGTCGATGCCTTGTCCCAAAGCGGCCATAAAAGCAATTGCAAGCAATATAGACGGAACGGAAAGCATAATATCCATAACACGCATGATAAAGGCGTCAAATTTACCGCCCAAATATCCCGCAAGAGAACCTACGCAGACACCGATTGACAGCGAGATGGCAACCGCCAAAAGGCCAACCGTCAAGCTGATACGTGTGCCAACCATTATACGGCTGAAAATATCACGGCCAAGCTGGTCGGTGCCGAACCAATATTGCGCATTCGGAGCAATAAAGGATTTTGTCATATCCTGATCATACGGATCATGCGGCAGTATCTGCGGAAAAATCGCGGTAAAAATCGCGATTAATGCCAAGAGAATAATAAAAGCCAAACTGATCATAGCAGCCTTATTGAGCTTGAGGCTGTCCCACATTGCCTTCCACTGGGATTCCGGCTTTTCAAGAATTTCCTGAGGGGATAAGGAGGTTTCTACGGAAATATCGTCTTCTAGTTCTTTACTCATGTAGACTAACCTTCTTCCTTTGAATACTTAATGCGCGGATCTAAGAACGCATAAATGAGGTCTACGACCAGATTAATCACCACATAAATGATTGCGATCAGCAAAACGACTGCCTGTACGACAGGGAAGTCAGATTTTTGAATGCATTCGACCGTATATGCGCCGATGCCCGGCCATGCGAATACCGTCTCGGTTAGAACAGCGCCGCCCAGCAAAGAGCCGAACTGCAGACCGATAACCGTCGTAACCGGTATCATTGCGTTGCGCAGAGCATGATGTTTGATTACACGGCCTTTTCCAAGACCTTTTGCGCGTGCGGTACGTATGTAATCCTGATCCAGCGTTTCCAGCATGCTGGAACGGGTCATGCGGGTAATAATCGCCATGGAATACAACGCCAACGCAATAGTCGGCAGAATAAGATGTCTTAATGCGTCGCTGAACGCCTCAAAGTCACCCGAGAAGAGAGTATCCAGCAAATAAAGACCGGTTCCACCCATAGGGGCAAGCATAGGCTGTATGCGGCCTGTGCTGGGGAGCCAGTGCAGAGTGCCGGAAAACAGCAGGATGAGCAAAATACCAAGCCAGAAAATAGGCATAGATACACCCACTAAAGCAAGCAGGGTGCTGCCGTAATCAACGATTGTGTTTTTCTTCACGGCACAGACAACGCCAAGCACAACACCGATTACAGAAGCAAAAATAATCGCGCAGATGGCAAGCTCCACGGTTGCCGGGAAACGAGCTGAAATTTCTTTCATGACCGGTGCATTTGTATAATAGGATGTTCCCATGTTACCGGTGAAGATGCCTTTCAGGAAATCAAGATATTGGACGATAATCGGTGCATTCAATCCATGAGCATCACGCCAGGCATTTATGGATTCTCTGCTGGCATGCTCACCTAACACCACCGGTGCAGGGTCTGGTGAAAACACACGCATGATCAAAAAGACGATCAAAGACACCCCTATCAATACCGGGATGAGCTGTAAAATCCTTTTGATGGTGTATTTAATCAAATGAAATACATCCCTTTCTTCAAATCTGCTAATTTAGCAAGACCGATCTTTTATCAAAAACGTGCCGAAAGCTGCAAGAAACAGCTTTCGGCACCATTTCGCTTTGTCGTTTCCGAAACTGGTTTTATTTCGTCTTGGTCACACCGGCAAATGGTGTAACACCGGTCTGATGATAATAGAAACCACTGACTTTCGGATTGTATGCGCACAGGGTTTTTGCATGAGAGATTGGAAGCCAGACACTGCGATCCGCAACATATTGCTCACACTGTGTGTAAACCGCGTTGCGTGCGTCACCTTCATCGGTAGCAAGGCCCTTCGCAATGAGTGCTTTGTAATCCGGATCATTGAAACGGGCAACGTTCATGGAAACATCTTTATCAGAAAGCAGGTTCATGAAGTTATCCGCATCACCGTTATCACCGGTCCAGCCGTAGAAGCAGATATCGTAGTTGCCCTTTTTCACTTCGGACTTGTAGGTGGTCCAGTCATAGGACTTAATGTTGCAGGTAACGCCGACTTTCTTCAGGTAACCTTGAATGGTTTCCGCCAAAGTCTGACCGCCTACAGCGTTGTACGGTCTCGGGTTGGAATATGTGATCATATTAATGGACTTAACTCCGGCTTTTTCCAAACCGGCTTTTGCAGCTGCTTCGTCATAAGCGGTTTGCTTAATAGAATCGCTGTAGCCGCCCATGAATTTCGGCATAATGCTGGTCGCAATGGAGGAATAGTCCTTGTAAAGGCTCTTTACCATTTCCGGTACATTGATCGCCTGGCTGAATGCCTTGCGAGCATCTGCGTTTTTAAAGGTAGCACTTGTGGTGTTGTATGCCATGTAGTTGATGTTCATACCTTCGGCTTCAAAAAGCTTGCAGCCGCCGGATGTGATTTGGTCAACAACGGTGGAATCAATACCGTCGATTGCGTCAACTTCACCGGAAGTTAAAGCGATAACACGAGCGGAGTTTTCTTTGATGAAACGGAACACAATGTTTTGTGTTTTTGCTTTTGTGCCCCAGTAACTGTCGTTTGCTTTCAGTTTGACGTTCTGGCCTTTATCCCAGGAAACAAAGGTGTATGGGCCGGTACCGACCGGATGCTCATTCAGATTGTTGCCGTACTTTTCCAAAGCGGTCGGGCTGACAATAGGAGCAGCCATTACCATGGCCAAGTTCTTGAGGAAAGAAGTTTGTGGGCTGAACAGGTCGATTTCAACTGTGTTGTCATCAATAACCTTTACTTCTTTTACACCGCTTTTTGCCTTAATGGAACCAAACACGAAGGATGCATATGGCATATCGTCGGTCACATTTGGCTCTAACTGACGGTCAATGCTCTTCTTTACTGCTGTCGCATTGAAGTCTGTACCATCCTGGAACTTAACACCCTTACGGAGATGGAAGGTATACTTTGTTTTGTCGGCGCTGATATCCCATTTTTCAGCCAAGCTAGGCTCAACATCGGTGGAATCTTTGTTGTATTTGAGCAAGCCTTCGTAAATATTGCAGATGATTTTGGCGGACTCACCGTCATCAATCATTGCCGGGTCTAAACCGCGGGGATCGGAACCCTGTGCAAAGGTAATGGTATCTGCCATAGCTGCACCACCGGATGCTGCGGAACCATTGCTGGTTGTCTCGGATGCGCGTTTGCTGCCGCAGCCGCTCATAACACTGCCAACCATAGCAACTGCAAGTGCAAGAGCAACAATCTTGCTGGCCTTACTGAACTTTTTCATAAACTAACCTCTTTTACTTTTTTGTTCGAGCGCTATCACCTGTGTTTACAAGGGATATCCACACGGGTTGTATGGAACAGCCCGGTTGAAACGATAAACAAGGTTAAAACAACAAAAAGGGAGCTCTCCCTAATCGAAGAAGCGCCCTTGCTTTTTGATTTGTTTTATTATAATATAGTTTGCTTCAGTTTTCAAGTACAAACTGCAATTATTTAACTGGAAATTGCAGTTTGCTGTTAAAAAACTGCTGTTTTCGAGCAGACCATTTATAAAATTGCATCTTTTATACAGGCACTAGTCATGTAACCGAATCGTAATTCTCACTGCGGAACAAAGAATGCCTGCATCTTCATTTATACACTCGAAAATGTGGACAAGTTCACCCTTTTTCGTAGGTGTCATAAATACTGCGGACAAGAAGGTTTTCTTTTATGAATGCAAGCGTGATTTCGTTGGGTGCATTGGATTTTTCAATTGTAACGGTTTTCTCTTCGCCCGCGGAGAGGTCAAAGTAATTGTCACTGAACAGAACATCCGTATCCGAAAAGTCGAGTGCAACGAACTTTGCAAATGCCTTGGACCGAAGCAAAAGAAGAAAAGCATCGCTCGTTTCATCCGCGGTTACGGTAATTTGCGGATTCAGTAAATTAAAGTGCTTAGTCTTAACAAACAGTACTGTGCCGCCGCTCATCAGTTTTCCGTCCGTGATGAATTCGTACTCCAGATAGACATTGCGGAGCTTTTCCTTGGTGTTCAGCTTGCTTGAAAAATCGAGGTCGATGCATTGTTTGGAAGACAGCGCGTCAACCGTAACATCCCGCCCGGACTGTTCGCACACGGTGCAAGCAGAATCGCGCAGCTTCCAAATCAGCTTGCCGGAAACTGCCGACATCGTTTCGTTGCTGACATGGAGCGATACTTTGGTTCCTTCTTCGTACGCACTGACGAGTACCGGAGCAAAAAAACGTTTTGCCGCATAGTGCAGAGCCTTCCATCTGCCAAAGCTGTCAATGCTTGACCACGAAGCAACCGGCCAGCAATCATTTAGCTGCCAGTATAGGGCACCCATGCATCTGCCGCGGTTCCGTCTCCAATGCTCCACTCCGTACCGAATTCCTTCGGCTTGAATAAGCTGGGACGCGTAAAGCAGAGAATCAAACGTTTCGGGATATTTATAGTTTTGTGAAATGTAATACAGGATTTTTTCGTTGCTGGTGGCATTCTTCTGGTGGGATTCCATGACGTTCGAAAAAATATTCCGGTCATTGGGCGCGGTGAAGGTTTTTACTGTTTTTAAGCATGGAAACGACTGCAGCCCGAATTCGGACATAAAGCGCGGAAAAATTGTGCGATAGTCGGTAAATGGCTTTTTGCCGTGCCATACTTCCCAGCAGTGCATATCCCCCGCCGTCTCGTCATTTGGATGATCAAAATTTCCGCCGCAGGAGGGCGAAGACGGCCAGTACATCGTATTGGGGTCCAGTTTTTTCATAAGCTCCGGCATGAACTCCTCAAATTGCCGGACATAATCCGCTTTTAATTCGGCAGGCAGGACTTCCGTCCAACCCCAGCAGTTCCAAGCTTCCTCCTGCTCGTTGTTGCCGCACCAAAGCGCAAGCGAAGCGTGATGGCGGATTCGCTTTACGTTATCCGTCATTTCGTGCGCAACGTTATCTTGAAATTCCTCATCAAATCGATATGCTCCACAGGCAAACATAAAATCCTGCCACACAAGAAGGCCATATCGGTCACACAGGTCATAAAAAGAGTCATCCGGATAATAGCCGCCGCCCCAGACACGAATGGTATTGAAATTGGCCAGCACACAGCTTTTTATGAGCTTTTCTGTACGCTGCGCATTGCAACGCCCAAAAAGATTATCTTCGGGGATATAATCTGCGCCCATGGCGAACAGCCTTACGCCGTTAACTTCAAACGCGAAGGATTCGCCCCACTCATCCTTTTCCCTTGCAACCCGCAGCGTGCGCAGACCAATAGAAAACGCACAACTGTCCAGCTCTGTATCACCATCCAGTAGGGATAGCGTTACCTTGTAAAGCGGATGTTCTCCATAACCGTTCGGCCACCAGTAAAGCGGATTACGGATTTCGGCAATCAGTTTTTCCTTCTTTTTAACGGTAACCATTTTTTGTGTTTGCACGCTGCCATCCGGCGATATAATTTCGGCGATGACAGTTAGCGGTATTTCTTGATATTTTTCAATTGTGACATCAATGGCAAGCGTTACACCGGAATCCTGATGACTCTGGGTAGCAAAAAAATCTTCAATTCTGGCATAGTTGATACCGAGAAGGTAAATGCTCCGCCAAATGCCCATATCGGGGAGCATGGGGCCCCAATCCCAGCCGAACATGCAATGCGCTTTTCGCAAGTAGGAAGCACCGTGTGTGTATCCTTCAGCGGAATTCCGAAGGGGGTATTCCTTCTGCTTTTTCACCGCATATTTAGTCGGGGAATAAAAAAGAACGCTTATCCGGTTATTACCCTCAACGAGCAATGATTTTACATCAAACTCGTAGGTGCGGTGCATATTCGCGGTATGCGCGACTTTTTTTCCGTTCACACGGATATCGCACAGCGTATCAAGGCCGTCGCAGTGCAGGAGCACCCGGTCATGCAGCAGCATTTCCCGGTCAACTGAAAATTCACGCGTGTACTCATAATCAGAATCTGAGAGCTTTCGTGCTTCGTACTCATTTTCTCCGTAGAACGGGTCGCCCATTTTGCCCGCATTTAATAAATCCTGATACATAGAGCCCGGAACGGTTGCAGGAATCCATTCCGTTTGCTCGGCATTTTTCATCTTCCACTGACCGTTCAGGTCTATTTTTTTCATACTGTTTTGTTCTCCTGTTGAATGCCGAATGCCCTTGGGCAAACCGTTCTGCATTTGTTGCAGTCCACCGTATCATAACCTCTGGCGTTGGTGCCGTATGTATTGGTTCTGCACTTTTTCTGATTGGCGGTTTTTCCGTCCAGCGCCTGCGCGGGACAATTGTTAATGCAGAGATTACATCCACGGATGCAGATACTTTCCGCCGGCGGATCCGACGGCAAATCCAAATCGGTCAGCACCGCACCTAATACGAGCATACTGCCATATTTACGGTTTAGCAACAGCGTGCTTTTGCCAAGGGTACCCAAACCTGCGGCAACAGCGGCGTGTTTCATGGACAGCAGTCCATGTCCCTCCATCTTTTCCGGCACCCAATACTCATAGGGCGAATCTGCCGGAAGCGGAACTGCAAATGAGCCGAAGCGTTCTTCTATCTGCTTT
The DNA here is from genome assembly GCA_023458755.1 of Bacillota bacterium. GTDB lineage: Bacteria > Bacillota > Clostridia > Oscillospirales > Acutalibacteraceae > JAEWYE01. The sequence continues at coordinate 9,883 of JAEWYE010000015.1, read as the reverse complement.
GCGGTATGTAACGCAATCTGATCGACTTCGGGGCAGGCGGCGTAGTTAAAGTGCCCATAAATGAGTCTGGGTTCCACTTTAAAAAGACCTTTTGGAAGTGCCAGTCCAAAAACGATCACCGATTTGCAGTCAGGATAAATATTCTTCGGATGAAAGCCTTCCGGCGCGTCGGCAAATCGGTCAATGTTTGCAATGCCGCATACATCCGCTCCCAAATCCATCACGATTTTTTTGATTTCCTCATGCATTATAATCATCTCCTGTTTGTTTCTATTATAGTACAATACATGCGTTCACGGCAACAAATAAAGTTTTGTTCTATCCTTGCTGTTAACCGCATATTTTATAGAGTAGCTTATAGCTAGTGGCTATATGTTAACATCATAAAGGAAGAGGTTTTTCACTATGTCGGCATCCAGTATTTCGAATCTTTTGGAAGTGGCGCAAAGTACACTAAAAGAGCTTCATGCAGGTGAACAGTTTATTGTAAAAGATTTGTTCCGGGGTTTTGAATGGAATCGAATTTATAAAGGAGACAGAACCCGGCTGGGCTCCTCGTTTTACGCGTGGGCATTGGCTGAAGGAAAATCCAGTATCCAGTCATTGGGCAAAACCCCGCAAAACCAGCAAATATATGAAAAGCTGTAATCGTTATTCCCTGTACCTTCACAAAGTATGGGGAATATTTTTATGCAAATTCTTTCACCAGAGCATACATTTTCATATCCAACACCTCACCGTTTTTCACGGCATTTTTCCGTAACGTACCCTCAAACTGAAAGCCTACTTTTTCCAAAACACGGCAGAAAGCAGTGTCGCCTTTCTCAAATGACCAAATCAAACTTTCAACCTGTCTATATGAAAGAGTTAATTAATTCTATCAAATCATTTCGGTAAAGTCAATTTTTGTGAAAGCGGAGGTTGCTTGCTGATTTCAAATAAAATCAACCGCCTAAATCAGCCGTTTGGTTGATGGCATCTGTCAGCTCATCTTGTATGATAGTGTGCAGGAGATGATTTGAATGGAAAATTTATTAACCGTAAAAAACTTATCAAAAAGCTTTAAGGATAACAACGTTTTGAAAGGCATCAGTTTTGAAGTACACCGCGGAGAAGTACTGTGTATTCTTGGCCCAAACGGTGCAGGAAAAAGCACCTCCATTAACATTTTGACCGCCGCGCTTGGCAGCGACGGCGGCGAAATCTGTTATAAAGGTAAAAAAATCGGGCACAGACTCCGTACTTACAAACAAGCACTGGGCATCGTACCGCAGGATATTTCACTTTATGAAGAACTAAGTGCGGAGCGCAACCTGACTTTTTTTGCCTCGCTATACGGTCTTCACGGCACGGCACTAAAAAATGCGGTAGATGAAGCGCTTGATTTTGCCGGGCTTGCCGACCGCCGGCACGACAAAGTAAAAACTTTTTCCGGCGGTATGAAGCGGCGCCTAAACATTGCCTGTGCCATCGCCCACCACCCGGAGCTTGTGATTATGGACGAGCCCACCGTGGGAATCGACCCCCAGAGCCGCAACCATATTCTAAGCTCCATCAAAAAGCTCCGCGACGGCGGCATGACCGTCATCTATACAACCCACTACATGGAAGAGGTGGAGGCAATCTCCTCGCGAATTATCATCATGGACCACGGTACCATCATTGCTGAAGGCACCAAAGAAACGCTGAAAGAAAGTATTGAAAATGAAAAACGGTACACCATTGAGGTAGAAGAGAACGGAAAAATACCCGCCAACGATTTTTACGCGGTAGAGGGTGTGAAATCTGTAAAAACGGACGGCGAAACGATTGAAATTACCTCACTCAAGGGTGTGGAAAACCTCGACCGAATTATCGCTCTGATTACCGACCACGGAGAAAAAATCCGAAACATCACAAGCGAAGCCGCAAGCCTGGAAATGGTATTTCTAAAGCTTACCGGCCGCAAGCTGCGCGATTAGGGGGTGACCGGATATGAGACGCTTTCTTGCCATTTTTAAAATGGATATGATCAATCTTTTCAAGAACCCAGTGCTGCTCGGCTATAATACCGTGTTTGCGGCGCTGCTGATTCTCATTATGGGATTTCTTTGCGGCGGGAATTATGCCGATATAAAAGATGCTTACGAATATTACGCAGTTTCGTTTTTAATTTACGGTATGCTCAACGGTGCAATGACCGCCTCCAACTGCTTTATGGAACGAGATATTAAACGGCCAAACCTGCGCATTATCTACTCACCGGCTGGCAGTTTTCCCATTTACTTTTCAAAAATTTTGTCCTCCTTTCTTTTTGACTACAGTCTTCACCTGCTGCTTATGCTGATTCTTTGCCCAATACTCCATGTTACGCTTGGAAGCAGCCCTATTTTCTTTATTCTGCTGATGGCACCGATTGAATTTGCTGCCGCAGCGCTCGGTATCTTTTTTTGCTGCATTTTCAAGTGTGAAGAAACAACCAGTATGCTGCTAAGCAATGTCATCAGTATACTCTGCTTTTTGGGCGGCACATTCTTTTCACTGGACGGCATGGGCAGCGCAATTGCGTTTGCTTCGCGCCTATCGCCCGTCAAATGGCTGAACGACGCATTTTTTGCCATTGCTTGCGACAACAGCCTGGCTTATTTCTGGCCTGTATTTATTAGTGCAACTCTTTTATCCATCTTGCTTGTACTGGGCTGCCATCTTTTTTTCAGAACGGAGGATTATTTATGAGAACCTTTCTCAGTGTACTAAAAAACAACTACCTGCGCACCGTACCGCGCTTGGGGGCAACCATTTTGATTACCGTCGTTACACTTTCCACTATTCTGCTCGCTGTTTATGTCACCGGCCTGCAGCAAATAAAAGGACATGTGGCAATTGTCACCAAAAGCAGCACTGCGGTTCTGCCGAAAACCTCAAAGCTGCTTGATATAACCCTTTTGTCCGAGCAGCCCCCTCATTCCGACCTTGTAAAGCAGAAATACGACGCGGTGGTTACCGTGAACGCAAATGGCAATTATGGGATTGAAACACTCCACACCAATGATTTTAAAAATATGATTGCTCTGCTTCTGAAAAATCCGGACGCAAAAATCGGCGACAGCAAAACAGAACGAGGAGCGGGCGTGAATATTATCGGATTTATGATGATGTTTTTGTTGATGCTGGCCTTTTCGAACCTGTTTGCTTTTGCCGACGACAAAGAGCAGGGGCAGCTCCACCGTATCGCGGCCTCGCCTGCTTCATTTGGATGGTATCTTGCCGCACACTGTGTCTATTGCATGTCATTTTTGCTGCCCGCTTTCCTCATGCTGGCAATTTTAAAATGGTGCGGCTGGAGCATTGGTTTCTCCCTTCTTCAATACGCTGGGCTGATGGCGATCATCGGTTTGTTTGGAATATCCCTCGCCCTGCTCCTGCACACCTTCATCAAAAAGCCGGACAACGCCAATATGCTGGGTAACTCTATTCTTGTGCTCACCACCGTCTTAGCCGGAAGCTTTTACTCCTTCAGCAAAAACAACGCGGCACTTGATACGATTATAAAGCTGCTTCCGCAAAAAGAAATCATGGATTTTGCACAGAATCTGCAAAACGGGATCGCGGGACAGCATGTTTTGCAAATCGTGTACGTTCTTGTATTTGCAGGTATCCTGTTCACAATTTCCTGTACGGTACTTCGCCGCATGTATGTAAAAAAAGCCTAAAAGGACAATATGCAGTTTTTCGCAGGGAGGGAATTATCCACTCCCTGTTCATTTTTAGCCATCCGCAAAAGCGATATTTTCCTTGAAAAAACACACGGTCAAATGTAAAATAAAACTATGAAAATTCTTCCGGCTGAAATTCAAGAACATACAAGAATACTGTTTGAACAGCAAATTAGTAAAAGCCGCGAATGGAGCCTGTTATGAATCAATCGGATGGTATGCTTCTGCTCTCGACAAAACTGAAAATACCCGCGCCGCGCCGCAACTATGTGGTGCGCAAAACTCTTTTTGACAAGCTCTCTGCCTGTAGGGACATGGGTGTCATCTTTGTATGCGGCGGAGCCGGGACCGGAAAAACCACCCTGCTCTCCTCTTTCCTTCGTGAAACCGCTCTGCCAAATGTGGGATGGCTTTCACTGGATACCTCCAACTCCAACGTATACTCATTCTGGTACTATTTTGCGGCGGCAACCGAAGCATTTTTAGAAAGTGACGATGATTTTCTTGCCCTACTGCGTTCCAACATTGACGCTTCGCACATAGAGAATCTGCTGATATTGCTCATCAATCGTCTGTGCAGTGAAAAAGACTATTACATGGTGCTGGATGATGTTCACTGTATTCAAGACGAGGCACTTATGCACACGCTCGAATTTTTCATCAACGCAATGCCCGAAAATCTGCATCTTTTCATGCTTTCACGCGAAGAGCCGCCCGTGTATTTGGGTGCGCTCGCTGTTTCCGGCCGCCTTTTATTCATTGACGGGCGGCAGATGCTGCTTTCACTGGAAGAAGGAATGGATTTTTTAAAGCATACCCTGAATCTGACCGGAAACGACGATGAGCTGAACCGGATCAATACATATGCCGAAGGATGGATAGGCGGTTTGCAGCTTGCCGCTGCCGCAGAAATCACAGGCAAAAATCCGGGTATACTGTTTCGTGCGGGCGGAGGAATAGCTGCCGAGTACTTGACACGTGAAATTTTTGAATCGCTTACGCAAGAAGAACAGAATTTTCTGGTCGGCACGGGTTTCCTTTCCTATTTCGATTTTCGTATTTGTGAAGAACTGTTCGACGGATTCACGCAGACAGACTTTTTCGGCATGATGGAAGGGCTCACCCAAAAGAATCTTATGATTATCTGCGTGGACGAACAAAGCGGTATCTATCGCTATCACAACATCCTGTCTGAATACCTGACACAGCAGTTTTCCCGCCTTTCCGAAGAACAAAAGAAAAAACTTCTTTTAAAATCGGCGGCGGCGTTTGAGAAGCACGGTGACCCGGAGGAGGCCCTGCGCGAACTTTACCATGCGGGTGACTTTGAAAACCTGATGCGTGTTGCGCGCACGATGGACGGAAGCACAGAATCTTGGGGCTACCTTGACCGGGTTCCGCTTGACTTGCTGATTGCGGATGCCAATTTGGCGGCTCAATGCTTTATGTACAATCTCGGTCAACTGAGTATGGAACGCTGCCGTGCAATCTATGATAAGTTTAAAGAATGTTATGAAGGCACCGATATTTTTCGTGTGATACAGTTTGGCGAAATTTATGTAACCCGGGATACTTCCATTCTGCCTGAATTTCATGCGCTGACCGCCGAGCAAATAGATGCTTTGGGCTTTGCGCCTGTGGCTAAATCGATGATTCTTGTTCAGAATTCTGCTGCTCTTTTGGAGCGCATGCGGTATGAAGAAGCAGAAATCTGTATTAACCTGGCTGAAAAAATGTGTGCCGGAATGAACTCGTTTGTTCAAACTTACATTACGGACGAAAAGGCTCAGTTGTATGAGGAATTGGGGCGCTTAAACGAAAGCCTTGCATGTTATATTCAGGCAATGAGTACCCTGAACGATTCGTCTATGCTTTCGGGAATCGGGATAAACTTTTATGTCGGCCTCACCGGAGTTTATATGCGCCGCATGGAGCTTGACAAGGCGGAAGAAGCACTGCGACATTCCCAGCGGATTTCCGAAAAAAAGCGTTCCCGTGTTTATGTTGTAGATATGACCATCACGTACCATGTGGCGGAAATGAAGTTTTTAACCGGAGAGGTTCAAGCCGGCGCCGCGTATGTGGATGGGCTTTTATCGGAATATCCGAATTTTAATGTGTTAAATTTAACCAGACTTCTTTATGAGCTTGACTGTGAAGCGGCTTTAAAACCGGAACTGGCCGATAAATTGCTGCACGCGCTGGAAGCTGCTGAAAACTACCGGGTTCAACCGTTTATGCGGCTTTTGCACGCCCGCGTTATTTTTAGGCGCGGCGAAGCAATGGCAGCACTGAAAGAAACCGAAGATGTGCTGGCATTTGCGCGCGCACAAAAAAACCGTTTGCGGCTGGTGGAAGCCGGCCTGCTGAAAATCTTTATGCTATTGCAATGTACCCAGCAGCCCGAACAACAGCGTCAGATAAAAAATCTGCTGCGTGAAGCAATCTATTATGCGTATGAAAACAGAATTCTTATGCCCTTTTATTTGGAACGGCATACTATTTTGCCTTTGCTGCGCTCGCTCGCACAGGACTCTGCTAAAAACGGACTAAACCCGGCAGAAACAGAATTTGTTCGTGACACCATTGCTGTCTGTGATGAAAGCTCAGCAGCACCAGCCGGACAGGAAGTTTTATCCTCACGTGAACTGGAAGTGCTGTGTGAACTTGCGCGGGGCATTACAAACCGTGAAATTGCCGATAAGCTATGTATTTCTCAGGCGACCGTGAAAACCCACGTATTGAATATTTTTGGTAAGCTTGGCGTTTCCACACGTATGCTCGCCGTAGACGAAGGCCGCAGAAGGGGATTAATCCAACAAGATTAACTCACATTTAACAGCAAGCAACCGCGCAATCGGCACCCTGTGCATGTCGATTACGCGGCTGCTTGCTTTATATGAATATCCAAACAACTTTGCAATTTCTAGGAATAACTGCCGCTGCTATCCCTTAACTTAGCCGGTGAAACATGATAGCATTTGCGAAAAAGGCGGCTAAAATAATTCACACTGTCAAAGCCGCATTCCAGCGCAATTTCCGTAATATTCAAATCCTTTTGTTTTAAAAAAGCAATTGATTTTTCCAGACGAACTCCGTTTATATATTCTGTTGTGGTTTTTCCGGTGATCTGTTTGAAGAGTCTGCAAAAATGGCAGGAGCTGATATTGACTGTTTCCGCAAGCTGCGGCAAGGTGACTTTATTCATATAGTTCGCTTCAATCCATTCGAAAACACGGTCGAACTGCTTGAGCGTGTTGACTTTTGCCTGAAATTCATCCTTGGTAATCACACGTGCGACATAACCGCGCAGCAGCAGAACAATCAGCTGGTAAAGAGAGGATTTTACCGCGAGTTCAAAACCAATTTGCTTATACTCATATTCTTCAATAATTTGAATCACACAATCGGAAATTTGTTTATCGTTTTCAATCCGATTTTGAAAGGAAATCCGGTTCTGGGAAAGCGGTGAAATATATTTTGTTTGAACCAAATCGACCTGATTGCTGAAAAGAAACGACGGATCTATCCGGATCACATAAAAATCCAGATCATCGGACAGGCACTCCAAATAATGCGGTTCATTGCTGTTAATGACGGCGACATCGCCCTGAGCGACAATAAAACGCTTTTTGCCGCATTCCAGCAATGCTTTACCCCCGCAAAAATAAAAGAACTGCAGCTGCTCATGCCAATGCGTATTCAGGCTTTCGCCCAGTTTTAACCGTTGGTTATGAATAATGTCAACACAAAAATGAGCATCCGGCATTTCTTTTTGATAAAAGACATACTTGTTTTGCATTTTATCGCCCCATATCAAAATCGTGCTAAACTTTCGCAACACAATTCTTGCAAATATCTTCATTTTCTACTATTATATAGCAGCAGAATGATTCTGTAAATCTCAAAATAATACTAGTTACGATGGAAAGAAGTTGACCTAAACTTGCAACAAACCACTGTTTCCGGCAGCAACAGCAAAAAAACAATCACTCTGCTTGTCGTAATCGCCATGTCCTTTATGGCTACGCTTGATTCAAGTATTGTAAACAGCGTCCTGCCCGTTATGTCAAAAAAGATGAATGTTACGCTGTCTTCCATAGAATGGGTGATTGCAAGCTATTCGATTATCATTTGCTGTACCCTGTTATTCTTTGGACGGCTTGGCGATATCATTGGAAAATCGAGAGTGTTTCAATGCGGAACCGTTGTGTTTACGGCAGCTTCCCTTCTGTGCGGCCTTTGTCATACCCTCCCTATGCTGATAGCCTGCAGGTTTATTCAGGGTGTTGGAGCTTCCGCCTATATGGCAAACAACCAAGGTATCGTGACCGAATTGTTTCCAAATGAGGGGCGCGGAAAAGCACTTGGTCTTTTGGGCACCGCGGTTGCGCTTGGAACAATGATCGGGCCTCCGGCCGGAGGATTCATTGTATCGGTACTCGACTGGAATTATATCTTCTTGCTCAATGTGCCCATTGGTATTCTTGTTTTTCTGCTTGGGCTCAAACATCTGCCGAAAGGAACAAAAAGCAACGAGCAAATGGATAAAGCCGGAGCAATTTTGCAGTTTTTCGGTACCGTACTGCTGTTTACGGTACTTATCCAGGCACAAAAAGTTGGATTTGAAAATCCCTATATTTTATCCGGTGTTCTTCTGTCCGTCGTTTTGATTGCGCTGTTTATCCGATTAGAAAAGCGTCATCCGCAGCCCCTGCTTGAATTACGGATCTTTCAGAATAAAATATTTTCCCTGAGCCTTATCTGCGGCTTGATTTCGTTTATTTGTATTCAATCTTCCGTGATTCTCCTGCCGTTTTATCTTCAGGATACGCTCAAATTTACTCCTTCGCAGGCCGGACTTTTTTTAATGATTTCCCCGATGGTCATGGCGGTTCTATCCCCGGCGTTCGGCACATTATCCGATAAAATCGGGTCAGAAGTAATCACCTTGGTGGGATTGCTTTTTATGTCTGCCGGATTTTTATTCTTATCAACCATGAACGAGCATTCTCTGCTTGCCGTATGCGCGGTGTATGTTTCCGTCTTGGCGGTAGGACAATCTTTATTTCAGCCTGCCAATAATTCTTTGATTATGTCCTCCTGCCCCAAAAACAAGCTGGGAATTGCCGGAAGTGTAAACTCATTTGTCCGAAATCTTGGGCTAAGCGTCGGCATTATCTTCTCCACTACCCTTCTTTACAGCTTTATGAGCCAGAAAATGAACTACCGGGTGAGCGATTACGTAACGGGCAGAGATGATGTCTTTGTTTATGGAATGAGCCGCGTGTATTTAATCCTGGTTGTTGTCTGCTGTGCAGGTGCAGCACTGACCGCATTCCGAATGTATCAATCCAAAAAGATTTTAAAGTCAGCGCCGCAAGCCGCTGTTTCACCCGATGCTGACCAGTAGAGAAGGGTTTAATAAGCGTAGTGCAAGCCCGCATGATCTGCCTATAGTCCGTTAACGTTAGAAAACATCCGAATTAACTGACTATATAATCCAGTAGATCATACGGGTTATTTTAACGCTGAGCTTTCAGATTTTTTATAAGACCAACAAATTGCCTAATAGGTTAGCTTTTGCTAACCTATTTATTCAGCATATTGCTGATTTTTTGAATCATCGGTTGACACAGTGAATACAATGATGTACCATATTATTCGTTAGCTAGTGCTAACTTATTATTTATCTTACGGTTAGCCATTGCTAATATATTAGTATTATGAAAGGGTGGAACAAAATGCCGTTAACACTAGCATCTGTTGGGAAAGAAAACACGATTAAAAAAGTCGGCGGAAAATTGGAAGTAAAAAAACACCTTGAAAACCTTGGGTTTGTTGCTGGAGGAAATGTAACCGTTATTTCAACGATTGGGGGCAATTTAATTGTGAATGTCAAGGAATCCCGTGTGGCGATCAGCCGTGAAATGGCCTCCAAAATCATGATTTAAGCTATACAAAAAGAATGCAAGGAGATTAACTATTAAAAGTCAAGCCTGAAATTGAGGAAGGTGGAAAAAAGCAGATGGTTAAAAAAGGGTATAGCAAAGCAGGCGTCCGGTTGAACGCCGCATCGGCTATTATGAGAAAATTACGCTACCAGACGGTAAGGCTCTCCGGATTTCTCTAAGGCGTAAATGAGGCGCACCAGTTTCTTGGCAGCGTGAGAGATAGCAACGTTGTAA